>NZ_DASVWK010000261.1:0-12835 GCF_036389735.1 Archangium sp. | reverse complement strand
AGACCGAAGCCCACGGCGCGGGTGAGGCCGGCCACCCGGTCCTCGCCCCACAGCAGCAGCCCCACGCACAGCAGCGGGATGAACATCCACGCGTCATAGCGGGTGGCGCACGCCAGGTTGAGCACCACCGCCGCCCCGAAGATGGGCCCCAAGCGGTTCTCGTCCAGGCCCTCGGCGCAGAGCGCGAAGACCCAGAGCATGAGGAAGAGCGAGAGCGACTCGCTGGCCGCCGTCGTGGACATCTGGAGGTGCATGCCCCAGACGCAGAAGGCCAGCGAGGCCCACACGCCGGCGCGCCAGTCGAAGAGGCGCCGGGTGAGCGAGAAGAGAGGCACCACCGCCAGCACCCCGAAGAGCAGGCTCACCAGCCGGCCCGCGAGCGCCTTGTCCGGCACCACCTTCAGCACGGCGCCCACGAGGTACAGATGCAGGGGCCCGAACTGGAAGGCCCCGTCCGCATAGGAGGTGATGAGGTGAGGGGCGCGCGCCCAGCGCTCGGCCAGCTCCGTGCGCGCCACCGCGTCCCCGTAGAAGTTCTCGTTGAAGGGCATCAACAGCAGGCGCGGTAGCAGCGCCGCGGCGATGAGAAGCCCCAGCAGCAGGCGGGAACTCGGCTCCGCGAGCGGCTCCGGGACCGCGGAGAGCGCGGGCGTGGAACCAGGGGGAGCGGCGGGAAGGACGGGGGCGTTCGAAGCGGACGACATGGAGGGCGCGGAGAATACGCAGGCCCGGCCCAAAGCCAAGCGGGCATCCCGAAAAAGGGGGTCTTTCAGGACCCACCAGCTTGTCTGCTCGCCTGGAGCTCGTGCTAGCGTGCGTCCCGCCCAAGTCAAGCTGGGCCACTCTTAAACGGGGGATTCACCACACATGCTTTCGACTCGTTCTCTGCGTCACATCGTCCTGGCGCTCGCCACCACGCTCGCGGTGGGCTGTGCGCCGTCCCTGAAGGTCAACGTCCTCCAGCCGGCCCGGGTGAACCTGGGTGCCGCCAAGCGGCTGACGGTGGTTCAGACCGAGGGCCGCAAGGGCGCCCGCGACTTCATGCTCGATGAGCTGACCCGCCAGGCCCGCGGCGGAGGCTACTTCCAGGTGGCGGACCGCTCCGACGAGGGCATCGTCGTGAAGGTGGCCGGTCGCTCGGTGCAGATCATCAACGCCGGCAGCGGTCCCGCCCAGAGCCAGGACGAGATCGGCCTGCGCATCGACGTCAACGACTGGGACGCCGAGAAGAAGACGGAGATCGTCAAGGGCACCGACAGCAAGGGCAACGCCACCGAGCGTGAGGAGAAGTTCTACGAGGCCAAGACGGTGGTGAGCGTCACCGCCTTCAACGCCGCGGGCAAGGCGATGCTGGCCGAGCAGGAGTACGAGACCACGGGCCGTGGCGAGGACAAGGACCAGGCCATCGGCAACGCGGCGCGGGCGCTGGTGAGCCGCATCCTCTACGACATCACGCCCATGTACGTGCAGAAGTCCATCCGCATGGACGGTGACGACAAGGCGCAGAAGCCGATCATCGAGGTGGCGCGTAACGGCAACGTGCCGCGCGCCATCACGGAGATGGAGGCCTACGTGCAGGGCAACCCGCAGAACCCCGCGGCGCTCTACAACCTGGCGGTGCTGCTGGACGCCTCGGGCAAGTACCCGGAGGCGCTGGAGCTGTACACCAAGGCCATCTCGCTCTCGGCCAAGGACTACTACGTGGACATGAAGGCCGAGTGCGCCCGCCGCCTCGCCAACCAGCAGGCGCTGTCGCAGTAAGCCGCCGCTGAGTCGCACCCACCGGGCCGTCGCCGGGGCACCCTGCCCCCGGTGGCGGCCCGGGCGTGTTTGGCCGTCCGCGATGCGCATTCCCTTGGCGAGGTGGAGGCCGTGGCCCACCGCGCGCCGACATGTAGAGCAGGCAGGGACCCTGCCCCACAGCTGAACGTTCAATTTCCACCCGTCCCCTCGTACCTCAGTTCACTGATGACCGACGGACGTGCGACTGCCTCACGTGCGGGAAGGGCCGTCCTTATAATGGAGTGTGCCTTTTCACCCCGTGGAGGCGGGGCACGATGCATCGGCATCGCGCTCCTCCGACACGAGTTGCCACGCGGTCCCACCCCGCGGCGGGGTCCCGAAAGGGCAGGACAGGCAGTCGTGTCGCCTGGGACCCGTCGCGGGGGGTGTGGAATTGGGCGTGTCCACCCCCAGGTTCAATTTTGGGCCCTCTAAAGGCGCGGAAATCCCGCGCTCCGGGGCGGCCGAGGGAGCAACATGAAGGACGTCGAGAACAAAGGTTCGTGGATCGCGAAGATCGCCGCGTTCCAAGACGTGAAGACCTACGCGGAGCTCCACTGGGAGGGCTCGTTCGAGGACTACCTCGAGATCGTCCGCAAGAACCCGAAGGTCACCCGCACCGCCTTCCAGAGGATCTACGACATGATCCTCAGCCACGGGAAGTCGGAGTACATCGACAACAAGAAGAAGCTCACACGCTACCACTTCTTCAGTGACGAGAAGTTCGGCGGCCGCGACGCCATCTTCGGCCTGGACGTGCCGTTGATGAAGCTCGTCAACGTCTTCAAGTCGGCGGCCCAGGGCTACGGCACCGAGAAGCGCGTCATCCTCCTGCACGGCCCGGTGGGCTCGTCCAAGTCCACCATCGCCCGCCTGCTCAAGAAGGGCCTGGAGGAGTACTCCCGCACGCCCGAGGGCGCCGCCTACACCTTCTCCTGGCTCACCGAGAAGAAGGGCCCCGACGGCTCCACGGTGCGCGAGAAGATGAAGTGCCCGATGAACGAGGAGCCCCTCAACCTCATCCCCCGCGAGTGGCGCGGCCGGGTCTTCAGCGAGCTGTGCCCGCCGGAGAGCGGCTACACCATCCCGGATGGCAGCGAGCTGTGCCCCGCCTGCCGCTTCGTCTTCAAGGAGCTGATGACGCAGTACAAGGGCGAGTTCTCCAAGGTCATCGACCACATCCGCGTCAACCGCCTCGTCTTCAGCGAGAAGGACCGCATCGGCATCGGCACCTTCCAGCCCAAGGACGAGAAGAACCAGGACTCCACCGAGCTCACCGGTGACATCAACTACCGGAAGATCGCCGAGTACGGCTCGGACTCCGACCCGCGCGCCTTCAACTTCGATGGCGAGTTCAACATCGCCAACCGCGGCCTCATCGAGTTCGTCGAGGTGCTCAAGCTCGACGTGGCCTTCCTCTACGATCTCCTCGGGGCTTCGCAGGAGCACAAGATCAAGCCCAAGAAGTTCCCCCAGACGGACATCGACGAGGTCATCATCGGGCACACCAACGAGCCCGAGTACAAGAAGCTCGAGAACAACGAGTTCATGGAGGCCTTGCGCGACCGTACGGTGAAGATCGACATCCCGTACATCACCAAGCTCAGCGAGGAGGTGAAGATCTACGAGAAGGACTTCAACTCCCGCGCCATCAAGGGCAAGCACATCGCTCCGCACACGTTGGAGATGGCCGCCATGTGGGCCGTCCTCACGCGCCTGGAGGAGCCCAAGAAGCACAACCTCTCGCTCTTGCAGAAGCTCAAGCTCTACAACGGCAAGACGCTGCCCAACTTCACCGAGGACAACATCAAGGAGCTGCGCAAGGAGGCCAGCCGCGAGGGCCTCGAGGGCATCAGCGCCCGCTACATCCAGGACAAGATTTCCAATGCCCTGGTGAGCGACAAGGGGGAGGGCTGCATCAACCCCTTCATGGTCCTCAACGAGCTGGAGGCCGGTCTCAAGGGCCACTCGCTCATCAACAACGAGGACTCGCGCAAGCGCTTCAAGGAGATGCTCACCTCGGTGAAGCAGGAGTACGAGGACATCGTCAAGAACGAGGTCCAGCGCGCCATCAGCGCCGACGAGGACGCCATCGGCAAGCTGTGCGGCAACTACATCGACAACATCAAGGCCTACACCCAGAAGGAGAAGGTCCGCAACAAGTACACCGGCCTCTACGAGGAGCCGGATGAGCGCCTGATGCGCAGCATCGAGGAGAAGATCGACATCCCGGACAGCCGCAAGGACGACTTCCGCCGGGAGATCATGAACTACATCGGCGCGCTCGCCGTGGATGGCAAGAGCTTCAACTACCGGACCAACGAGCGGCTCCACAAGGCGCTGGAGCTCAAGCTGTTCGAGGATCAGAAGGACAGCATCAAGCTCAAGAACCTCGTGTCCAGCGTGGTGGACAAGGAGACCCAGGAGAAGATCGACCTGGTCAAGGACCGGCTGATGAAGAACTCCGGGTACTGCGAGATCTGCTCCACGGACGTGCTCAACTTCGTGGCCAGCATCTTCGCGCGCGGTGACGCCAAGGAGTAGGCAAGGAGGCCAACGTGTCGCTGCGGATCCACCAAGACCACTCGCGCTTCAAGCAGATCGTCCGGGGGAAGATCAAAGCCAACCTGCGCAAGTACGTGCAGAAGGGGGAGATGGTCGGGAAGAAGGGGAAGGATTCCATCTCCATCCCCATCCCGTTCATCGACATTCCCCACTTCAAGTACGGCCACAAGGAGCAGGGGGGCGTCGGACAGGGAGATGGTGAGGTGGGTCAGCAGCTCTCCCCGGGCTCGGTACAGCCCGGGGACGGGCACCAGGCCGGTCAGGGAGAGGGCGACCACTCCCTGGAGGTCGACGTCACCCTCGATGAGCTGGCGCAGATTCTGGGGGAGGAGCTCCAGCTCCCCCACATCGAGCGCCGGCACAGCGAGAAGATCGTCACCCAGAAGATCAAGTACACCGGGGTCAACACCACCGGCCCCGAGTCGCTGCGTCACTTCAAGCGCACCTACAAACAGGCGCTCAAGCGGCAGATCGCCATGGGGACGTATGACCCGAACCGGCCCATCATCGTGCCCACGCGCGAGGACCGGCGCTACCGCAGCTACAAGCTCCAGGAGCTGCCGGACACCAACGCGGTCATCATCTACATGATGGACGTGTCCGGCTCGATGGGTGACGAGCAGAAGGAGATCGTCCGCGTCGAGAGCTTCTGGCTCGATACGTGGCTGCGCCACCAGTACAAGGGCCTGGAGTCGCGCTACATCATCCACGACGCCGTGGCGCGCGAGGTGGACCGGGACACCTTCTTCCACACCCGGGAGTCCGGCGGCACGATGATCTCCAGTGCCTACAAGCTGTGCCGGGACATCATCAAGGCGGACTACCCGAAGAGCGCGTGGAACGTGTACCCGTTCCACTTCTCCGACGGCGACAACTGGAGCGCGGATGACACGCGCCAGTGCATCGAGATGCTGCGCGAGGACATCCTCCCCGGCGTCAACCAGTTCGCCTACGGCCAGGTCGAGAGCCCCTACGGCAGCGGTCAGTTCATCAAGGACCTGCGCGAAGCCATCGGGGATTCCAACAATGTCGCCTTGAGCGAGATCGCGGACAAAGACGCGATCTACGCCTCCATCAAGGATTTTCTCGGCAAGGGCCGTTAGGCCTCTCGCCCCCTGGAGCTCGCGATGCCCAAGAGCCTCACCCCGAGCCTGTCGAAGTTGAAGGAGGAGATCGAGGGCTATGCCCGCGGGTTCGGTCTCGACTTCTTCGAGACCATCTTCGAGGTCGTCAGCTACGACGAGCTCAACATGGTGGCCTCCTATGGAGGCTTCCCCACGCGCTACCCTCACTGGCGCTGGGGCATGGAGTACGAGCAGCTCTCCAAGGGCTATGAGTACGGGCTCAGCAAGATCTACGAGCTCGTCATCAACAACGACCCCTGCTACGCGTACCTGCAGGAGAGCAACTCGGACGTGGATCAGAAGCTCGTGATGGCGCACGTGTACGGCCACTGCGACTTCTTCAAGAACAACTTCTCCTTCCGCCACACCAACCGCCGGATGATCGACGACATGGCGAACCACGCCACGCGCGTGCGCCGGTGGATCGACAAGATTGGCGTGGAGAAGGTGGAGGACTTCATCGACCGGACGCTGTCGCTGGAGAACCTCATCGACCAGCACGCCCCGCACATCCGTCGCAACCCGGACCCCAAGCGGGCCGAGGACGAGATGAAGTCCAACGAGCGGGTGGAGGGCTTCAAGGTGGACCGCGAGTACATGCGCGGCTTCATCAACCCCTCCGAGTTCCTCGACAGCCAGCGCCAGAAGGTGGAGGACGAGAAGCAGCGGGCCAAGAAGTTCCCCGAGCGCCCCCAGCGCGACGTGCTGCTCTTCCTGCTGGAGCACGCCCCGCTCGAGCCGTGGGAGTCGGACGTCCTCTCCATCATCCGCGACGAGGCCCACTACTTCGCCCCGCAGGGCCAGACGAAGATCATGAACGAGGGCTGGGCCAGCTACTGGCACTCCACGATCATGACCCGGCGCGCGCTCAAGGATGAGGAGATCATCGACTACGCGGACCGGCACTCGGGCACCATGGGGACCCGGCCCGGGGCGCTCAACCCGTACAAGCTGGGCATCGAGCTGTGGCGGGACATCGAGGAGCGCTGGAACAAGGGCCGCTTCGGCAAGGAGTGGGACGAGTGCGATGACCTGCGCGCGCGCCGCTCCTGGGACAAGAAGCTGGGCGCGGGCCGCGAGAAGATCTTCGAGGTGCGCAAGCACTACAACGACATCACCTTCATCGACACGTTCCTGACGCCCGAGTTCGCGATCGATCAGAAGCTGTTCGTCTACGGCTTCAACGACAAGCGCAACTCGTGGGAGATCCTCGACCGAGAGTTCCGCAAGGTGAAGAACAAGCTGCTGCAGGGGCTCACCAACTTCGGCCAGCCGATCATCGAGGTGGTGGACGCCAACCACGAGAACCGGGGCGAGCTGCTGCTGGCGCACAAGCACGACGGGCAGGACCTGAAGGGGGACTACGCGCGCGAGACGCTGCGCAACCTCCAGTCGCTGTGGCGGCGGCCCACCTGCATCATCACCAAGTACGACAACAAGGGCATGATGCTGCGCTTCGACGGCACCAACCACACGGAGAAGAAGATAGACCTCTGATTTTCCACCGTGCCGCAAATGCACAGCGCTCCTGAATCCTGGAGCCCGAGCGTGCAACCGAGCCCCCGGCGGGACGCGGAAATGTTCCGCCGGAAGTTGGGCACAGGCCTGTAGCTCTCCTAGACTGCGCGAGCCCCATGAGACTCGCCGCTACCGTTCTGTGCCTGGGTGTGCTGCTGGCCGCCCCGTTCGCCGAAGCCTCCACCGCCTACACCGTGAAGAACCGCCGCATCGAGCCCAACCAGCCGATGGCGGTGGCACTGCAGGAGGCGGGGCTTCCGCCGGAGCAGGTGGGGGCGCTCATCTCCGCGCTGGAGGGCGTGTTCGACTTCCGCAAGTCGCGGGTGGGCGACCAGTTCCGCCTGGTGATGCGCGAGGGCGTGCTGGACTTCTTCGACTACCGGCAGAGCGCGGTGGACGAGTGGCAGGTGCGCCGCGACGGCGACAAGTTCGTCGGCAGCAAGCGCTCCATCGAGGTGGAGAAGCAGATCGGCCTGGTGTCGCTGGAGATCAACAACTCGCTGTACGAGGCGGCGCTGGCCGCGGGCGAGGATCCGGTCATCGGGATGGTGCTGGCGGACGTGTTCGCCTGGGACATCGACTTCTACCGGGACGTGCGCCGGGGAGACCGGGCGCGGGCGCTGGTGGAGAAGTTCGTCTCCAAGGGCCGCATCCTGCGCTACGGCGAGGTGCTGGCGGCGACGTACGAGGGCGAGTCGGTGGGCACCAAGCGCGTGTTCCGCTACGAGCTGCCGGACGGCAAGGCGAGCTTCTTCCAGGAGGACGGGGCGAGCGCGCGCAAGGCCTTCCTGAAGAGCCCGCTGAAGTACGCCCACGTCACCAGCCGCTTCGGCAGCCGCGTCCACCCGGTGCTCAAGTACGTGAAGGCGCACAACGGCGTGGACTACGCGGCCGCCATCGGCACCCCGGTGTGGTCCGTGGCGGACGGCACCGTCACCGTGGCGCACAACACCGGCGCGGGCGGCAACACCGTCTGCGTGCGGCACGCCAATGCCTTCGAGACGTGCTACCTGCACCTGTCGAAGTACGGCGCCGGGGTGCGCGTGGGCGCCCGGGTGAGCCAGAAGCAGGTCATCGCCTACTCGGGCAACACGGGCCGGAGCACCGGCCCGCACCTGCACTACGCCCTCAAGCGCAACGGCGGCCACGTCAACCCGCTCAACCAGAATTTCCCGCGCACGGAGCCGCTGCCCAAGAGCCTGCTGGCCGACTTCAGCGCCAAGGTGGCCCCTCTGGCGCGGCAACTGGACACCGTCTCGGTGGCCGCCGTGGACGCGCGGAAGTAGGTTCTTCCCGGGATGTCCGCCTGACCTCGGCTGTAGGGTCGGCGGCGCCCTCCGTCGGGAAGGCGCGGGAGGTGCGAGCAGCCCCCCCTCCGCGCCGCCCGACCTGTCTGATAGGATGGGGTGTTCCTCGCGTCGTGAGCAGTGCCCCCCCACCCTCCTCAAGACAGATCGAATGTCCGCTATCGCCGAATTCATCAATACCGCCGAAGAGCTCCACCGCGGGCTCGCTCAGCTCAGCGATGAGATGCAGCAAGGCCTCCCGGAGCGTCTGGCGCGCTTCCCGAGAGATCCCGCGCAGCGCCAGCAGATGCAGTTGGAGCAGGCCGCCGTGCTCCAGCGGCGCATCCCCGAGGTCACGGCCTGGCTCGACAGCCTCTTCGCCCGCCTCACCACCCTGGACAGCCAGCTGACGGAGGAGGAGCGCGAGCGCGCCCTGGAGCACCACCGCTCGGCCGTCCAGCCCTTCTTCCTGCAGAGCCCCTTCGTGCGGCGCGCCGTGGACAAGCCCCTGGGCTACCCCGGTGACTACGTCACGGTGGAGATGATCTTCGACACCGAGGATCGCGGCGTCTCCCCGCTGGCGCGGCTGCTGACGCACTACTCCATCAACTGCGGTCCCGGCCGGGCGCACCGGGCGCGCGTGCCCTGGCTGCTCGGCCAACTGCACCGCCACCAGGAGACGCTGGGCAGGCCCCTGCGCGTGCTGTCCTTCGCCTGCGGGCCCGAGCACACGCTGCGCGAGTTCACCGCCCTGGGCGGCACCGGTGACTTCACCCTGTGCGACTTCGACCCGGCCCCGCTCGACTTCAACCGCCGCCAGTTCGAGAAGCTCGCGCGCCTGCCGCGCAACGGCGTGCCGCCGCCGCAGCTGAACATCGTCCAGCTGTCCACCTACCAGTTGCTGCGCCACCGCGACGCCCCGGAGCAGCTGCACAACCCCAACGGCCCCATGGACGTCATCATCGCCGCGGGCATCCTCGACTACCTCAAGGACAACGTCATCGCGCGCTTCCTGGAGACGATGCTCACCCAGCTGGCGCCCGGCGGACTGCTGCTGTTGACGAACCTGCACCAGGAGAACCCCTGGCGCTCCTTCATGGAGTACGTCTGCGACTGGTACGTCATCCACCGCACGCAGGCGGAGTTCCAGGCGGTGTGCGAGGGCCCGCCGTCCCGAGGGCTGAAGACGGTGGAGAACGTGCTGGACGCCTCCTCCGGCACCAACATCTTCTGGGCCGGACAGAAGCAGGGCTGAGCCGTCCGGAGACGGCCCTCAGGTGTACTCCGCCACGTACTGGGCGTGGTTCACCGCGAGGGCCGTGCCCTTCACCTGGCCGTTGCCGCGCATCACGCGCACCGCCTCGGTGAGGGCGCCCTCGTGGAAGTACACCGGCTGCATGTCTCCCGCGTAGTCCAGCCGGAAGCGGCCCGGCCCCAGGTCCTGGTAGGAGCGGTTGCCATAGCTCACCAGCGTGGAATAGACGGTCTGCACCGAGGAGAAGAGCCGCTTGGGATCATTCATCCCGATGAGCTTCACCAGCGTGTGGCCCACGTAGGAGTTGAAGAAGCCCGTCACGGTGGCGGCCCCGCACGCCCGGATCGCGTCCTCCACGGTGGGGAACTGGGGCTCCAGCACGTCCGCCGCCATGTAGAGCAGCCGCAGGAAGTCCGCCGCCGGGTAGGAGAAGAAGTCCACCGGCATCTTGTTCACCCGGAGCTGCTGCAGCATGCGATCCACGCCCGCGCTGCCCGCGCGCTTCTCCACCAGCCCGTACACCGACTTGAAGATGAAGCCGCGAACGGTGTCCTCGGGCTTGCAGATGGCGATCCGCTGAGCGAGATCGTTCTTGTCGCTGGGCATGAGAGAACCTTCCGGGTTCCAGGCCGGGGGCAGGACCTGGATGCTCCTGCTTCCTACCAGAGTCCTCGCGGGATCCGCGAGCACTCTGCGAAGCACGCTCCACTCCGGAAAGACCCGGAAGGGAACCTCCGACAACCCGGGATTCCAGCCGGAAATTCCAGTTCCCAACGCCTCCGCCGGAGCGCCTGCTCGCTCTAGGAGCACGCATTTTTTCTTTCGGTGCGAGCCCCTCCGGCTCGGGCTACCCTGGCGAGCCCCGCTGTTTTCCCCTCCGATTTCCCCTTCGAAGAGCACACCGAATGTCCAACCCCGCACCTGTCGCTCTGCCGCAATCCTCCGCGTCCGACACGCACGACACGGGGCGTGAGCCCAGCCGCACCGGGCTGGATCCGCACAACGTGCGTCATGGCTTCCTCCAGCATGTGCGCTACTCGCGTGGCAAGAACGCCGAGACGGCCACCGCGCACGACCGCTTCATGGCCCTGTCGCTCGCCGTGCGTGACCGGCTCACCGAACGGTGGGTCCGCACCGCGCGCACCTACTACGAGCAGGACGTGAAGCGCTCCTATTACCTCAGCGCCGAGTACCTGCTGGGGCGCGCGCTCGGCAACAACCTCATCAACATCGGCATGTACGAGGCCGCCGAGCAGGCCATGCGCGAGGTGGGCGTGGACCTCACCACGCTCATCGAGATGGAGCCGGACGCGGGCCTGGGCAACGGTGGCCTGGGGCGCCTGGCGGCGTGCTTCCTCGACTCGCTGGCCACGCTCGGCTACCCCGGCATGGGGTACGGCATCCGCTACGAGTTCGGCATCTTCACCCAGGACATCGTCGACGGCTATCAGGTGGAGCGCGCCGACGAGTGGCTGAAGTTCGGCAACCCCTGGGAGATCGTCCGGCCGGAGAAGGCGGTGCCGGTGCGCTTCTTCGGGCGCGTGGAGCACCACCAGGGCGCCGACGGGCGGCCCATGGCGCGCTGGGTGGGCGGCAAGACGGTCGTCGGCGTGCCCTATGACACGCCCATCGCCGGCTACGGCAACAACACCGTCAACACCCTGCGGCTGTGGCAGGCGCGCGCCAGCGAGGAGTTCGACCTGCTCCTCTTCAACGCCGGTGACTACGAGCGCTCGGTGGTGGAGAAGAACGACTCGGAGGTCATCTCCAAGGTCCTCTACCCCAACGACGCCTTCCAGGCCGGCAAGGAGCTGCGCCTCAAGCAGCAGTACTTCTTCGTCGCCTGCTCCATCGCGGACATCGTCCGGCGCTACCTGAAGAACCACACGGACTTCCGCGACTTCCCCAACAAGGCGGCCATCCAGCTCAACGACACCCACCCGGCCATCGCCGTGGCCGAGCTGATGCGCGTGTTCGTGGACGAGAAGCGCCTCCAGTGGGACGAGGCCTTCGCCATCACCCAGGCCACCTTCGGCTACACCAACCACACGCTCCTGGCCGAGGCCATGGAGAAGTGGCCCGCCACGCTCTTCGAGCGCCTGCTGCCGCGCCACCTGGAAATCATCTACGAAATCAACCACCGCTTCCTGCGGCAGGTGCAGATCCGCTACCCGTTCGACCATGAGCGGATGCGGCGGCTGAGCTTGGTGGAGGAGGGCCCGGAGAAGAAGATCCGCATGGCCCACCTGGCGGTGGTGGGCAGCCACAGCGTCAACGGCGTGGCCGAGCTGCACACCAACCTGCTGCGGCGCGACGTGCTGACCGACTTCGCGGAGATGTACCCCGAGCGCTTCAACAACAAGACCAACGGCGTGACGCCCCGCCGCTGGATGGTGTGGAGCAACCCGCGACTGTCCAAGCTCATCACCAGCCGCATCGGCAACGGGTGGACGACGGACCTGGAGCAGCTCCAGAAGCTGGTGCCGCACGCGGAGGATCCCGCGTTCCGCAAGGCCTTCGCCGAGGTGAAGAAGCAGAACAAGGAGGACCTCTCGCGCTACCTGAGGGACCTCTGCTGGGTGAACCTGGACCCGAACGCCATCTTCGACGTGCAGATCAAGCGCCTGCACGAGTACAAGCGCCAGCTGCTCAACGCGGTGCACATCGTGTCGCTGTGGATGAAGGCGCGGCGGGATCCCAGCACCATCGTCGCCCCGCGGGTGTTCCTCTTCGGGGCCAAGGCGGCGCCGGGCTACCACCTGGCCAAGCTCATCATCCGCCTCGTCAACGGCATCGCCGAGGTGGTCAACAGCGACGCGGGCACCACGGGCCTCCAGGTGCTGTTCGTGCCCAACTACCGGGTAAGCCTCGCCGAGCGCATCATCCCGGCCACGGACGTGTCCGAGCAGATCTCCACCGCGGGCATGGAGGCCTCCGGCACGGGCAACATGAAGTTCATGATGAACGGCGCGCTCACCCTGGGCACGCTGGACGGCGCGAACGTGGAAATCCGCCAGGCGGTGGGCGATGACAACTTCTTCCTCTTCGGCCTCACCGCCGACGAGGTGATCGCCCGCAAGCGCGCCGGCTACCGGCCGCGTGACGAGTACGAGCGCAACGTGGAGCTGCGCGAGGCCCTGGACCTCATCTCCTCGGGCTTCTTCTCGCCGGAGGACAAGCACCTCTTCAAGCCGCTGGTGGACAGCCTGATGGAGGAGGATCGCTACCTCGTGCTGGCGGATTTCGCCGCGTACGCGGCCAAGCAGGACGAGGTGGCGCGCGCCTACAAGGACCAGGAGTCCTGG
>NZ_DASVWK010000260.1:0-6110 GCF_036389735.1 Archangium sp. | reverse complement strand
ATCGGCCGCGTGTTCCCCTACCGCGTCCTCATGCACATCGCCCGGCATACGGCGAGCGTGGACGCCGACCTGGGACACCTGGAGCGCGAGGACATCATCCGCGAGCGGGCGCGCACCCCCGAGCTCGAGTACATGTTCAAGCACGCGCTCACGCAGGACATGGCCTACCAGAGCCTGCTGGCGTCGCGCCGCCGGGAGATGCACCGCCAGGTGGGCGAGGCGCTGGAGTCGCTCTTCCTCGACAGGGCGAGCGAGCTGCGCAGCGTCATCGGCGGCCACTACCTGCGGGGCGGGGCCTGGGAGCGGGCCGTCACCCACCTGCTGGCGGCCGGGGATGCCGCGGCCCGGCTCTACGCCCACGCCGAGGCGCGGGAGCACTACACGAAGGCCCTGGAGGCCCTCTCGCACCTGTCCGATACCCAGGAGCACCAGCGGCAGCGGGTGGACCTGACCATCAAGCTGGTGAGTGTGTCCTTCGTCGCGGTGTCCCCGGAGCGCAACCGTCAGCGGATGGAGGAGGCGGAGAAGGTCCTCTGGAGCCTGCGCGCCACCGGAGAGGAGCTCGACCAGGAGCGGCTGGCGCGCGTGCACTATTGGATCGGGCGGCTGCTCGTCTACCAGGGCGCCTATGACGAGGCCATGGGCTACTTCCAGCGCGTCCTGCTGGAGTGCCAGGGCACGAAGGACGAGGCCCTGCTCGCCATCCCCTCCTTCATGATGGGGCGGGTGTTGGCCCTCCAGGGCCACTTCGGCCAGGCCGAGCGGCTGCTGGCGCAGGCCATCGGGCCCCTGGAGCGCTCGGGCGAGTGGGTGAACTGGCTCTGGACGGTGGGCTTCCGCTCCTTCGCGCTCGCGGCCATCGGCCAGTACCAGGCCGGGCTGGCCGAGCATGGGCGGGCGCTCGCGCGCGCGCGGGAGGCGAACGACCTCACGGGCCTGGCCTTCTGCCACCTCACGCTGGGCAACATCTACATGTTCGGCCGGGACTTGCCGCACATGCTCGAGGCCAGCAACGCGGCCATGGCGGCGGCGGAGCAGTCCGGAGATCGGGTGCTGACGTACCTGGCCGTGGGGCTCCAGGCCTGGGCGAGGATCCGCCTGGGCATGTACGAGGAGGCGGCGGCGAGCGTGGCCCGGCGTCAGTCGCTGATGGAGGGCGTGGGCGAGCAACTGCTGTGCAGGGACTGGTTCGCCACGAGCGACGCCGAGATGGCGCTGCGCACGGGGCGCTTGTCCGAGGCGGTGGAGCAGGCCAACCAGGCCATCACGGAGGCCCGGGGCGCGGGAGGCATCTTCGCCGAGGCCCTCGCGGAGCGCATCCTGGGGCAGACGCTCGCCGCGAGGGGGGAGTGGGACGAGGCCGAGAGCCACCTCCTCGCCAGCCTGGAGCTCTTCGTGGCCGGAGAGCTGCGGCTCGAGGAGGCCCACACGCACGTCATCTGGGCCGAGCTTCAGGTCGCCCGAGGCGAGGTCGCGACGGCGCGAGCCCACCTGGAGCAGGCCCTCGTCATCTACGACAGGAGCGGCCTCGCGGAAGAGCGCACGCGGACCCACCGACTCCTGGGCGCGCTCACCGAGGTGACTGCTTCGGAGCCTCCTCCGTCGGTCCCTCGTCAATGATCCAAACGGGCGGACACCCGGGCTCGTGCCGGGATGCCCGCCCGCTTCGACACACGAGGCTCAGCGCGACTGATCGGCCGCCACGGTCTGCCCGCCGGCCAGCCCCATCTGGGCCAGAGAGAAGGCCCACAGGTCGGTGTACTCCTCGATGATCTTCCCGGTGGGCTTGCCCGCGCCGTGGCCCGCCTTGGTCTCGATGCGGATGAGCACCGGGGCCTCGCCGGCCTGCGCCGCCTGGGCGGCCGCGGTGAACTTGAAGCTGTGACCGGGCACCACGCGGTCGTCATGGTCCGCGGTGTGGACGAGCATGGCCGGGTAGCGCTGGGGCTTCAGGTTGTGCACCGGCGAGTACGCATGGAGGGCCTTGAACTCCTCGGGGTTCTCCGAGGAGCCGTAGTCGCTCGTCCACGCCCAGCCGATGGTGAACTTGTGGAAGCGCAGCATGTCCATGACGCCCACGCCCGGCAGGGCCACGCCGAACAGCTCCGGACGCTGCGTCACCGCGGCGCCCACCAGCAGACCTCCGTTGGAGCGGCCGCTGATCGCCAGCCGTGAGGACGAGGTGTACTGGTTGGAGATGAGCCACTCGGCGGCGGCGATGAAGTCGTTGAAGACGTTCTGCTTCTTCAGCTTCGTGCCCGCCTGGTGCCACTCACGGCCGTACTCACCACCGCCGCGCAGGTTGGCCTGGGCGTAGACGCCGCCCTGCTCCATCCACACCAGGTTGGCCACGCTGAAGCTCGGCGTCATCGAGGCGTTGAAGCCGCCGTAGCCGTAGAGCATCGTGGGGTTCGTCCCGTCCAGCTTCAGCCCCTTCTTGTGGCTGATGAACATGGGGACGCGGGTGCCGTCCTTGCTCGTGTAGAAGACCTGCGTCGTCTCGTACTGCGACGGATCGAACTTCACCGTCGGCGCCTTGAACACCTGGCTCTGGCCGGTCTTCAGGTCATACCGGTAGATGGTCGTCGGCGTGTTGAAGCTGGCGTAGCCGTAGAAGGTCTCGGTGTCCTTGCGCTTGCCGCCGAAGCCGTAGACGGAGCCCAGGCCGGGCAGCGCCACCTCGCCCAAGGACTTGCCCTCGCGCGAGTACAGCCGCACCTGCGCGTGGGCGTCCTTCAGCACGTCGACGATGAACTGGTCGTTGACGAAGCTCACGCCCGACAGCGTCTCCTCGCCCTGGGGGATGATCTCCTTCCAGCTCTTGCGCTCCGGCTTGCGCAGGTCGATGGCGACGACGCGGCCCCGCGGAGCGTCCAGGTCCGTCTCGAACCAGAACGTCGTGCCGTCGTTGCCGATGTAGCTGTACTGCCCATCCCAGTCGCGCAGCAGCTCGACGACCCGGGCCTTGGGATCCTTCAGGTCCTTGTAGAAGACGAGGTTCTTGCGCTCGGTGCCGCGCGAGACCTGGATGAGGAGGTAGCGCCCGTCCTCGGTGACGAAGCCGCCGAAGCCCCACTCCTTCTGGTCCTTGCGCTCGTAGACGAGGGTGTCCTCGCTCTGCGGCGTGCCCAGCTTGTGGAAGTAGAGCTTCTGGAAGTAGTTGGCGCCGCTCAGCGCCTCGCCGGCCTTCGGCTCGTCATAGCGGCTGTAGAAGAAGCCCTTGCCGTCCTTGGTCCAGGAGGCCCCGGAGAACTTCACCCACTTGACGACGTCCGGCAGGTCCTTGCCCGTGCGCACGTCACGCACGCGGATCTCCTTCCAGTCACTGCCGGCGGCGGCCACACCGTACGCGAGCAGGTTGCCATCGGAGGTGACGGCCGTGCCCGAGAGGGCCACGGTGCCATCCGCGGACAGCGTGTTCGGGTCGAGCAGCATGCGGGGCTCGGCGTCGAGCGCGTCGGTGGTGAAGAGCACCGACTGACTCTGGAGGCCGTTGTTGCGGAAGAAGAAGTAGCGGCTGCCCTCGTGGAAGGGCACGCCATATTTCTCGTAGTCCCACAGCTCGGTCATCCGCTGCTTGATCTGCGCCCGGAGGGGGATCTTCTCCAGATAGCCGAAGGTGAGCTGGTTCTGCGCTTCGATCCACTGGCGGGACTCGGGAGAGTCCGGGTTCTCCAGCCAGCGGTACGGGTCGGCGACCTGGGTGCCGTGGTAGTCGTCCACCACGTTGTCCTTGCGCGCGACCGGGTAGGCCAGACGCTCGGGCGCGGGGCTCGCCTTGGAGGCGGGGGCGGCGGACGGGGTGGCGCTCGGAGCGGGAGCATGGGGGGCCTGGGCCTCCAGCTGCGTCGGAGCGTGGCTGCAGTGCGTGAGCCAGAGGGCGCACGCGGCGGCGGAAAGAGAGCGGATTCTCATGGTGGCGCGCGAACCTACCAGCCCGGGGGCGTATTTCCGAGACGGCGCATGACTCGCCGCGTCGGACACGCCCCCGGGGCGCGCCTTCACTTCAAGTTCACCAGACCTTCACGCGCTTCTCGGGAGGCAGGTACGCGCCGTCGCCCTCCTTCACCCCGAAGGCGGAGTAGAACTCGGGCATGTTGCGCACCACGCCGTTCACCCGGTACTCGCCGGGCGAGTGCGTATCCGTGAGGAGGATCTGCCGCAGCGCATCGTCGCGGTGCAGCGTGCGCCACACCTGGGCCCAGCCGAGGAAGAAGCGCTGATCCCCGGTGAAGCCCTCGATGGTGGGGGCCTCCTGGCCGCCCAGCGACACCTTGTAGGCATTGAAGGCCACGGTCAGGCCGCTCAAGTCGCCGATGTTCTCACCCAGGGTGAGCTTGCCGTTGACGTTCATCCCCTGGATCGGGCTGAAGGCGGCGTACTGGTCGGACAGCATGCCGGTGCGCTGCTGGAAGGCGGCCTTGTCCGTCTCGGTCCACCAGTCGCGCAGGTTGCCGTCACCATCCGAGCGGCTGCCCTGGTCGTCGAAGCCGTGGCTGATCTCGTGCCCGATGACGCCGCCGATGGCGCCGTAGTTGGTGGCGTCATCCGCCTCGGGGTTGAAGAACGGCGGCTGGAGGATGGCGGCCGGGAAGACGATCTCGTTCATCGTCGAGCTGTAGGAGGCGTTCACCGTCTGCGGCGTCATGCCCCACTCGAGCCGGTCGATGGGCTTGCCCAGCTTGCCCACGTTGCGGCGGACCTCGAACAGGGTGGCACGCCGCACGTTGCCCAGCAGGTCGTCCTTGGCGATGGTGAGCGCGGCGTAGTCCCGCCACTTCTCCGGGTAGCCGATCTTCACGTTGAACTTCGCCAGCTTGGCCTTGGCCTGGGTCTTGGTGTCGGGGCTCATCCACTCCAACTGGTCGATGCCCTTCTCGAAGGCCACGCGCAGGTTCTTCACCAGCTCCTGCATGCGCGCCTTGCTCTCGGGGCTGAAGTGGCGCTCCACGTAGCGCCGGCCGACCACCTCGCCCAGCGCGCCGTCCACCGCCTCCACGCCGCGCTTCCAGCGGGGACGGTTCTCCTGGAGACCCTGGAGCGTCTTGCCGCGGAAGGAGAACTCGGCCTGCTCGAAGGGGCTGCTCAGCAGGGGCGCGGACCTGTCCAGCAGTTTGAAGGAGAGGTACTGCTTGAGCGTGGGCAGCGGCGTGCTGGCCAGCACCTTGTCCAGGGCCTGGAAGTAGTCCGGCTGGCGGACGACGACGGCCGGCGTCTGCTCCGCCTCCAGGGCCTTGAGGTAGCGCGCCCAGGAGAAGCTCGGGGTGAGCGCGTCCAGCTCGGCCACGCTCTTGAGGTTGTAGGTGGCCTCGCGGTCGCGGTTGCTCACGCGGTCCCAGTGCTTCTCGGCGAGCGCGGTCTCCAGGGCCAGGATGGCCTTGGCCGCCCCGGCCGGATCCTTCTCACCCGCGAGCCGCAACAGCGTCTCGATATAGGTGAGGTAGGCGGCGCGCGTCTCGACGAAGCGCGGCTCCTGCTTGAAGTAGTAGTCGCGATCCGGCAGACCCAGGCCGCTCTGGCTGGCGTGGGCGATGTAGCGGGTGGCCTGCTTCGCGTCCTGGCCCACGTAGACGGCGAGCGGCGTCGGGATGCCCATGCGCGCCAGCGTGGCGAACAGCTCCGGCAGCTCCTTCTTGTCCTTGAGCGCCGCGATGCGGTTGAGGTCAGCGCGCACCGGCTCGAGACCGAGCGACTCGATGCGCGCCGTGTCCATGAAGCTCTCGTAGAGGTCGCCGACCTTCTGCGTGTCGGTGCCGGCCTTGCGCTCCTGGACGGCGGCGGCCTCCTCGATGATGACGCGCAGGGCGGCCTCGCTCTTGTCCCGCAGCTCGATGAACGAGCCATAACGGGCCTTGTCCGCGGGCATCTGCGCCGTCTTCAGCCACGTGCCGTTGACGTAGCGGAAGAAGTCATCCTGGGGGCGGACGCTGGAGTCGAAGTTCTTCGTGTCGACGCCCAGGGCCCGCGTCTGGGGGGCCTGGGCGGCCACGGGCGGCGGCGGCTGCGTGGTCGCGTCCGCCTGGGTGTTGCGCGAGGTGGCCGTGCATCCCAGAAGGAGGCAGGCGCTGAGCGTACCTGGGGCCCAGGCGTGACGGAGGAACTTCATGCGG
>NZ_DASVWK010000259.1:0-12800 GCF_036389735.1 Archangium sp. | reverse complement strand
CGCCGCGACACGTGCCAGGGGCAGCCCGGTATGCACCGCCCACGTCACCGCCGCCAGCAGGGCGAAGGTGATGGAGGTGGCGCCCGTGCGGCGCAGCAGCTCGCGATTGGCGCGGGGCCGGTGGCTGGCGATGACGAGGCGCACGGCGAGGGTGGCCAGGCCGAAGGCCAGCCCGTAGGTGCCCCAGAGCGTCAGCGCGGAGGAGGCCGGCAGGCCCCCGGCCACGGCGATGGGCACGGCCCAGGCCCCGAGCGCGAGCGCGGCGAGCACCTCGCCCGAGAGGGTGCGCTCCTGGCGGTTCCACGCGAGCAGCAGCACCTCGCCGCCGAGGATGAGGGGCAGGGCGAGGAAGGGCCGGGCCTCGGCGGGCATGGACAGGACGCCGAGCCCGAAGCACAGCGCGCCCACCAGGCCCATGAGGACGCCCCACGCGCGGGCGCGGCCCCCATCACGCTCCTCGCGGCGGGAACCCCGGTGGCCGAGCAGCAACAGCAAGGGCTCGTGGCCGAGCAGCGCGGCGACGGCGGCACCCGAGAGCCAGAGGGCACTGGAGGGAGCACCGGTGACGAGGAGGGCGGTGGCCAGGGGGAGGCCGAGCTGGAAGTACGCGCCGTGCTCACGGGGGAGGAGCCCCTGGAGGAGAGAGCCCAGGGAGGGGGAGGTGGGCGGGGAGAACATCATGCGAGCGACCTCGGGCGGCGAGAAGCATGGCACCGGGCGGGGTGCCTGAGGTGGCTTGGAGCAAAGGGTGTTCCAGCGCGGGTGTGAGGGGAGGAGGGGGCGGCGTGCGCAAGGGGTGCACAGGGGGTGGAGGAGACCCGCAAACCTTGCGCGCACCGTAAGGGGCCTCGGGGGTGGAGGGGCGAGGCACGGTTCCTGAAATAGAGGGACTCACACCAAGTGGGGATGTTCCATGAACACGTGGGTCAAGCAGGCGCGCGAGGCGTTGATGCAGCGGCGGAGCAGCCTCCGCGGAGTGCCGCGCGGCAACGGGTTGGAGGTCGAGGAGCGCACGGAGCAGGTGCTGGAGCGGCTGTCGGAGCGGGAGCGGCGGGAGCTGAGGGACATCGACGACGCACTGGTGCGTATCGAGCAGGGCCGGTTCGGGCACTGCGCGCGCTGCGGTGGGGCGATCGGCCGACACCGGCTGCGCGCCATTCCCGAGGCACGTCACTGCATGGCCTGTAGCGCGCAGGCAGCGCAAGCCCAGGAGACATCTACCTCTTGAGCCCCTCGAAGAAGTCGACCTCACCGGTGTCCAGTGAGTAGTCGGCGCCGACGATCATCATCCCCCCTTCCAGGATGAGCCGCTCGAGCAGCCGGCTGCCGTGACGCAGGTGGGCGCAGGACTGCCGGACATTGGCGCGCACGGCCTCGTGCACGAGCCGGTCCCTGTCCACGCTCGGACCGGCCGCATGCACCACGCTCTCCACCGCGGGCCAGCACCGGTCCACGATGTCGTGGATGTTCTCCGACGCCGCCTCCACCCGGTGCTGGATGAAGTCCAGCGTGGCCTTGATGGCCCCGCAGCGCGAGTGGCCCATCACCACCACCAGACGCGTCCCGAAGGTGGCGGCCGCGAACTCCACGCTCCCCACCAGCGAGGGCGCCACGACATTGCCCGCCACGCGGATGACGAAGAGGTCCCCCAACCCCTGATCGAAGACGATCTCCGACGGCACCCGCGAGTCCGAGCACGAGAGGATGATCGCGAAGGGATTCTGCCCGGCCGCCAGCGAGGCCCGCGCCGTCTGGCCGAGCGCGGTGTCCAGACTGCGCACGTTCTTGGAGAAGCGGTGGTTGCCCTCCTGCAGACGCTGGAGTGCTTGAGCGGCGGGCAGGGGAGCGGGGGGGATGCCAGCGATGGTCATGTCCTGAGTCCTCTTCACCAGGGATGGTGCCGTTCAGGCGGATCCGCACCGGACGGTCGCCGGCCCGCCTCCTTCCTTGTCGGGGACCGCACGGCGACCTACCTCTCTGGGTATGCCGTGGAGCGTGAAGGGACACTGGGAGAAGCGCTTCTGGCAGGACGCGTTCGCCTGGCGGGGCGCGGTGACGCCACTCGTGATGCCGCGGGTGTTCCTGTTCGGGTTGTACGGGCTGCTCGTCGGGCTCGTGCACGAGGTGTACGACTGGCGGGCCCTGGGCAGTGGACCGGTGGAGTTCACCGCCGCCTTCCTCGCGCTGCTGTTGGTACTGCGCACCAACGGGGGCTACGAGCGCTGGTGGGAGGCGCGCAAGCTGTGGGGCGGCATCGTCAATCAGTCGCGCAACCTGGCCATCGCGGGGCTGACGTACGGCCCGAGGGACCCGGAGTGGCGGGAGCGGTTCGTGCGCTGGACGGCCGCCTTCAGCCATGTGGCCCGGCGCAACCTGCGCGGCGAGCGGGAGCTGCCAGAGCTGCTCACCCTGATGCGAGACGCGGACGCGGTGGAGCGCATCTGCCGAGCCCAGCACATGCCCTCCTTCGTCGCCCAGGCCATCGCCGGCCTGCTGGGCGAGGCCGTCGAGCACGGGGAAATGGACCGCGTCGCCTTCCTCGCCGTCGACCGCGAGCGCGCCCAGCTCATCGATCACGTGGGCTGGTGCGAGCGCATCCTCAGGACACCCCTGCCGCAGGTCCACACCTTCAAGCTGCGGCGCTTCATCGTCCTCTACCTCCTGGCCCTTCCCATCGCCGTCGTGGGGACGTGGTGGATCCCCGGGCTGGTGACGTTCCTCGTGGCCTACCCGCTCCTGGCCATCGATCAGATCGCCGTCGAGCTGGAGAACCCCTTCTCCCCGACGAACCTCAGCCACCTGCCCCTCGAAACCATTTGCGGCACCCTCCAGGGCAACCTGCTCGCGCTGCTCGAGGCCGAGGAGGCCTTCACGGTGTCACCCTCCTGGCGCACGGCGTCCCGGTTCGCCCAGCCCCAACAGCCCCCCACATGATTTCCGGAGTCAACTCCGACGAGGTGACGGCGGAAGTTGTTTTCTGCTTGCTCTCGCGAGCCGTCCTCCCGTAGGGTGCGTGTCGGCTCGTGGAGGTCATGCGTGCGCCTCGGCTCCTGGCTGCTCCTGACAACGCTGTTCTCCACCTCGGCTATCGCGGGGCCTCCACGAGCCACCTCTCCCGCTCCTCAGCGCCGCACGCTCGTGCTTCCGGCTCGGCCAGGGCAGGTGCCGCCCCTGGAGCTGCACGTGGCCGTTGGTGTGGCCACGCTCGTGCGCTTCGGGGGACCCCTGCCCCAGGCCCTGGAACTCGCACCGGACGACGGGCGCATCCAGCGCGTCCTCCTGGCGGACGGCACGTGGGTCCTCGTGCCCACCGCGGACCTCGCCCCCGGCGAACAGGTGCTGCTCTCCGTGGTCACCGAGGCCGGCGCCGAGCCCCTCCGCTTCGTGCTCGTCACCCGGGGGGACGCGGTGGACGTGTCCGTGCACGTGGTGTGCTCCCAGCCCTCCGCCGACGAGGACGGCGCCGAGAGCGTGATGCGGAGCCTCCTCGCCGCGCCGGATGCGCGTGTCGCGCTCGACCTTCCCCAGCAGGTGGTGGAGTACAACCCGGCGGGCTCGCGGGGGCAGGTGGAGTCCGTGCTCTGGATGGGCCGGCGCTTCTTCGCCACCGTGGCCGTGCGGAGACGCACGCTGGATGTGCCCACGTGGAGCCCGGTGCAGGCGCGGCTGCGGGCCACGCTCGCGGGGGGCGAGCTGCTGGAATGGCCCGCGCGGCTCCTCTCGGTCAGGATTCGCGACAGACGCCTGCAAGCCCTCACCGGCCTGCTGCCCGAGGGTACCGTGCGCCTGGACGTGGCCCTGGATGGAGCGGACGCTCCCGGCGATTTCCGACCGCTGCCCCTGGAAGACGGGGGCGGGCGCCCATGAGGCCTCCCCTCCAGCCGAACCAGCTCCAGGTGGGGGACGCCGTGCGCGACTTCCAGGTCGTGCGCCGGCTGGGCGTGGGGGGCTTCGCCTTCGTCCTCCTGGTGGAGCGAGAGGGGCGCCGCTACTCGATGAAGATGGCGGCCCGGACCTTCTCGAAAGAGGACGAGGACCGGGTGGACGAGTGGATGCGCCGCGAGGTGCTCTCGCTGGAGTGGCTGGAGGACGCCCACGTGCTGCCGGTGCTCGAGTGGGGCCGTTGGCCGGACCTGGAGTCGGGCTATGTCTACTTCGTCACGCCCTACGTCGCCGGGAGCACCTTCCACGCCTGGCGCTGGCACGAGCGCGCCTCGCTGTACCGGGTCGCGTGCGTGCTGTGCCCGATGCTCAGCTCGCTGGAGTCCCTGCACGCGCGCGGCGTATGCCACCGCGACCTCAAGGCCGACAACATCCTGGTGCGCGAGGGCGATGACACCCCCTTCCTCATCGACTTCGGGGCGGTGCACCTGCCGTGGGCCCGCCCCCTGACGGAGGGGCTGGCGCCGGGCACGCTCTATTGCCAGCCCCCCGAGGCCATCGCCTTCCTGACCTCGGAGGCCGCGCGTCAGGGCTCGCGCCTGCCGGCCCGGCCCGCCGCGGATCTGTATGCCGTCGGCGTGCTGCTCTACGAGACGCTCACCGGCTGCCGCCCCTTCAGCACCCGGCTGTCGCTGGAGGAACTGCTGGTGGCCATCGCCACGACCCCTCCGCTGGAGCCCCAGCGGCTCGCGCCCGAGGCACCCGCCTCGCTGTGTGCGCTGGCCCTGCGGCTGCTGGCGAAGGATCCCGAGCAGCGCCCTCCGAGCGCCCGTGCCGTGCGCGAGGAGCTGGAGCGGCTACTGAAGGCGGAGGGAACCTCGGACGCCTGGCGGGCCCCGGCGGTGTGGCCCTCCGAGCGGACCCTGGAGCGATTTCCGGACGTGGACGTGCTGGAGGCCCCGCGGGAGGAGCGCCCGCCGGAGGAGGCTCCTCGCTCCGAGCGCCCACCTCGCCCCGAGGAGGTACGCTCCCCCGAGCGGGCCAGGGGCTGGCGTCGGGGTCTGGCCGTGCTGGCGCTCGGGGTGGGGCTGCTCGGGCTAGCGTGGCTGCTCACCGCGCCGGTCTCGCCGGTGCCCTCCGAGAAAGGAACACCGTCCGTGCCCTCCACCTCCCGCAGCGAAGCTCCCTCGCCCGCCTCGACGCCCGTGCCCTCGCGGCTGTGCGTGCTGCTCACCAGCGTGCTGGGCGTGAGCGCCGCGCAGCTCGCCGGGTGCGCCACCGCTCCCGTGCGGCCCGACCCCATCGGCTACCTCGCGCGCTGCTCCCCCGAGGCCCGTGCCACCCCCGTCAAGCTGGGCCTCTCGCCCGACGAGAACCCCTCCTTCCTCAGGTCGGGCACTCCCGCCTCGGACGAGTCCATCGAGGACGGGGGCTCGCTCAACCTCAAGCCCGGTCCCGTCACCGCCATCATTCTCGTCGAGGTGGAGGAGACGAAGCAGGAGATTCAAATGAGGATTTCAGGCGAGGCGGTGACGACGCCCAATCGCGTCTACATCCAGTTCGACTGGCTCCACCTGCCGGACGGCTCCTCGCTGCCCATCTGCGGCGTGGCGGTGGACGGCATCCACCAGTACGGCATTCCCACCTGGGCGAAGCTGCCCATTCCAGGCGGCAAGGTGGACCTGGAGAAGGTGGACAAGAGCCCCGGCAGCGCGGTGCTCAACGACCCGCGCTTCGAGACGGTGTTGGTAGGCCCCGAGGGCTATCCGGTGCCACGCATCAGGCTCGCGCCGCCGGACTGGCGCTGACACCGTCCTCTCGGTTTCGCCGCTGTATGCTGCGGCATGTCCATCCGTCGTATTGGCCCGAGCCCGGCAGGTGCGCGACGGCGTCCCTGGTTGGGAGTGCTGGCCCTGGTGGTGCTCGTGTTGCAGGCCGCGTGCGCCTCCCGGGCGCCGCTGACGGGTGAGCGGCGGGACGCACGGCCTCACACGGTGGACGCGGAGGCTCCGGTGCAACTCTCCGTGCCCACCCGGTTCGGCGCGGTGCGGGTGAGCGACTTCGAGCTCGACGAGGCGCTGACTACCCTGGTGCTGGACATCCCGCTGCGGGTGGCCAGCGCCCGTCCCCCGCTGTACCTGCACCGGAAGCTGGCACTGGCCTCGGGGCCACTGAAGGGAGAGGAGTGGCGCACGCCCCTGGCCCAGTCCTACGGGGGCTTCTGCGAGCGGTGTGGCACGCCGGGAGATTGCCTGGAGTTGTTCAAGGACGGGCCGGGCCTGGACGGCGAGGACAAGCGGGACCTCGCGCTGGCGCTCTCGGTGAACACGGCACTGGAAGCGAGGGACGCGGAGCTGCGCTCCACATTCTCCACCCGGCAGTTGTGGACGGTGCTGAGCATCACCTTGATTGGCTACATGGCGCTGGTGGCGGCGCCGGAGCCTGTCTCCAAGGGTGTAGCGGCGGCGCTCGCCCTGGTGATGTGGGGCTACCTGGGTGGGAACTGTTCGATCTGATCCAGGCCTGGTTCCAGCTGTGGGAGGAGGCGGCCCAGGCGAGCACGTTCGCGGAACTGCGCGAGGCGGGGGACCGGTTCGGAAAGGTCATCGGACCCAACAGCGTGCGCATCCTGTTGCTGTTGGGGACGGCGGCGGTGGGGAGTACCGCGTCGCTCATCACCAAGGCGCCAACGCTGCCGGGCTTCGCACGGGCCGCGAGTGCGGCTGAGTCCCACGGTGGTCTGCGCGACGTGCTGGTGGCCGCACAGGAAGCGGACAAGGTGAAGATAGCGGTGGCGGAGGGCACCTTCAGCGTCGTGCTGCCCGCCAACGCCCTGTCCATGGCCGCGAGGGGCGCTCCCATCAGTGCGTCCCCAAGTTGGAACAAACCGGAACTGCACCACATCGCGACGGTCGAGAACAGCAAGTCCACCCTACTCGGTGGACCTTGGACGCAACGGTTCAAGAGGATTTTCGACAAGGCGGGCATGTCGATGGAGGACCCAGCCAACAAGGTCAGTATCCAGGGTCACAAGGGCCCTCACCCCGAGGAGTACCACCAGGAGGTCTTCAAGCGATTGGACGATGCAACGGCAACATGCGGGAGCACCGTTCAATGTCGACGAGACCTGGTTGCCGAGCTTCAGAAGCTGGCAGTGGAAATCGCCAAGAAGGGCAGCAAGCTCAACAAGCTCCTCACCGAGGGTGCTCCGCGTTAGAACGGGAGTCATGTCGAAGCGGTACTTCGAGCTTCATGACGACGTCTACCTCGCCGGCCGCTGGGACCTGGAGACTCCCACTGACGCGCGGGGACAGACGCTGGATGACTGGCTCTTCAAGCAGGGGCAGCCCGTCTTGGTGGAGGGGGAACTCAAGGTTCCCCTGGGTGCTGTGAAGGGTCGGTCGCTCGATTTCACCGAGGCGGGTATCCGGGTGCCCATCGTCAGCGCCAGGGTCGCCGCCCTCCTCACGGAGTTGGCGCCCAAGGACGTTCAGCTCATCCCCGTGGAGGTCGAAGCGCACTCCGAGCCGTTCTACATCCTCGTATGCACGCGCGTGGTGAAGTGCATCGACGATGAGGCGTCCGAGGAGGTGCAGTACTGGAATCCCGAGGATGGCCGGCCCGAGAAGACTGGCAAATACCGAGCCGTGTACGGCATGCGTATCGATGCGACGAAGGTGGGCGATGCGAGGGTGCTTCGCACCTGGGGGTGGACTGGGACGCTCGTTGTCTCCGAGGACATCAAGCAGGCCCTGGAGCGCTTGGGCGCCACGGGAGCGAAATTCAAGGAGGTGACTGGTCCGAGCGCGATCAGCGCCGAGCAGCGTGCACGCGACCGCAAGAGCCGGGAGCTGCTGGAGGTGGCGGACGCGGCGCGGGAAGCGGTGTGGGGCACCCTGGGCAGGCTGGACAAGGAGGCCATCACGCCCATCGCCATGAGCGATGCGTGGCCCGGGCAGCGGCAGCTCTGGCGCGTCATCCATCGCGAGGCGGGGCGCACGTTGCTGGTGACGCACGGGCTGTCGGACCCGTTCATCGAGAGGCTGGAGCCCTCGGTGGGCTTCGGGCTGGAGCTGGCCCTGGAGACGGACGCGGCGGTGAAGGACGTCACGAAGGGGTGGCCCCTGCTGCTGCTCGAGCGTGTGGCGAGTGAAGTGGCCGGGCACGAGCACGTGCGCGAAGCAGTGAAGGCGGGCCTCTTCTCCATGGAGGTGTCGGGCAAGCGGATGCCCAAGGCGCTCGTGAGCGAGGAGGGCCGGGTGGGCGTGCTGCTGGGGATGGAGTCGCACACGCTGCCAGGGCACTTCCCCACGCCCTTCGGCGAGGTGCGGCTCGTCACCGTCAAGGCACTGTTGCCCGGGGAGCTGGCGCAGGTGCTGGAGCATGGCGCGGAGGGGCAGGCCGAGCTGGCGCGGCGTTTCACGGAGAGCGGGGAGGCGCACCTGTCTCGGGCCCGGCGGCGTCCGGTGGTGTAGCAGCCCCCGAGGTGCGCAGTTTGGCGACCAGCCAGCCAACCCAGCACGGTGTGAACGTGCCTCCAGACCCACGGGGCAGCCAGCCGAGAAGGCGTGCGCGGTAGGCCTCCAGGGGCTATAGGTCCAGGGTATGAACGACGTGTCCGCTGTGCGGGTTCCACCCGCGGTGCTGCCGAAGCCGAACGACCCGTGCTGGTGCGGGAATGGAACCAAGTACAAGAAGTGCCACCGCGGCGCGGACGCCGTGGAGGCACGCAAGCGGGGGCCCGAGACTCGCTCGCGGGGCATCCGGCCTGGCGTCATCAGCCCCATGCGCACCGTTCCCTCGCACGTCCAGCGTCCGGACTACGCGGCGTCGGGTCGTCCCGCCCGCGTCTACCCGCCCACCGAAATCAAGACGCCGGACGTCATCGCCCGCATGCGCCGCGCCTGCAAGGCCGCCGCCGAGGTGATGAACATCACCGCCTCCCACGTGCGCCCCGGCATCACCACCGATGAGCTCGACGCCATCGCGCACGAGGAGTACGTCAAGCGCGGCGGCTACCCCAGCCCGCTCAACTACCACGGCTTCCCCAAGTCCATCTGTACCTCGGTCAACGAGGTCATCTGCCACGGCATCCCCGACAACCGGGCGCTCGAGGAGGGTGACATCGTCAACCTCGACATCACCATCTTCCTCGAGGGCGTGCACGGGGACTGCTCGGCCACCTACCCCGTGGGCACGGTGGATCCGGACAGCGAGCGCCTGGTGCGCGTCACCCGCGAGTGCCTCATGCTGGGCATCGAGGCGGTGAAGCCGGGTCGGCCCATCAACGACATCGGCAAGGCGATTGAAGCGCACGCCACCCAGAACGGCATGGGCGTGGTGCGCGCCTACTGCGGCCACGGCATCGGCGAGCGCTTCCACACCGCGCTCCAGATTCCGCACCACTTCGACCCCGAGGCCAAGACGATCATGGAGCCCGGGATGACCTTCACCATCGAGCCGATGATCACCCTCGGCCACTGGCACCACCGGGTGTGGGACGACGGGTGGACGGCGGTGACGGCCGACGGCAGCCGCACGGCCCAGTTCGAGCACACCATCCTGGTGACGGACCAGGGCGTGGACATCCTCACGGTGGCCTGAACCGGCGCTGGCTGGTAGGAGGACCGGTTCTCCAGGAACCCCTTCTCCTGGAGGAACGTTGAAGACGTCTCTCATCCGCACGCTGCTCGCACTCGGGCTGGGTTTGTCCCTGGAGGCGAGCGCCTCGGACGTGGCTTCGTTGCGCGTGTCCCTGCTCGCCAGCGATGAGGACCTCGAGTCCCGCGACTTCGGCACCGGCTCCCACTTCGGGTTGCACCTGCGCTCGCCCGAGCTCGGCTCGGGACTGCGCGCCGAGGCCGAGCTCTCCGTGCTCATCTCCGCCAACAACGCGGCGGGCCTGAACCTCCGGGACAACGCCAGCTACGTGCGGCTCTCCTGGCGGCCCGAGTCCTGGAGCGAGGGCGAGGGGCTCGTGCTCACCTTCCTCCCGCTCTCGTCGACGCGGCTGTTCCTGGGCTACGAGTACCCCGCCTCGTGGGGGCGCGACGTGTACGGCTTCCGTCCCCTGCTGGCCAGCGGCGCCCCCGGGGGCAGCGGCGTCCCGGGGCTGGAGCTCCGGCTCGCGCGGGAGCACTGGTACGTCTTCGCCGCGGCCAGGAGTTCCCTGGAGGCCAATGCCCTCACCCGGGAGAACGAGCGGCTCCTCATGGGGTTGGCCGGGGCGGGCGTGGACGTGCTGCCCCCGCTGCGGCTCGAGGCGGCCGGGACGCTCGTGCAGCACGGGGTGATTCCCGTGTTCGCCGCACAGGGCCGCGACACCCGCGCCCGCACAGTGGGGGTCTCGGGGCGGATCCTCTTCCACCACGGGGCGCCCATCGGCCCCAGCGTCGACTTCTCGCTCTACCGGAGGGACCCCGAGGTCTACGAGAAGCTCCTCGCCCCCGAGGTGTATCCGGGCGGCGTCTCGGCCTCCGTGTCGCTCGAGGCCAGCCACCTGGTGCAGACGCTCCAGAATCCGGACATGTTCGACACCACGACGGATCAGGGCGCGGACGTGCTCGCGTTGCAGGCGAGGCTCAAGGTGGACTTCCTGCGCGTGCACGCGTTGGCACTCGCTCGCTCGGCCTCATTCGTGCTGTCCGAGGTGCCGGGGGTTCCTCCCTTCATCGCCTTCCCCCAGGACGGCACCCACCTGCCCGAGCTGCTCGTGTCGGCGGGGATGGATCATCACTTCCCCGGCACGGGGCTGACCCCCGGCCTCCTCGTGAGGGCCGTGTTGCCCTCGACGACGAACTCCCTCGGGTACGTGATGGGCGGCAACAACCCGCCAGCGACGGGGAACAGGCTCGTGGTCCTGCGGGGACCGAACGCGTTCTCCGTGCTCCCGGAGGGGCGCGAGCGTCAACCCCTCCTCACGGCGAAGGCCACGCTCCGGTGGGACGTCGGCGACAGCCTCTCCGTCATTGGCGAGGCGTTCTACACGCGCGACCCGAACCACACCGTCTTCCGGGAGGACGAGAACGGCGTGGCCCAGCCGGTGCTGGAGCGCCCGTCCTCCGTGGGCGGCGCCGCGGTGCTCCAGGCCCGCTTCTGAGTCAGCTCGCGGGGATGCGGACGACGAAGGTGTACTCCACGTCCACCGGCCGGCCCTGCACGGTGATGGGCGTCACGCGCCAGGTGGACACGGACTCCAGCAGCTCCTGCTCCATGTAGGGCAGGCCGTTGAGCAGCTTGCAGCCCGTCACCCGGCCGTCTCGCGTCACCACGCAGCGCACCAGCGCGGTGCCCCGCACGCGCTCGGCGCGGGCCTGCTCGGTGAGCCGTGGCTCCCTCCCGCTCACCCGCTGGGGGCGCGTCATCGCCGAGGGCTCGAAGGGAACGGGCTCGGAGGACGTGGCGCCCAGGATCGAGCTGTCCGACTGGGGCCGCCTCGGCTCGGGAGTCCTGGCCGACACGGGCGTCTTCGCCTCGGCGGTGGGCGTCTTCACCTCGGGCGGCCGGGGCGTGGTGCGTTTGGCGACCTTGGGCTTCTCGGCCTTGGCGGGCGCCGGAGCCGGCGTGGGCTCGGGCGCGGGGGCCGGCTCGGTCACGGCGGCGATGGGCTCGGGCGGCGGCGTGGAGAGCGTGGCACGTGAAGCCGTGGCACACCCGGTACCGCCCAGCGCGACACACGCGCCCAGCAGGAGAGCGAGGGCAAGGCGAGGCTGCACGGAGGGAGAGGCGCCAGTCATGCAGTAATTTTACACCAGACTCGGTCCACGTGCTGCTGAATGATGCCCGGTTTCACACGATTTCCGGGGGGCACCGCTGTGGGTTTTGGGGTGGGGTTGTGTGTTGTCGAAGTGAGGAGGTGGCCCATGCCGCTACGACGAGACATCCCCCTGTTCCAACTCGAGGCTGAGGACGGCGCCCTGCGTGGCACGCGCGAGGCGTGGCAGCGGCGGGAGATGCTGGTGGCGCTGCTGCACGCCAACTGTGATGGCTGTCAGGCGCTCCACCGGGAGCTCCAGGCGCGGGCGCCCGGGTGGCGCCGGGACGAGGTGGAGCTCATCTCGGTGATGATGCCCGGCCGGCCCGGGGAGCCGCTGCTGCCCGGCGCGCTGAGAGACGACCCGGAGGGCACGGTGGCGTGGAGGCTGGCGGAGGTGTCGGGGCGCGTGCCGGGGACGGCGACGCTGTCGGTGGCCAACCGGTTCGGCGAGTTCTACGGCGTGGTGGACGTGCATGGCCGCTCCACGTCGGAGGTGCTCGCCGAGGCGCTGGCCTGGGTGGACCTCGCGCAGCGCCAGTGCGGCGAGTGCTCCGCGCCGCTGTGGGAGTGAGGCTCAGCCGCGCGGCGTGACGCGCACCGGGGGCTCGATGAGGACGGGCGTGGTGGCCTTCGGGTCATCCGGCTCGTAGGCCGGGGCGTAGGGGCCGGCGTTCGTCTCCTTCCACTTGCGAGGCACGCGCTCCAGGCCCACCGGGTACACGGTGAGGTGCCCGTCCTTGTCGATGCGCAGCCGCAGGAAGTTCTTCCAGTCCGGAATGGCCAGCGAGATGAAGGCCTCGTTGGAGTGGGCGCCGAAGCGGTTGACGCTCACCGTGAGGTAGAGGCCCATGATGAAGGGCCCCACGAGGAAGCCGCCCAGGAAGTTGATGAGGCCGGAGAGGATGAACTTGCCCCACAGGTGCGTCCACCCGGCGGCGCACAGGGGCGCGGTGCCGGGCAGCAGCTCCGGACAGATGCCCAGCCCACTGACGATGAAGTAGATGGAGCCCCAGGCCACGAAGAACGCGGCGAGGATGTGCGCCAGGCCGTGCAGTCCGCCGGCCAGGAAGCGCCAGCGTCCGAAGGACTTGTCCGCGAAGCACACGAGGCCGCCGAGGGTGGCCAGTCCCAGGGTGAAGGACCAGGGGCGCGTCACCACCGA
>NZ_DASVWK010000258.1:0-1712 GCF_036389735.1 Archangium sp. | reverse complement strand
GAAGTACCCCGCCCCGCGCGTCGGCGGAGGCTCCATCGCCCTGGTGGACCTGGATGACCGGCTCCAGGAGCGGGTGAGCCCCGCGCTGGCGCTGTTCGGCTTCTCGGAGTCGGACCCGTACATCCGGCTGGTGCGATGGATGGACCACGCCGCGAAGGATCCGCGGCTCAAGGGCGTGCTGCTGAAGGTGTCGGGCCTGCCGGGGGTGAATTGGGGCAAGGCGGACGAGTTGCACCAGGCGGTGCTGCGGCTGCGCGCCTCGGGCAAGCGGGTGATGGCGGTACTCTACAGCGTGGATGACCGGGCCTACTTCGTGGGCTCGGCCGCGGACGAGCTGTACGCACTGCCCGGCTCCTCGCTCGCCATCAACGGCCTGGCCGCCAACGTCAGCTACCTGGGCGGGACGATGGAGAAGCTGGGCGTCAGCTGGGACGTGGCGCGCGTGGGCCAGTACAAGACGGCCCCCGAGCAGCTCACCCGCCGCGACATGAGCCCCGCGCAGCGCGAGACGATCGAGGCCTACCTGGACACCGAGACGAGCCACTACGAGGCGGCGGTGGCCAAGGCGCGCAACCTCCCCCCCGAGCGCCTCCGGGAGGCCTGGACCGCCGGCATCCTCACCGCCGCGCGCGCCAAGGAGCTGAAGCTGGTGGACGGCGTGCTGCTCCCCGAGGAGTTGGACAAGAAGCTCGAGTCGATGGTGTCCGGGGCGAGCTACGACCCCTACTACGCGCCCAGGGACGAGCGGGATCCGCGCTGGAGCGGACGCCGCCGCATCGCGGTGGTGCCGGTGGTGGGCAACATCTCCGGGGGCAAGAGCCGCGGCTCCCCGCTGGGTGGCACCATCGCGGGCGCGGAGACGGTGATGCTCGCCCTGGAGCGGGCCCAGAAGGACCCGTCCGTGGCGGCCATCGTGCTGCGGGTGGACTCGGGCGGCGGCGACGTGCTGGCCTCGGAGCTGATGTACCGCGCCGTGCTGGAGGCGAAGAAGAAGAAGCCCGTCATCGCCTCCATGGGCGACGTGGCGGCCTCGGGCGGCTACTACGCCGCCATGGGCGCGCATGAGGTGTGGGCCTCCCCCACCACCATCACGGGCAGCATCGGCGTCTTCTACCTCAAGCCCGTGCTGCGCGGCCTGCTGGGCGACAAGCTGGGCGTGAACCAGGAGACCATCTCCCGCGCGCCCATGGCCAACATCCTCGACACCTGGGGCCCGTGGACGGAGGCCGAGCAGAAGGCGGTGCAGGCCTGGGTGGACTCGGCCTATGACGACTTCATCACCCAGGTGTCACTCTCGCGGAGCCTCGACAAGGCGAAGGTGGATGGCATCGCCCGCGGGCGGGTGTGGTCCGGCGCGGCGGCCAAGGAGCGCGGGCTGGTGGACTCGCTGGGCGGGCTGACGGACGCGGTGGAGGCGGCGCGCAAGCGGGCCGGAGTGCGTCCCGGGGAGGAGCTGGACCTGGTGGTGCTGGGCGAGGCGCGCGGACTGTTGTCCTCCGGGGGCGGAGAGCCCGGGGTGCTGGCCGAACTCCTCCCCTCGCCCGAGCCCGTCCTGCCGCCGGGCGTGCGGGCGCTCGTCCACGAGACCGGCCTGGATTCCCCGTCGATGCTGGAGCCGGGGCTGAAGGCCCTCCAGCCCTTCACCCTGACCGTCCGCTGACGTCTGCGAGAGGACACCGGACGTGAAATTCTCGGGGCGTCCGGCCTGTCCT
>NZ_DASVWK010000257.1:0-5950 GCF_036389735.1 Archangium sp. | reverse complement strand
GCGGCCCCGGGGCCGGTCTGAGGATACGTGGAGTTCCCATCGGCTACCCGAAGCTGTCCGCGCCGCCGTCGGAGGAGTCGGCGTCGGAGGAGAAGGAGTCCGTGTCCACCGACCAGTCCGAGTCCCCGCCACCCCCGCCACCCCCGTCACCGCTGCTCGAGCTCGAGCCGCTGTCCTTGTTGTCCTTGGGGTTGTCCTTGGGCTTCTGCTTCGCACCCGGAGGAGGGGCAGCGGCCGCCGCGGCGGCGGCTCCGGCGACGGCGATGGCCCCGGCCGTCGCGAGGGACGGGTCGGGCCTGGAGGAAGGCAGGGACGGTGCGGACTCGGGCGCGGCGGAGGGGAAGGACGGCTGACGGCTGATGGCCCGGAACAGCCGCTTCAGCACCTGCTCGGGGCGGATGGCGGCGAGCTCCAGCTTGTGCTCGGAGAGCCAGCGCGCCTCCTGCACGGAGATGCCGTTGCCCTCCCTGACGACACCCTCGCTGGGCAGCAGCAGTCCCTTGAAGGGCCCGGCGTGGACGGGCCGCAGCCCCACGTCGATGACCCGCCCCTGGCCCTTGAACCACTCTGGATCCGTCGCGAGGCGGTGCGCCAGCCGGCAGCCCACGGGGGTGGCGTCGTGCAGCGCGTAGACCTCGAGTCGGGGGTTGCGCTTGAGCATGCGCCGCACGCTCTCGAAGGCCGGCTTGGGGTAGCCGTCGAACGAGAGGATCGCGCAGTTGTTCTCGAAGTGGAAGTTGTTGGCCAGCAGCAGGTCCGCCGTGCGGGCGCGGTCGCAGATGACGGCCCGGTCGAAGGAGTAGTCCTCCAGGTCTGGCTCGGGCGCGCGCGCGGCTCGCGATGGCTCCTCCTGCGACTTGCGCTGGATGGCGCTCGGAACCTTGCCGTGGATCCGCCCCCACTGGTCCCACATCTTCTCGAAGTCGCCGCGCGGGAGCGTGTCCTGACTGAGGCCGGACGCGCGATACGCCACCAGGCCCAGGATGATCGCGGCGACCATCAGGACCGCGACCGGCAGGGGACCGGCCAGGGTGGAGATGGTGAGGGGGATCATCGGGATGAAGAAGAGCGCGCACCCCACCACCAGGCTGGATTTGGGGCGGGCCCGGCGGCAGAGCTCGTAATAGAGGTGCTCGACCCCCCACTTCACCTTCCCCTCCGACGAGACCTTGTCGATGGCCTTCTGGAAGGCCTGATCCGAGAAGCGGGCCCCCTCGCGCGGCTCGAACGCGAACTTCCCGCCACACTTCTCGCACTTCCCTTCGGCCTTCCGCTCGGGGTACTTCGAGTCGTGCTGACAGCGGATGCAGATCATGTCGTCCCTCCCGGGCGGCGCCCGCGGCCGTCCACGAAGACCCTCATCCACGCTTCCAGCATGGCGAGCGCCCACAGCTTCTCACCGATGCGCCGGCGCCGCGTCTCCGAGGGGAGATCCTTCCCCTGCCGCAGCCCGGCGATGAACTCCTCCCGGAACATCCCGCGCCGCCGCAGCGACGCGGGCCCGAGCAGGTCCTCCATCACCGGCGCCAGGGGGCCGAGCACCCACTCCGTCGAGGGGACACTCATCCCGTACTTCCGGCGCCAGATGATGTCATCGGGGAGCTTGCCCTGGAGGGCCAGCTTGAGAACGTACTTCTCGCACGCGCCGTGGAGCTTGAGTCGCGGCGGCAGGGCGAAGGAGGCCTCGGCCAGGGCGCGGTCGAAGAGCGGCACCCGCATGTCGAGCGCCCACGCATTGGCGATCCGCTCGGCGCGCGGGAGGATGTTCTGCGTCCCCTTGAGCGCGATGTCCGCCAGACGCACGCGGTTGAGGAAGTGGGGAATCTCCGGGCTGCCGAGGTAGGGCCGCAGCAGCGTGCGCCGCTGGCCCGGTCCTCCCACCTGCTCGCGGAACGCCGGCGTGTAGAGTTCCTCCTCCAGCCCGTAGAAGCGGTGGTAGGAGCGCAGGTAGATTTCCTCGGGCTCCTCCTGCTCGCCTTCGTACAGGTCGCCGTAGACCGTGGCGGCGATCATCGGCTTCGAGGTCCACCCGCCAAAGAGCTGGTCGCCTCCCTCGCCGTTGAAGACCGCCGAGAGCCCCGCCTGTCGCGCCGCCCGCCCGAGCAGGAACTGGGGACCGGTGACCGCGTCGCCGAAGGGCAGGTCCAGCTTCCAGACGAGGTCCATCAACGCCGGGCCGATGTCCTCGCCGCTCGCCTTCACCTGGGTGAGCGGGAACCCGAGATGCCGGGCCACCTGCTCGGCCTGCTCGCGCTCGACGCTCCGCTCGCCGAAGTCCAGGGTGAAGGCCTGGACCTTCGCGCCCTCTTCCTTCAGCCACACGGCCACGCCCGAGGAGTCGATTCCTCCCGAGAGGTAGAGGGCGACCTCCGGCTCGCCGTTGAGCCGGCTGCGCACCGCGCTCCGGCAGAGGCGACGCATGCGCCGCACCGCCTCGCCCTGGTCCTCCAGCGCGGGATCCAACTGCTCGCGCAGGGTGAAGTACGGCGTGGCGGACAGCATGCCCTGCTCGAAGGTGCCCACGTGGCCCGCGGGTACGCGCTTCACCCCGCGCAGCGGCACGTTCTCGCCGGGCACGAAGGAGAAGGTGAGGTACTTGTGGATGGCCGTCGGCTCCAGCACCACCTCGAAGCCCGGCACGGCCAGCAGCTGCTTCAGCTCGCTGGCGAAGTACAGCACCCCGCCCTGGACCGCGTAGTAGAGCGAGCGGACGCCGAAGGGGTCTCTGGCCACCGTGAGTCGCCGCCGCTCGCCGTCCCACCAGGCGCAGGCGAAGGCACCATCGAGGTCCTCGAGCGCGGAGCCGCCCTGCCCGAGCCGCCGCAGCAGCTCCTCGGCGGGCGAGGCCACCGGGGGCACGAGCGTCCCAGCACAGGCGAGCAGGTGCGGGCCCTGGCGGAGGATGCCCGGGGCCTTACCGGGGCGCCCGCCCCACCAGCGGTAGCCCAGACCCACGCCCGGAGCGAGCGCGATGTCGGTGCGGTCCCCGCGGTAGTCGATGGCCGCGAGCATCGCCTCGAGCGTCCCGGGCGCCGCGTCTCCGACGAAGCCACAGATGCCACTCATGAGCCCACCTGGGTAGCCAGCAGGTCCGCGAAGGTCTCGCGGCGCGTGGTGAGGATCGCCTCGTCCTGGTCGAGCACCACCTCGGCGGGACGGGGACGATTCAGGAAGTGGCTCGACATGGCATAGCCGTAGGCGCCGACATCGCGCAGGGCGAGCAGGTCCCCGGGGGCGAGCGGCGGCAGCTGGCAGTCCCGCGCGAGGAAGTCCCGCGAGTGGGTGGTGTTGCCGCAGACGTCCGTGGGTACCGCCAGGGGCGCACCCCGGGGAGACAGTACCTCGATGCGGTGGTGGGGGTAGTAGACGCTCTTCACCACGACGTTGCCCACCGTGCTGTCCACGCCGACGTAGCGCCGGCCTCCGCGCTCCTTCACGGAGATGACCTTCACGAGCAGCGTGCCCGCCTCCGCCACCAGCACACGCCCGGGTTCCACCACCAGGCGGATCCGCCGGCCCCGGCGCGACGAGAAGGCCTCCAGCCTGCTGGCCACCTCACGGCCCAGCGTGGGCAGGTCGAGCGCGGGCAGGTCCGGGCGGTAGGGGACACCGAAGCCGCCGCCCACGTCGACCTCCTCCAGGTCGGGCAGGGACTCGGCCGCGGCGAGCAGCCGGTCGAAGCAGGTGAGGAAGCGGGACAACGAGAGGTTGTTGGTGCCCGCGTACATGTGCAGGCCCACGAGGCGCAGCCCGGCCGCGCGAGCGATCTCCAGGGCCTCGGGGAGCTCGGCGGGGTCGACGCCGATGCGGCTGGGGCGGCGCGGGTCGTCCACCAGGAGGCGCAGGCCCACCGAGCCACCCGGGCAGCGCGCCGCGTAGTCCCGGAGCTGGTCCACTGAATCCAGGTTGAGCCGGATGCCGCGCTCCAGGAGGTACGTCAGGTCCACCTCGTCGAGGTTGGTGCCGCTGTAGACGATGCGGTGGGCGGGGACGCCGGCCGCGAGCGCCGCATGGGCATCACCCGGGGTGTTGGCGTGGATGCCCGCCCCCAGCCCGTGCAGCAGCCGCACCAGGTGCTGGTTCTTGTTGCAGACGATCGCGTAGTGGAAGTCGACCGGGGCGTAGGGGAAGGCCTCGGCGAAGGTGCGGTAGGCGGTACGGACCCGCTCGGCGTCATAGACGTAGAGGGGGCTGCCGAAGCGCTCCACCAGCATTGCCGCTCGGTCTGAGATGGGCTCAGCGCTCGTCACGTGGCCTCCTGGGGTGAGGCCACGGAACGTACCGGTCGACCCCAGGGGGTGCAAGGCAGGGTGTGCTTCGCTACACGTTGAAGCGGAAGTGCATGCAGTCGCCGTCCTGCACCACGTACTCCTTGCCTTCCACGCGCAGCAGGCCCTTCTCCTTCACCGCCGACTCGCTGCCCAGCTTGATGAGGTCTTCCCACCTCATCACCTCGGCCTTGATGAAGCCGCGCTCGAAGTCCGAGTGGATGACGCCCGCCGCCTGCGGCGCCTTGTCACCCTTGTGGATCGTCCACGCCCGGCACTCCTGCTCGCCCACCGTGAAGTACGTCTGGAGGCCCAGCAGCTTGTAGCCCTCCCGCACCACCTTGTGCAGGCCCGGCTCCGACAGCCCCGCGCTCTCCAGGAAGCCCGGACGCTCCTCCTCGGGCAGCTGTTGGATCTCGGCCTCCATCGCCGCCGCCAGCACCACCACCCCCGCGCCCTCCTTCGCCGCCATCTCCCGCACCCGCTGCACCATCGGGTCCGAGTCCTCCTTGCCAATCTGCTTCTCGCTGATGTTCGCCACGTACAGCACCGGCTTGTCCGTCAGCAGGAAGAGGTCGCGGAGGACCGCCCGCTCATCGGCCGTCAGCTTCTGCGCGCGCACGGTGATGGCCGAGTCCAGCCCGGCCTTCACCTTGTCCAGCACCACCAGCTCGGCCTTGGCCTCGTCGCCCGCCTTGCCGCCCATCTTGGTGTTCTTCTGCGAGCGCTCGCGACGCTTCTCGACCGTCTCCAGGTCCTTGAGGCACAGCTCCGTGTCCACCACGTCCCGGTCTCGCACCGGGTCCACGCCGCCCTCCACGTGGGTGACGTTGTCGTCCACGAAGCAGCGCAGCACGTGCAGCACCGCGTCCACCTGCCGGATGTTGCCCAGGAACTGGTTGCCCAGACCCTCACCCTTCGAGGCGCCACGCACCAGGCCGGCGATGTCCACGAACTCCAGCGAGGTGGGGATCTTCTTGAGCGGCTTTATCAGCGCCGACAGCTTGTCCAGTCGCTCGTCCGGAACCGGCACCACGCCCACGTTCGGCTCGATGGTGCAGAACGGGTAGTTGGCCGCCTGCGCTCCCGCCGCCGAGAGCGCATTGAAGAGGGTGGACTTGCCCACGTTGGGCAGACCGACGATGCCGATGGAAAGCGCCATATTGGGTTCCTGAACAGCGGTGCGCGGGACCGGAAATCCGGACGACTACACCCGGGGGCCGGACGTGCCCTTGCCGGGCAGACCCTGCACGAACTGCTCGGCCAGCGCGCGGTGCTTGGTGTCGTCCATGCGCTCGTTGAGCAGCTTGCCGGCCACGTCCATGGCCAGGTCCACCGCCATGGCCTTCACCTCGGCGATGGCCTTGGTCTTCTGCTCCTGGATCTCCCGCTGCGCCGAGGCCTTGAACTCGTCGGCCTCCTTGCGGCTCTTGGCCATCAGCTCCTCGCGGAACTTCTCCACCTCCTGCTGGTTGCGGCGGAGCATCTCCTGCGCGTCGCGGCGGGCCTCGGCGATGGCCGTCTTCTGCTCGGCGAGCAGCTTCTCGGCCTCGGCGCGCTCACGCTTGGCGGCCTCGATGGAGCTGGCGATCTGCTTCTCACGCTCCTCCACGAGCGAGAGGATGGGACCCCAGGCCTTCCAGCGCAGGATGATGGCGACGAGAACGAAGGTGATGAGCGTC
>NZ_DASVWK010000256.1:0-1512 GCF_036389735.1 Archangium sp. | reverse complement strand
CCCTTCGCCCTCACCGGGGGCCAGGCCCGCCGTGAAGAAGGAACTGCCCTGGTTGAACGTGCCAGGCGGGCGCATGAAGACGACCCTCTTCTACGGCCCCTGGCAGTGCCGCCGGGAGTTCATGAACGGGTGCCAGAGGGAGTGCGCCAGCGAGGGCCACACGCTCAAGGGGTGCATGTGGCTGGCCGACTTCAAGTTCGATTGGGAGGGGAGCCTCGTCGTCCTACCCGTTCCCGTCAAGGCCGGGAGCCGCTACGGCATCTATCACTGCTGCTGCAATTACCCGACACGCTCACCAACTCAGAATGCCGCCGAGCGCAGGAAGTGGGATGGATTCAGAGAAGGCTTTCGCAAGAGTTGGAGCACGCGGTTTGGAGAATGGCCCTTCGCGGCAGGGAGGGCGTGGCCGGGGCACCACATCCGGGATCTCCAGCATGGAGGGGACCCGATAGATCCCAACAACATCTTTCCTGCGGAGCCCGGCGTTCATGACGACTTCGGCAAGAAGTACCCCGCCTGCTACGCCGGTCAGGCACCCTGGAATAACGTGGGACCCGACCTGCCCTACACGGACAATTAACGATGACCATGCCCATGAGCAGCTTGCTCGAAGAGGTCTCCCGTGACCACTTCCCGAAACCGCCCGCCTCACCCGAGGAGATCGAGGAGTTCGAGCAGCGAGTGGGATGGAAGCTGGACTTGGACCTGCGTGCCTTCTACCTGCACTGCAATGGAGCCGCTCTGATTCAGTGGCCGGATTCGCCCTATGAAATTCTGCCTCTCTCGGAGATTGTCCGAGCGCGGGTGGCCATCCGGCGTGAAGACACCGACGAATGGGGTCCCGCCTCGGTGTACGCCTTCTGCTTCGTGCGCGACGGCAACTATGTCGTCTTGGACGTGAGCCGACAGGTAAACGGACGGTATCCGCTCATTGACGGGTGCCATGAGACATGGCCGGACCCGGCGTACTGCGGGCTAGTCGCCAGTTCCTTTTCGCATTTCCTAGAGCAGGTGCTGCGCACCCGGCGCAGCCTCTACTGGTTGGGGGAGTGAAATCTGCTCCAACTCGACTCCGAGTGCTCTCGGACTGCTGCTCTGTCACCTCCGCCTACGTGAGCCCCAGTGGGTTCCGCTCTAATCCCAGGTCCTCAGAACCACGTCTTCCCTGTCCGCGTACTTCCCGGAGGTGGTGTTGTGCGGCGTCAACAGGTGCGCCGGGTTCTTCTCTCCCCGAAGCACACGGGCCAGGACGTCAGCGGGGATGACCGCCAAGGTCCTTATGCCGAAGCACGGGCGCTCTTGGTCTGCCTCTCGAATGACGCCGCCGGGAGCAGCGGACACCGGGAGTTGTCAGCCCCATCGGGTACTCCCTCGGACTGGCAACCCATCAGGGGGTAGCCATCACCACGGGGATTCCCATGAAGCTGGCCGGAACGGTGGTGCTGGTGGTGCTGCTCACCGGATGCGCGACAACCCAGGGCACGGGAGGATCTGGCCCTTCGCCCTCACCGG
>NZ_DASVWK010000255.1:0-2474 GCF_036389735.1 Archangium sp. | reverse complement strand
ATCCCCCCTACTGAAGATTCGAAGGAGTACCGGATGCAGGCAGGCCTGGAGAGCATCGGGATCGCCGTACCGCCCACCTATGTGGAGCTGGCGGAGCTGGCCAAGGCGCGAGGCGTGGCGCCGGGCAAGTACGTGGACGGCCTCGGCGTGACACGCATGGCCGTGCCGCTGGTGGACGAGGACACGGTGACCCTGGCGGCGCGCGCGGCCCGGATGGCGCTGGACGCCGTCGGATGCTCGGCCGAGGACGTGGGCATGCTGGTGGTGGGCACCGAGACGGCGGTGGACCACTCCAAGCCGGTGTCCTCGTACGTGCAGGGTCTGTTGGGCCTGTCCACGCGCTGCCGCGTCTTCGAGACGAAGCACGCCTGCTATGGCGGTACGGCGGCCCTGCTGCTGGCCATGGACTGGGTGCGCTCGGGCAGCGCGAAGGGCAAGAAGGCGCTCATCATCTGCTCGGACATCGCGCGCTATGGCGTGGGCACGCCGGGTGAGCCCACGCAGGGCGCGGGCGCGGTGGCGCTGCTGGTGTCCGACAAGCCCAAGCTGCTGGCCTTCGAGCCGGGCAAGACGGGCGTGTACGCCAACGACGTGATGGACTTCTGGCGGCCGCTCTACTCGAAGGACGCGGTGGTGGACGGGCACTACTCGGTGCAGTGCTACCTGGACGCGCTCGAGGGCGCCTACAAGGCCTACCAGGAGAGCTCGGCGGACGCCGGGGGCGAGGGCCACTACAGCGACCGCTTCGCCGCGCTCGTGTACCACGTGCCGTACGGGAAGATGTCGCGCAAGGCGCACCGCCACGTGCGCACGCTGGACGGGGACAAGGAGCCCGACGCGAGCTTCGACCGGCTGGTGGGCCCCAGCCTCGTGCTGCCCTCGCAGGTGGGCAACATCTACACGGGCTCCATGTACCTGGCGCTGGCCAGCCTCCTGACGTCCTCGCGCGAGGACCTCACGGGCAAGCGCGTGGGCCTGTTCTCGTATGGCAGCGGCTCGTGCGCGGAGTTCTTCAGCGGCGTGGTGGTGCCCGAGGCCCAGGCGCGCGTGAAGGCGCAGGGCCTGGAGAACCTGCTGGAGAAGCGGCGCGCGCTGAGCATCCCCGAGTACGAGGCCGTCATGGCCGCGCGCGAGCACATCGATAACATGCCGGCCGAGGAGACTCCCGGCACGGGCTTCCGCTACCTGGGCACGCGCGACCACAAGCGCATCTACGCGCGCTGAAAGCTCTCGAGCCCCGGCCCTCTCCTCCCATCCGCGGAGAGGGCCGAGCGGCCGTGACTCAGCGCGCCTGCTTCTGCACCGGCTGCGGCAGATCCGGATCAATGGCCCGGACGATCCAATCCACCGCCTTGGCCTCCCAGTCCGGATCCTTCAGCGCGTCCAGGTAACGCTCGTAGGCGTACACGCCCGAGGCCTTCGACAGCCGGAGGATCTGGATCAGCGCCACCGTGCTGTCCAGCACCACCACCGAGCGCTCCATGCCATGGCCACGCAGCCACACCATGGCCTCCTTGATGATCTCCTGCGTCTCGGGCGGGTTGGCCTTCTGCGTGCGTGAGTCCACCAGCAGGCCGAAGGACTTGCCCTCGAGAGCGAGGACCCGGGTTTTCAGATCCTCGAACCAGGCACGCGCCTCCGCCGGGGTGATGTACCCGGGACCGTGAGCGCGAAAGCCATACTCCGTGACGAAGTTCTGTGGGACAGGCATCACTTGCCTCGTGTGGCTGGGCGTCCCCCGCATCTTGCGCGGAGGCGGGCTGTTCTCAAGCCTACCGCGAACCTTCTTCTCCCAAAAATTCCAGGGGTTAGCCCCCACGCGCGGTCCGGGCGGACCCTCCCGCCTTCCTCGCGGGACGAGCCCCCTAGCACACCTCATTATCCACCCAGCCTGAAAAAATTTAATTTCCCTGTTCCCCGGAAGAGGGAAACGCGGTAATTTGCTCATACGTTGAGCCGCCGACACATCTCGGCGACACGGCGCGTCGCCCCCCCGCGCGCCCCCCGGACATTCAGAAAGAGGGCCCCCCCCAGTGTCCCAGCCCGCACTCGCCAAGCTCGCGACCAGCTCCCCGATGCGCAGTGAGTCCGCTCCCTCCCTGTACTCGCAGGGGACGCACCCGTTCCCGCACGGGCTGCACGTGGAGCCGACCCTGGCGCAGACGGAGCCGAGCGCGCGCCCGGCCGAGCCCGCGGCGCCTCCAGCCATGGCCCGGCTGCGCTCCTTCCACACGCTGGAGGACATCACGGTGGTGGACGCCCTCGTGGCGCACCTGGAGGCGGAGCAGGTGGACACGGTGTTCGGCATCCCCGGAGGCAACATCGCGCCGCTGGTGCAGGCCCTGCGCCGCCACTCGCGCATCCGCTTCGTCATCGGCAGCCACGAGGGCGGCTCGGCCTTCATGGCGGACGGGTACGCGCGCGCCACGGGCAGGCGGGGCGTGTGCGCGGTGACGGCCGGCCCCGGGGCCACC
>NZ_DASVWK010000254.1:0-3881 GCF_036389735.1 Archangium sp. | reverse complement strand
TCGTGCTCCTCGCGCGCCAGGGGCGCGGCACGCATGGGCACCCGGCTGTTCACCGTGGCGGGCGTGACGGAGACGGACTGGGAGGCCTCGTCCTCCAGGTCCTCATCCGGCGGGTCCAGGTCGTCCCGCTCGTCCGGCTCGTCCATGTCCACGGGAGGGCCTCGGCGACGGTCCAACGCGGCGACGGAGGGAGAGGAGCCCGGCTTGCGGGCGGGCGTGGGCCGAGGAGGGGTCGCTCCGGCGCGCGCGGGCCGCTCCTGCACGGTGGACTCCCCGGTGGGAGGCCGCGGAGGCACGGCACGCGCCGGCACGGGAGGCGCGGCCTGCGCGGCGAGCCCCGAGGGACGCCCGGGCATGGTGCGGATGGCGGTGGCCTCCTCCTCCTCGTCCTCGTCCCCCAGGAGCACGGAGGGGGAGGCGGCGGCGATCATGTCCTGCGGGCGGGCCATCTCCGTGGCGAACTCCGCGTCATCGGAGTCTCCCACGGAGGCCAGGCTCTCGGCACTGGAGCGGCGCGCGGGGCGCGCGGTGAGGCCCGGGGGCTGCGGCGGCGCGGCGGGGGGAGCGGGCACGGGCGCGGACGCGGCGCCCTTGCGCGAGGCGGGGATGGGGACGTGGAGCATGGTGCGCTCCTCCTCCTCGCCCAGCAGCCGCGCGACGTACTCCGCCACGTCGTCGCTCTGCCGCATGGTGCCCGACTCCAGCAGGGCCTCCAGGTCCGCCTGCACCGCCGAGGCCCGCTGGTAGCGCTGGTTGCGGTCCTTCGTCAGGCACTTCATCACGATGCGCGACAGCTCCTGCGGGTAGTCGTCGCGGATGAGGTGCGGAGGCGAGGGCGTCTCGAAGCGGATGGCGTAGAGGATGGCCTCCGTCGTGGGCCGGGCGAAGGGCGAGCGCCCGGTGGTGACCTCATAGAGCATCACCCCCAGCGCGAAGATGTCCGAGCGCGAGTCCAGCCGCTCCTGCATCACCTGCTCGGGCGAGAGGTAGAGGAACTTGCCCTTGATGACGCCGGGCTTGCTGCGCTCGGCGAGGGCCTCGGCCTTGGCGATGCCGAAGTCCACGAGCTTCACCGAGCCGTCATAGCCCACCATCACGTTCTGGGGGCTGACGTCGCGGTGGATGAGCCCCAGGGGGCGACCATCCACGCCCTTGGAGTTGTGGGCGTGGTCGAGGCCAGCGGCCACCTGGGCGCAGATGCGCGCGGCCACCGCGTAGGACACGGCGGCGCTGAACTTCGTCTCCTCCGCGAGGATGCGCCGCAGGTCCACGCCCTCGACGAACTCCATCGCGATGAAGATGCTCTCGTCGATGCGCCCCAGCTCGAACACCTGGACGACGTTCGGGTGGTGGAGCTGCGCGGCGATGCGAGCCTCGTCCAGGAACATCTGGACGAACTCGGGCTCCTCCGACAGGTACGGGAGGATGCGCTTGATGACCACGAGCTCCGGCCGCGGTGGCTCTTGCGCGAGGAAGAGCTCCGCCATACCCCCCACCGCGAGCCGCTTGATGAGGAGGTATTTGCCGAAGGGGGTCGCAGCCTGGGGAGATGTCTCGGAAATGGGAGCCCCCTGGAGTCGATCGAAGAGGAAGCCTCGAGCTACTTTTCCCGAGCTTACCCGCAATCACCACATGGGTGGTGAGGTGGAAGAAAGGTGGGCGCCCTGACTGAACGCTCGCCCACCCTGGCAGTGAGGACTACTGGCCCGCGTCCCACTGGCCCGGGAGGTCCGTGGCGCAGTCCTGGGGGTGGAGCACGTAGGTGAACTTGTTGCCGCCGCCATCCGACTGCTCCGTGCCCGGCACCAGCGCCGGATCCCGGAAGCACCCCGCGTCCGTGCTGGCGCGATCCTGGCAGGGTGAGTAGGTGTAGGTCTCCCACACACCACGCACGCCCTGGGGGAAGACCACGGAGCCGCCGTCGAGCACCTTCTGGCGCCAGTCGCAGCGCACGTCGCCCCCGTCGGTCTCACCGAAGGTCTTGTAGTTGCGCACCAGGATGCCGCCCTCGAGCTCGAAGCCGAAGAAGCGCGGATCATTCGGGTCGTCCGACACGCGCTGCATCGCCCGGGGGTTGGGGTTGCTCAGTGAGAGCGGACCGGGGATGTGCACGCGCGAGCCCGCGTACTCGGCGTTGGGGCGCCCGAAACCGCCGTCGGCGTTGCCGAAGCCGGCGGGGACCTCGTGGTCCGCGGGAGGCGTCAGCGTGCCCAGCTGGGTGATGACGAGCTTGGCCTGCGAGCGATCCACCTCGAACTTGTTGGCCAGCTGGGGCCGGTAGGCCGTGGACTGCTCGTAGCGGCCCCGGTAGTTCACCCAGCCCTCGATGTCGATGCGATCGCCCACCTTCGGCTCATAGGTGGTCGGCAGGTCCTGGTAGAACTTGTAGACCCAGAGGCCCTGCTTGGGGTTGGCGGGATCCACCACCCAGAAGTAGCCCCGGTAGTCACCCTGATTGCCCCTGTTGGAGAACTCCACGGTCTGGATGACCACGTTCCGGAGTTTGACCCAGGTGCCGAACGAAGCGTTGCGCGCCTGGGCGACGCTCATCTCCGTGGGGCTGGTCTGCGTGCCCGCGTCGGTCTGCGTCCCGGCATCCGCCCCGGCATCCGCCTCGGAGCCGCCGGCATCGCTGCACACGCCGGTGCAGCCCGGCTGATCACCCGCGTCGGCACCGCCGCCACGACCATCACAGCCAGCGGCCAGCGCCGCGGCGAGCAGGGCCGCCGTTCCAAGAGTCTTGCGCAGAGAAATCACCGGTGCGTCTCCTATGGACTGCGACCTCGTATGTCGGGCCTTATATCGGTGGGTCACGGGGGCCGGCAAGGAAGCGACTCCCCCCTCGTACCGCCACCGCCATGCCCCTGCCCAAGCACCCCTACTTCCTCGGTCTCTCCCCGACCTTGCACATCGCCCACCGGGGCGGCTCGCTGCTCGCGCCCGAGAACACCCTGGCCGCCTTCCAACGGGCGGTGGAGCACTACCACACCCAGGTGCTGGAGACGGACGTCCACCTCACCCGCGACGGCGAGCTGGTGGTGGCCCACGACGCCACCCTGGAGCGCTGCACCGACGGTGTGGGCGCCGTGGCGGATCACACACTCTCCGAGTTGCAGCGGCTGGACGCGGGCTACTTCTTCAGCCCCAACGGAGGCCGGACCTACCCCTTCCGCGGCCAGGGCGTGCGCATGCCCTCCCTGCGCGAGCTGCTGCGCGCCTTCCCCGGCCTGCGCTTCAACATCGAGGTGAAGCCGGACGTGCCGGGCATCGAGGACGTCTTCGCCCAGGTGCTGCGCGAGGAGGGCGCGCTGGAGCGTGCGTGCGTGGGCAGTGAGCTGGACGAAGTGGGGGAGCGGCTGGCCCGGGTGCTGCCGGAGGCCTGCCACTTCTATCCACGCGAGGCCCTGGCGTCCTTCGTGCTCGCCGTGCGAGCGGGCGAGCCGACGCCGGAGGATCCGCGTTACACCGTGTTGGACATGCCCCTGCACTTTGGCGAGGTGCGGTTGGTGGACGAGGCCCTGCTGCGCGCCGTGGATGCCCACTCCCGGTGGCTCAATGTGTGGACGGTGGATGACCCCAAGGAGATGCGCCGGCTTGTCGCAGAGCGCGTGGGTGGCATCATGACGGACAGGCCGGACCTGCTGCGCCAGATCTTGGACGACCATCAAAAGCCGGGCTAGGCCCTTCCCTACCCATGCCTCGCACACCCCCGCGCAAGCGCGCTCCGAAGGCCGCCTCGGTCCCCGCCACCGCACAGCCCCTCGCCGTGCCCGAGCCGGCCCTGGTGTCCCCCGCTCCGGCCCTCGAGGCCCCCACCCGCAACACGGTGCGCCGCGTGCGCCCTCCCCGCGCCAAGCGCTTCCTCGCGCTCGCCGGCAACA
>NZ_DASVWK010000253.1:0-12356 GCF_036389735.1 Archangium sp. | reverse complement strand
GTTCACCCCCTTCTTCACCACCCGGGCCCCGGGCAAGGGCACCGGACTGGGCCTGTCCATCAGTCAGGACATCATCACGCGCCACCAGGGCCGCATCGACGTGAAGAGCCAGCCCGGACAGGGCAGCACCTTCACCGTCCGGCTCCCGGTGGCGCGGGAGTCCTGAACCGGCTCACCGCCCGCCCGCCCGCCCCCCGGGCAGCCCACGCCTCATGAATGTGACAGTTGCCGTCGGCGGACATCAGTCTCCATGGGCGCGAGGGACTTCCGCTTCCCGCTGAGTCCGTGGATGGCTACATGCACGCAGGGCCGCGCACACGGGGCGCGTACACACGAATGCATTTTGACGCAACCCAACCGGGCCCAAATGCGATAATCTCATAGGCGCTTTTCTTGGTTCTCAAGACCGGAGGCTCAACTCATGTGGATCGAGACCATCGTCATGCCCCGGGAAGAGCCAGCGCACTATTGCCCCGCGCCCCAGCGAGACCGCGCCGCCGTGCACGCGGCCGGGCGAGCGGAGAGCCAGCAGTTCCGCGACTCGGTGCTGAGCTACCTGCGGAACCATGAGCTGATGAACGCGGTGAAGTGGGTGAGCGAGCCGGGCAGCATCGCCATGGTCACCCTCCACTGCACCTCCGGCGTGCTGGAGAGGCTCCAGAGGGAGCCGCGGTTCGAAGCCGGTCGTTCCCTGTCCCTCACGGCCTACTGAAGCGCTGGGACCGGGTCCCCTCCTTACCTTCGCCCACACCCGCCCGACGGCGGGCAGGACGCCGGAGGTTCTGTTATTCAGGAGACCCATGACGGACACCCTCCGCTACGTGCCCAACGTCTCCGTGGACTCCACCCTGCTGTCTCCAGGCGCCAGCCGGAACGAGGGCCTCCCCGCCAGTACCCAGGTGCCGGTGCCGACCCACCGCGGCACGGTGCTGCCGCGCGTCCAGTGGAACGGAGATCGGCAGGACGTGGTGCCCTTCCAACGCGAGCGCTTCGAGGAAGTGCGGCCCCTGGGCCAGGGCGGCATGGGCGAGGTGGTGCTGCTGAAGGACCACGACATCGAGCGGATGGTGGCCCTCAAGCGCCTGCCGGAGGGCGCCGACCTGGACCGCCTGCTGCGCTTCGTGGAGGAGATCCGCACCGTCGGGCAGTTGGATCACCCGAACATCGTCCCGGTCCACGACGTGGGCATCGACCAGCGCGGCCGGTACTACTTCGTGATGAAGCACCTGCAGGGCGAGACGCTCGAGTCCATCATCGAGAAGCTGCGCCAGGGCGATCGCGCCGCGCACGCCCACTACACCTTCCCCATTCGGGTGCAGATCTTCATCGGCGTGCTCAACGCGCTGGGGTACGCGCACCGCAAGGGCTTCATCCACAGGGATCTCAAGCCCGCCAACATCATGGTGGGGCCCTATGGTGAGGTGACGGTGGTGGACTGGGGCCTGGCGCGGCGCGTGAGCCAGCCCGGGGAGACGGCCCAGGCTTCGGGCTCGACGGGGGCCGCGGCCACGAACCTGCGCGAGGCGGCCTCGCTGCGCACGCAGCTGGGCGCCGTGGTGGGCACGCCGCTCTACATGTCGCCCGAGCAGGCGCGCGGCCAGCATGACCAGGTCGACGTGCGCAGCGACACCTACAGCCTGAACGTCCTGTTCCACGAGTTCCTCTACCTGAACCACTACCTGGAGGGGCGCCAGTCGCTGGCGGACGTGCTCGAGGGCGTGCAGAAGCATCAGCCCGAGCTGTTCGAGATTCCGAACAACCCGCACCAGTCGGGTGTGCCCTGCGAGCTGGGGTGGTTCCTCACCAAGGGGCTCGCGAAGGACCCGGCGCAGCGCTACCAGTCCGTCGATGAGATGATGGAGGCACTCCGGGCCGTCATGGACGGGCGCATCCAGGTGCTCTGCCAGCGCACCGCCATCAAGCGCGGGCTGCACGGGCTGCTGCGCCAGGTGGACCGCAACCCCGTCGCCGTCATCATCGGAAGCACCCTGGCGGCCGGGGTGCTGCTCGCTTCCCTGGGGCACCTGATTTTCGTGCTCTTCAGCTAGCCGCCTCGTTCGAGTAGAGTTTCACGACATGCCCTCTGTTCCCAAAGGCTCGGATCCGGTCTCCCGGGACTGGCCCGGTGTGCCCGAGACCTCGGGCGCCTCGGGCGACGAGCCCTGGGCCACCACCCAACTGCTGCGGGCGCTCAACACGGCCCAGTCGGAGCTGCTCCTGGGCGGTGACGTCCCGGCGTTGTTCGAGCGACTGCTGGCGGTGGTGCTGGAGCTGACGGGCAGCGAGTCCGGCCTCATCGCCGAGGTGCGGCCCTCCGCCGAGGGAGTCCCCTCGCTCCAGGTGCTCGCCAGCACGCCGCGCGAGTGGGCCGAGGCCCTCCGGGAGCTCCCCGCCCCTGGAGACCTCCAGACAGGCGTGAGGGCCGCGCTCACCCCTTCCCCGCGCACCTTCCTGGGCCTGCCCCTGGAGGTCGGGGGCGAGCAGGTGGGGCTGGTAGGGCTCGCCAACCGCTCCAGTGGCGATGACGCCCGGCTGGTCGACTTCCTCCAGCCCCTCGTCACCACCTGCGGCGCCATGCTGCTCGGCCAGCGGCGGCGACATGCCCAGGAGGAACAGCTCCACGCCCACGCGCAGCGGGCGGAGCGACTGTCACTGGCGCTCGACAACGTCGAGAACGGCTTGTGGGACTGGGATTTCACCACCCGGAAGCTCTTCATGAGCCCGCACTGGCTGGGCCTGCTGGGCTACGCGGAAGAAGAACTCCCGGCCAACTTCGACATGTGGAAGCAACTATGCCACCCGGACGACCTGGCCGAGCTGAGTCAGCGCTTCCGCGAGTACCTGGAGGGCAAGACGCCTCTCTATGAGGTGGAGTACCGCGCACGGCGCAAGGACGGCACGTGGACGTGGACGCTGGGCCGGGCCAAGGTGGTGGCGCGCGATCCACAGGGCCGCCCGTTGCGCATGGTGGGCACCAATGTGGACATCAACGCCCGCAAGCGCGGCGAGGAGCGCCTGCGCGCCCTGGTGCGGGCCCTCCCGGACCTCATCTTCCGCAACAGCGCCGACGGTACCTACCTCGACTTCGCGATCAACAACACCCAGCAGACGGCGGCGCCGCCCGATTCCATCATCGGCCGCAACATCCGGCAGATGCCCCTGCCGCAGTCCGTCATCGACAAGTTCCTCCTGCACCTGGGGCGCGCCATCCAGCACGGCACCCTCGAGGTCTTCGAGTACACGCTGGACATGCCGCAGCTGGGAGGGCTCCAGCACTACGAGGCGCGCATCTACCGGAGCGGTCCCGACGAGGGCGTGTCCCTCATCCGCAACATCACCGCCCTCAAGCAGACGGAGGAGCGCCTGCGCCAGCAGGAGGAGGAGCTGCGGCGCCACCGGGACAGCCTCGAGGAGCTGGTGCGCACCCGCAGCGAGAAGCTCCGCCAGGCCACGCTGGAGCTGGAGGATCAGCAGGCCCAGCTCATCCAGGCCGAGAAGATGGCCTCGCTGGGGCAGATGGCGGCCGGCGTCGCGCATGAAATCAACAACCCGGTGAGCTACGTGATGAGCAACCTGGGGACGCTCGACGAGTACGTATCGGTGCTCGCCCCGCTGCTCGAGCTCCAGCGCGAGCTGATGGAGGGCCAGGTCCCCATGACCGACGAGGCCCGGGAGGAGCTGTTCGAGCGCATGCGCGAACAGTGGAAGCAGGGCGACGTGGACTACATCCTCGGGGACATGCCGGAGATGATCCAGGAGTCGCAGGCGGGCACCCGGCGCATCCTGGAGATCGCCCACAGCCTGAAGGCGTTCGCCCGGGAGGACTCCGGCGCGCCACAGCTCGTGGATGTGAACGCGGAGCTGTCCTCGACGCTGAAGATGGTGTGGAACGAGCTGAAGTACAAATGCGAGGTGAAGCGCGACTTCGGAGCGCTGCCGCCCATCAGCTTCCACCCCACGCAGCTCTCCCAGGTGTTCACCAACCTGCTCGTCAACGCGGCCCACGCCATCGAGACGCGCGGAGAGATCCGCATCCGCTCCCGGCACGAGGGCAATGACGTGGTGGTGGAGATCGCCGACACGGGCAAGGGCATGACGCCGGAGACGCTCTCCAAGCTCTTCACGCCCTTCTTCACCACCAAGCCGCGGGGCCAGGGCACCGGGCTGGGGCTGTCCGTCAGCTACGGCATCATCACCCGCCACAAGGGCCGCATCGAGGTGCAGAGCGAGCCCGGCAAGGGCAGCACCTTCATCCTCCGCCTGCCCGCCGTCACCAAGAACTGAGGGCCCTCAACGCCGGACCGCGGCCCCGTTCAACGGCAGCCGCAGCCGCGCGCGGCACCCGGGGCCCTCCGTCCGGTTCTCCAGGCGCAGGCTACCTCCATGCGCCTCGGCGATCTGCCGGCTGAGCGCCAGCCCGATGCCGCTGCCCTCGGGCTTCGTCGTGAAGAAGGGCACGAAGAGGTTGGCCGTGTCCGCCAGCCCAGGGCCCTCGTCCTCCACCCACACCTCCACCGCGTCCGGCGAGGGCGCCGTCCAGGAGATCCACACCCTGCCCCGCCGCTCCCGCGCCGCGTCCACCGCGTTGCGCACCAGGTTGATGAGGAGCTGCTCCAGCTGATCGCAGTCCGCGCTCACCGCGAGCATGGGGCCCGGGCGCACCTCCACCGGCAGCCGCGTCTCCAGCGCGGCCACCCGCTGTACCCACGGCTCCACCTCCACGGGCTCCAGCCTTGGCGGTGGAAGGCGCGCGAGCCGCGCGTAGGCGGACATGAAGCGCCCCAGCGCCTCGCTGCGCCGCGCGATGATGCCCAGGCCCACCTTCGCGTCCTCCTCCCAGTCCGCCGCGCGTGGCACCTGCGCCAGCGAGTCCCGCAGCGACTCGGAGATGGAGTGGATGGGCGTGAGCGAGTTGTTGATCTCATGGCTCAGCACCCGCACCATCCGCCGCCACGCCTCGCGCTCCTCCTCGCGCAGCGCCAGCCTCAAGTCCGTGAGCACCACGAGCTGGTGCGGCAGCCCGCCCTGCCGGAACGTGCCGCGCCGCAGCTCGTACGGCCCGCCCTCCATCGCGAAGGTGCGCGTGAGCCGCCGCGGCACCGGGCCCTCCAGCAGCTCCGTCAGCCCGAGCGCCCCCGCCTTCTGGTTCATCAGGTGCGCGCGGGGCAGCCCGAGCAGCCGCTCCCCGGCGCGGTTGACCAGCTTCAGCGTCCCCTCGGCATCGAAGCTGAGCACCGAGACGTCGATCTCCTCCATCACCTGGGTGAGCAGCGCCCCCGCCTCCAGCGCCCCCAGCCGCTGCTCGCGCAGGGTGTCGCCCAGGGCATTGGTCTCCAGGAGCACCTCGCCCAGCGGGTCTCCTCCCCGTGCCCCTCGACCGCGCACCGAGTAGTCCCCCTCACGCAGCGCGGCGAGCAGGTTGGCTACCGTCTGAAGGGGCCGGGTGACGCGCTCGCGCAGGGCGAGCGCCGCCCCCAGATACACGCCCAGCACCAGCACGGAGAATGTCCAGAACACCTTGGGGCTCGCGTCCCCCGTCCACAGGAGCACGAGCGCGGTGAGAGAACCCGGGAGCCCGGCCAGCAGCGCCAGCAGGAAGACGTGCACGTCGTGCGCGAGCTTCCCCCGGCGACGGCTCACCGCGCGCCCTTGATGCCGTAGTGCTGCATGCGGCGGTAGAGCGCGCTGCGCGACAGGCCGAGCGCCTTGGCCGCGTCGCTCACGTTCCCCTCGTGCCGGGAGAGGGAGCGCTCGATGAGGTGGCGCTCCACCTCCTCCAGCGTCATCTCCTCCAGCCGGGCCTGGCCCTCACGGCCACCGCCCCGGCGCAGGAGGAGATCCTCCGCCGTCACCTCGTCCCCGGCGGCCATGAGCAGCGCGCGCTCCACGGCATGCTCCAGCTCGCGCACGTTGCCGGGCCAGGGGTAGCCCATCAGCGCGTCCAGCGCGGACGGCGCCAGCTTCATGCCCGGGCGCCCGTAGCGCTGGCCCTGCACGCCGAGGAAGTGCGCGGCCAGCAGGGGGATGTCCTCGCGCCTGTCACGCAGCGGCGGCAGGTGCACCTCCACCGTGTTGAGGCGGTAGAGCAGGTCCTCGCGGAAACGGCCCTCGGCCACCGCCTTGGACAGGTCCACGTTCGTCGCGGACACGACGCGCACCGACACCCGGCGCACCTTGGAGGAACCCACCGGGTGCAACTCGCCCGTCTGGAGCACGCGCAGCAGCTTGGCCTGCTGGGTGAGCGGCATGTTGCCAATCTCGTCCAGGAAGAGCGTCCCGCCGTCCGCCAGCTCGAAGCAGCCGATGCGGTCCGCCTTCGCGTCCGTGAAGGCGCCCTTCACGTGGCCGAAGAGCTCGCTCTCGAAGACGCCCTCGGACAGGCCTCCCGAGTTCACCGCGACGAAGGGGCGCTCGGGGCGGCTGGAAGCGGTGTGGAGCCAGCGCGCCACCACCTCCTTGCCCGTGCCGTGCTCGCCCGTGATGAGGACGTTGGCCCCCGAGGGTGCCACGCGCTCCACCAGCCGGCGGATGGGCAGCATCGCCCGGGACTCCCCGACGAAGGCCGTGCGCTCCCCCCCCTTACGCAGGTGGGTGTTCTCCTCCTCCAGACGCCGGGAGCGGCGCAGTGCGCGGCCCAGCTCCAACTGGGTGCGCAGCGTGGCGAGCAGCCGCGTGTTGTCCCACGGCTTCTGCACGTAGTCGCGGGCCCCGCCACGCATGGCCTCCACCGCGCCCTCCACGCTGCCCCATGCCGTCATCACCACCACCGGCAGCGTGGCGTCGAGCTGGCGCACGCGCGCGAGCAGGTCCAACCCCTCGCGTCCGGAGGTGGTATCGCGCGCGTAGTTGAGGTCCATCAGCAGCACATCCACGTCCTCGGACTCCAGCATGGCCAGGACGCCGGCCGGGGACTGGGCGGTGAGGACGGTGTAGCCGTCGCGCTTCACCAGCAGACGCAGGGCCTCCAGCACGTCGATCTGGTCATCGGCGATGAGGATGCGCGCCTGCGGGGCGCTGCTGGGGGCGGTGGAAGCGGACTCGGACACGGCGGACACCTGAGAGGAAGAGACTCTGCCAGAAGCCAGGGACGACTTCAGTCGGCACGGAGGGTCTGGGCCGGGTCCACCCTCAACGCGCGCCGGGCGGGGACCCAGCTCGCGAACACGGCCACGCCCGCCAGCACCACCGCCGTCGCACCAAACGTCAGGGGATCCGTCGCCTCCACCCCGTGCAGCAGGCTGCCGAGCAACCGGGTGAGCACGCCCGCGGCCACGGCGCCCACCAGCACGCCAATCGCGGCCAGCCGGACCCCGTAGCCCACCACCAGGCGCACGACGTCCACGCCCCGAGCCCCCAGGGCGATGCGGATGCCCATCTCCCGGGTGCGCAGGGCCACCGTGTAGGACATGACGCTGTAGATGCCGATGCTCGAGAGCACCAGGGCGAGCACGGCGAACAGCCCGACGAGCCCGAGAACGAACCGGCGCTCCTCCAGCGCCCCCTCCACCAGCGAGTCCATGGGGGCCAGCCCCGCCAGTGCCTGGTCCGGGTCGAGGGACTTGAACTCCTGCCTCACCCCCGGCACCAGTGCGTTCGCATCACCGTCGCCGCGGATGGCGAGGAACAACGAGCGCCCGGCGAACGCCATGTTCCCGTCGGGGACCTGCTGGAAGGGAATGTAGATCTGGAAGGGAGCGGGCTCGTTCTCGCCAGGGCCATAAGCGGTGACGTGCTTCGCCACCCCGACGATCTCGAGGACATTGTCGGGGCCCCCGAAGCTGATCCGCTCGCCCACCGCGCCGCGGCCGGAGAAGAAGCGCCTGGCCAGCCCCTCGTCCACCACGACGACCTTCGCACTCCCCTTGCGATCCGTGGACAGGAATCCCCGTCCTTCGAGGATCGGAGTGCCCAGGGTCTCGAAGTAGTTGGAGGCGGTGATGAAGTAGGCGGCCAGCGGTGCCTCTCCCAGGGGAAGAGGAGGCTGACCCACGACCTGGAAGCTCGTCTCCGAGAAGCCAGCCAGGGGCATCCCGCTGGAATACGTCGCCGCGCGCACACCGGGCATCGTCTGAAGCCGCTCGAGCACCTGCTCGGGGAAATTCCGCAGCGAGTCCGCGCCTGGGAAGCGGCTCTCCGGCAAGGACATGCGCAGGGTGAGCACACCCTCGGGCCGGAAGCCCATGTCCAGTTGGCTGATCCGCACGAACGTGCGCGCCAGCAGTCCCGCGCCCACCAGCAGCATGAGCGCCAGCGCCACCTCGGCCACCACGAGCGTGTCACGCGCCCGCCCGCGGAAGCGCGCGGCCCCGGCCCCCGTGTCCTTGAGCGTCTCCACCAGCGACACCTGGCTGGCCCGGAGCGCCGGTAGCAGGCCGAGCAGCACCCCCACCCCGAGCGACAGCACGAGGGTGAAGCCGAGCACCTGCCCGTCCACGGAGAAGCTCGTGGCCGTGGGGATGCTCTCCGGGCGCGAGGCCGCCAGGAGGTCCACGCCCCACAGCGCCAGCACCAGCCCGAGCCCACCGCCCACCAGCGACAGCAGCGCGGACTCCACCAACATCTGGCGGATCAACCGGCCCCGCCCGGCTCCCAGCGAGGCGCGGATGACCAGCTCGCGCTGGCGCGCCGTGCCACGGGCGAGCAGCAGGTTGACGACGTTGATGGCGGCGATCAGCAGCACGAAGCCCACCGCCGCCATGAGGGCCAGCAGGCTGGGACGCAGCTCCTCCACCAGATTCTCATGGAGCAACTGGGCCTGCGGCATCACCTTGCTGTCGACGTCCGGCTGGGCCTCCAGCAGCGCCCGGCCAATGCCCTCGAGGTCCGCCCTCGCCTGCTCGAGCGTCACGCCGGGCTTGAGCCGCCCCAGCGCGAACAGCCCCGGGTGGTTGCCGCGCTGCTCGAAGAGCCGGGCGTCCGATCGGGACAAGGGCACCCAGAGGTCCCGCTCCGCGGCGAAACGGAAGTCCGCCGGCAACACGCCCACCACGGTGTGAGGCACGCCACTGAGCGTCAGGGTCCGTCCGAGGATGTTCGGATCCTGGCCGAAGCGCCGCACCCAGAAGCCATGGGAGAGCATGGCCACCGGAGGCCCGCCCCGGGTGTCCTCCTCGGGAAGGAAGTTGCGCCCCAGTGCCGGCTGCACCCCCAGCAGCGGCAGCAGCGAGGCACTCGCCAGACGGGCGGTGAGCCGCTCGGGGACATCCACCCCGGTGAGGTCATACGCCACGTTGCTGCGATAGCCCGCCAGATCGGTGAAGGTCCGCTGGCGCTCCCTCCAGTCCACGAAATCGGGAAGGCTGACGCTCATCCTCGGAAAGGCGGGCGAGCCCTCCCGGATGAAGACGAGCCGCTCCGGCTCCTGGTACGGCAGCGGGCGCAGCAGCACGCCGTTCACCACACTGAAGATGGCGGTGTTGGCGCCGATGCCGAGCGCCAGCGTGAGCACCGCCGCCAGCGTGAAGCCCAGATTCTTGCGGAGCAGGCGCAGCGCGAAGCGCGCATCCTGGAGGAGGGTGTCCATGAGGGGGGTTCCAGAGAGACGGGGGATCAGCGGATGCGCTCGTCCTGCACGACGCGGCCATCGAAGAGGCTCACCGTGCGCGTGCCGAGCCGCGCCTGGTTCGGGTCATGCGTCACCATGATGAGGGTGGCACCGCCCTTGTGGAGTTCGGAGAGCAGCTGCATCACCTGCTCGCCGTTCTTCGAGTCGAGGTTGCCGGTGGGCTCGTCGGCCAGGAGGATGAGCGGGTCCCCCGCCACCGCGCGCGCCACGGCCACGCGCTGCTGCTGACCGCCGGAGAGCTGCCCCGGCATGTGCCGCGCCCGGTGGCCCATCCCCACCCGATCCAGCGCCCGCTCCACCCGCTTGCGGCGCTCGTCCGCCGGCATGCCGCGGTAGGTGAGCGGCAGCTCCACGTTCTCGTAGACGGACAGGTCGCCGATCAGGTTGAAGCTCTGGAAGATGAAGCCGATGTGCTGGTTGCGCACCATCGCGCGCTCCGCCGGGGAGAGGTCCAACACGGAGCGACCATCCAACAGGTAGGTGCCGCGCGAGGCCGTGTCCAGCAGCCCCAGCACCGCCAGCAGCGTCGTCTTGCCCGAGCCGGAGGGACCCACGATGGAGACCCACTCGCCGGGGCGCACGGAGAAGTGGACGTCGGAGAGGGCGTGCGTCTCCACCTCCTCGGTCTCGAAGACCTTGGTCACCCCCTCCAACTGGAGGAGGGCCTTCTGCTGTGCCTGCGCCGGGGTCTCCATCCGAGTCGTCTCCTGTGCCGTCATCGTCATCGCCGTCATCGCAGCCTCACCCGCTCCACCGCGTCCCACGCGGTCATGTCCGAGAGGACCACCTGCTCCCCCTCGGCGAGGCCCTGAACGACCTCGATGGAATTCACCGAGCCCCGGCCGAGCCGCACAGGGACCCGCACCGCCTCGTCACTGCCCGCCACCAGCTTGAAGAGCGACACCGTGGAGTTCGGCTGCGCGCCCGTGGGCCGACCCACGGACAGCACGTTGCCCAGCCGCTCCAGCTCCACCGTGCCCTCCACGGTGAGATCCGGCCGCGCGCCCTTGGGCAGCTCGCCGGTGAGCGTCACCTCCACGCGCACCGTGCCCTGGCTCGCCGAGGGGGCGATGCGCGCCACCACTCCCTCCACGACGCCGTTGCGCGTGTCCACCTCGGCCCGCTGCCCGAGCTGGATGTCCCGCGCCTGCGTCTCCGCGATGCGCAGCTCCGCCTTCAGCTTCTCGGGCTGCACCACCCGGGCGAGCACCGTGCCCGGCGTCACCCACTGCCCCAGCTCCAGCGGCAGCTCCGACAGCACCCCGGGCTCACCCGCCCTCACCTGCATGGACTCCACCTGGGTCCGGCGGAAGCGCGCCACCGCCTTCAGCCGCTCGATCTGCCCCGCCTGTGCCGCGAGCTGCTCGCGCGTGCTGCTCTGGATCACGTGGAGGCGCTGGCGCTCGAGGTTGAGGCGCGTGGACAGCTCGCCCGCCCTGCCCTTCACCTGCTGGACCTCCAGCTTCGGGACGAAGGAGCGATCCATCAGTGCCACCGTGGCCTCGGCCTGGCTCTCGGCGTTGGCGGCCTCGGTCTGGAGCGTGGCGAGCACTCCCTCCTGGGAGATGCGCTGCGTCTCCAGGTTGGTGCGCAGGGCGATCAACTCCGCCTCCGCGCTGGCCAGCTGGCGCTCGGCCTCCAGGGCCTGGAGCTGGACGTCCGGGTTGGACAGCTCCAGCAGGATCGTCCCCGGCTCCACGGGAGTACCGGGCCGGACGTGGATGCGCTCGACGCGGCCCGCCGTGTCGGCGGTGAGCCAGCGGATGCGCTCGGGGACCAGCGTGCCCGCGCCCTTGACCTGACGAATCATCGGTCCACGCTTCACGGTGTCGAGCCACACGCCATTGCGCTCCACCGAGGGAGCGGCGGCGCGCAGGCGGGACAGGCCCACCGTCACGGCGACCAGCGCGAGGAGCCCGAGGCTCGCCAGGAGCCAGGGCGTGCGACGGGACTTGGGTTTCTTGGGGATGTCCACGCCCCGGCCTTGAGCAGACCTCGTGCCAGGGCCGAACGGCCTCGCAACCCCCTGGAATCACTCGGGATGGCAGGGGGGCCCCCGGGGGTTCTGCCCACTTGTGGAAAGAGTCGTCCCAGAAGCGGACAGCCCCTCCCGTTACGGCAGCAGCGTCGCCAGAAGCTCCGGCCGGCCCGCGAGGATCTTCTGGATGGCGGGCACGTAGGGGGTGAGCAACGAGCGCTTGAGGTCCACCCGCTCCACCCAGTCCCAGTCGACCATGCCGAAGGGCGGCTGGGGCTCGTACTCGATGATGGCCTGGATGCTCCGGGCAACGGTGTCCCCGGCGAGCCGCGCGGCCAGGGCGAGGCCCATGTCGATGCCCGCTGACACGCCGGCCGCCGTCATGGCCCGGCCGTCCTCCACCCACCGCTCGCGCACGGGCTGGGCGCCGAAACGGCCGAGGGCATCGAGGAAGGACCAGTGCGTGGTGGCGCGCTGGCCCTTCAACAGCCCGGCCGCGGCGAGGATGAGCGAGCCGGTGCACACCGAGCCCAGCACCTCAGCGGTGGCTCCCGCCGAGCGGACATAGGCCATGAGCGCCTCGTTCGTGATGGCCTGGATGGGACCGAGCACGCCGCCCGGGAGGACGAGGGCGAACGGCCGTGGGACGTCGGCGAACGTGCGCTCCGGGACGATGCGCATCCCGAGGTCGGTGGTGACGGGCTCCAGGCGCTCACCGACCGTGACGACCTCGAAGGGCCCGAAGTTCTCCAGCGGCTTGAGCACCTGGAGCGGCCCCACCAAGTCCAGCGGCGTCATCTCTGGGTACACGAC
>NZ_DASVWK010000252.1:0-2955 GCF_036389735.1 Archangium sp. | reverse complement strand
CGGCCCTGGAGAAGCCCCAGGTGGAGGCGCGCTTCGTCTCCACCCTCGGCGAGCCGCTGCGCGTGCGCATCTCCGAGGTGTCGTCGGGCGAGGCCAGGCAGATCTACGTGCTGGCCGAGCGCGGCGCGGAGTCGATCCTCGCCGAGGTGGACAGCAACACCCTCACCGTTCTCGACCTGGGGGTGTCCGAGTTCAAGGACAAGAAGGTGCTCGCGTTCCAGGCCGAGTTGGTCCAGCACATCGTCATCCACTCCGCCCCGGGTGAGGCCATCAAGCTCACCAAGGACATGGAGACGAGCAAGTGGGAGGTGGTGGAGCCCATGCCCGCCAGGGCCCGTGAGTTCAAGGTAGCCTCGCTGCTGGGCTCGCTGGAGAAGCTGAAGGCCGCGGCCGTCGGGGAGTCCAACCCCAAGAGCTGGGCCAAGTACGGCATCGGCGTCACCTCGCGCGGCGTGTCGCTGCAGGACACCGACGGCAGGGAGCTGGCCCGGCTGTGGCTCGGCGGCGAGGTGAAGGGCAACCCCCAGCGCGTCTGGGCGCGCGGCGTGACCGGCGAGGTGCTCGAGCTGGACAAGTCCGTCGTCGACAACCTGCCCCTGGCCCTGGAGGACGTGATGGAGCGCGCGTCTTCCGCGAACCCCACCCCGTGAGCCCCCGCCTCACACCTCGAGCAGCATGAAGCGCTGGTCGGGGTGCATCTTCGTCATGAGCGGCATCGCCACGTTGTAGACGGGGATGCCGCTCTTCGTCTTCCCCTGGGGCGCGCCATGGTGCGCATGCCCGTGGAAGACGGCCTCCGCGCCGTAGTGGTCCACCGGCATCGCCAGGCGGCTCGTCCCGAGGAAGGGGCGGATCTCGATGTTCTCGCCCTCCAGCGTCTCCGGCACGGGCGAGTAGTGCATGATGACCACCTTCTTCGGCGTGTCGAGGTGGCTGAGCGCCGCTTCCAGCTTGAGCGACTCGTGCACCGCCTCCTGCACGAAGGACTTCGTCTGTCCCTCGCCAAAGGCCTGGAGCGTCGCGTTGCCGAAGCCGCCGCCAAAGCCCTTCACCCCGGCCACGCCCAGCACCTTCTCGAAGATGAAGTGGTCCCCGTCGAGGATGTGCACCCCCGCGCGTGCCAGCTCGCCGCAGATCTCCTTGGCCTGGTTGTGCTCGTAGTCGTGGTTGCCGAGCACCGCCGCCACCGGCACCCGCAGGGCCGACAGCTCCTCGGCGAGCACCTTGCCCTCCTCCACCATTCCGCGATCCGTCAAGTCCCCGCAGAGCAGCAGCATGTCCGCTTCGGCGTTGATCTGCTTGACGAGCTGGCGGAACCGTCCGTGCTGATCCTCACGGCAGTGGAGATCCCCGACCGCCGCCACTCGTATCTTCGAGCTCGCGTCCCTCGCCACGTGCCTCCCCCTTCTCTCGATCCCGCTCATCCCAGGAGCGTCCGTCGCCGTAGCCCCAGTGATGGATGTCCACCGTGTAGTTCACCCGCGAGATGAGGTTCCCGCGGCACAGCCGTTCGTCCCAGTTGCCTTCCTTGAGCGTGTCCAGCGTGCGCGACATGAGCTCCGTCATCAGCCACGTGGGCACCAGGTCTCGCTCGCATGGGTAGGCGAAGCGGAACATCATCAGGTGGCTGAGCAGCACCTCCCAGTACCGGTCGAAGCGCCGCAACAGCCGCTCCCAGTCCATCGTCGCCCCCATCTTGAGGATGAGGTGGTTGATGTCCGCGCCGTCGTACCGCTCGCGCTCGTTCACGAAGGCCTTGGACCAGATGGTCTCCTCGGCCGGCGAGATGAGGCATGGGTAGCCGAAGACGGAAGCCGTCCGCGCGTGGATGAACCACTCGTCATCCACCGTGGCCACGCCGTTGCCGGACGAGAAGATGAAGTCCACGAAGTACTCGCCCTTGTAGGCCTTGTAGAGCCACACCTCGTCGACACGCTCGGTGCGCCAGCCGTCGCGCTCCAGCACGATCAGCGCCCGCTCCGCGTCCTGCTTGCGCGGAAAGAGGTCGAGGTCCTTCGTGTCCCGATAGATGCCTGTATAGGTGGAGTAGGCGTAGGCGCCGCCGACCAGGAACGGCACACCCGCGTCGAGCAACACCTCGATCGCCCGGCCACGGGCGCTGATCTCGTCCGTCGTCCGGCACCTCTCGGCGAGTGAGGCGTCGATTCCCATCTCCCCGGGGTGGTTCGGGTGTCGCTTTTCCATGGGGCAAAGCTAGGGATGGGCCCTTTTCCCCGTCGGAGCCCCCGTCCGGTATGCCCGCTGAGCAGCCAGGGGACTTCCAAATGCCTGGAATGACTCGGGTTTCCCCAATCGTAAAAGCGACCTTTCTGTTTTCGACCCGAGCCGTGTCCTTACGGGCGAATGACCCGCGACGGCCCACGAGGGGCCGAGCGGAGTCACGCGAGAGGGACGAACAATGATGATCCGCAAGAGCCTGCTGTGTGCCGCCGTGATGCTCGTGGGCTGTGGCCGCATGGAGCGCGAGGAGCAGTTCCGGGCCGTGCTGCCCACCAAGGAGATGGTGGAGGTGAAGGCGCCGGCCGACCAGGGCCAGGGCCTGGAGGAGGACGGGGTGGGCGCGCAGTCCACGCAGGGCGGGCGCAGCGACATGTACACGCTGACCCGGGGCGCCACGGTGCTGGTCAACGGCGGCACGCTGGCGGTGCTCTCGCTGGTGGGCCGGGTGACGCAGCACCGGCCCACCACGGTGACCGAGGACACCGCCGTGTGGGGCCCGCACACCGAGGCCCTCTCCCCCAACACCTGGAAGCTCACCGTGAAGAGGACGGGGGAGCGGACCTACAGCTACACCGTCTCGGCCAAGGCGAAGGAGGCGGCGGACTCGGCCTTCGTGGACGTCATCAGCGGCACCCACACCGCCGCGGTGAACGAGGCCGACGAGCCGATGAAGGGCTTTGGCCAGGGTGAGTTCACCCTCGACTGGGACAAGGC
>NZ_DASVWK010000251.1:0-2624 GCF_036389735.1 Archangium sp. | reverse complement strand
GGTGGCTCGTGGCCATGTGGAAACAATGGGGGCTCGTACTGGCGGTGTCACTGGTGGGGCTCGGTTCCAACCCCGCCGAGGCGCGTTTCGGCAAGCGCTCGCGGCCGAGTTCGCCGTCCTCGCCCCCCTCGACGAACAACCCCCGGCCCCATCCGGGCAGCGGCGGGGGCACGCCCCGTCCCAACCCGTACTACGGCTCCGGGTACTACTACGGCTTCGTCGATCCCTGGGCCCGCTACTACTACGACCCCGCGTGGGCCTGGCCCTACCTGGGGCCCGGCATGTACCGGCCCTTCGGCAGGCATTACGACCTGATGTGGCGGCGTCGGATGGTGCCGCGCCCGAGCGTGCGGGTGGACGCGGAGTCCGAGCCTTCCCCCCAGGTGGCCTTCACCGCGGACACGGGCCTCGTCGCGAAGGGCTTCGCCGTGGGGCTCGGCATGCAGGGAGAGGGAGTCCGCTACGGCTTCGGCGCCCGGCTGAACATCCTGGATCTGGCCACGGATGATGGCTCCCCGGGCCGGGACAACATCTCCCTGCTGTCCCTCAAGCCGAGCGTGCTGCTGGTGTCCCAGAAGTCCCTGCGCGTGCGCGTCTCCGGCGGCGTGGATGTGGCCTTCGCCCCGGACGCCATCATGCTGGGGCCGGGCCTGGGCACGAGCGCGCAGCTGCGCGTGGTGGGGCCGCTCAAGCTGGAGGCGAGCGCCAACTTCACGCCCCTGCCCTTCACCCAGCTCACCGGCGATGCCGGGCTCGCGGTGGATTGGGACGTCGTGGGGCTGCGCGGCGGCTACCGGGCCATCTACCTGAGTGATCAGGGCCGGGTGGACGGGCACGTCAACCGCGAACTCTTCGCGGGCCCCTACGCGGGCGTGACGCTGCACCTCTGAGGGCGTGACTTCACCTCGCGGGTGGTGCTTTCTTCCGCGCCATGGGAGACACCCCCGCCACGACCCCCAACCGCTTCCCGCCGCAGATTCCCTTCATCATCGGGAACGAGGCCTGCGAGCGCTTCAGCTTCTACGGCATGCGGAACATCCTCACGGTGTTCCTCATCGACTACCTGCTGCGCAACGCCGTCCCCGATGAGGGCGCCCGCTCCGCCCAGGCCAAGAGCATGATGCACCTCTTCATGGCGGGCGTGTACTTCTTCCCGCTGCTGGGCGGCTACCTCGCGGACCGGTGGTTCGGCAAGTTCAAGGTCATCCTGTCGCTGAGCCTCGTGTACTGCCTGGGCCACGCGTGCCTGGCCGTCTTCGAGAACAACGCCACGGGCTTCTACACGGGCCTGTTCCTCATCTCCCTGGGCAGCGGCGGCATCAAGCCGTGCGTGAGCGCCATGGTGGGAGACCAGTTCAACGAGTCCAACAAGCACCTGGTGAAGAAGGTCTTCGCCATCTTCTACTGGACCATCAACTTCGGCTCCTTCTTCGCCTCGCTGCTCATCCCGCTGACGCTCAAGCACCTGGGGCCCGCCGTGGCGTTCGGCATCCCCGGCCTGCTGATGTTCGTCGCCACCATCATCTTCTGGGCGGGCCGCCGGCACTACGTGGTGGTGCCCCCCACCGGCCCCAACCCCCACTCCTTCCTCAAGGTGATCTTCTCCGCGCTCTCCCACCGGGAGCGCACGCCGGGCGGGCACTGGCTCGATGGCGCCAGGAAGCAGCACCCCCCCGAGGCCGTGGAGGGCGCCAGGGCCGTCCTGCGCATCAGCGGCCTCATCTTCCCCACCATCCCGTTCTTCTGGATGCTCTTCGACCAGAAGGCCTCCACCTGGGTCATCCAGGCGCGCGCCATGGATCCCCAGGTGGGCCCCATCACCTTCCAGCCCAGCCAGATGCAGTTCATCAACCCGCTGCTGGTGATGATCCTCATCCCCCTGCTCGTGGGCGTGGTGTACCCCCTCTTCCAGCGCGGCGGCTGGGAGCTCACCCCGCTGCGCCGCATGCCGCTGGGACTCGCGGTGGGCGCGTTCTCGTACGCCATCGCCGGCTACTACCAGGTGCTCATCGAGCGGGGCTCCACGCTCAACATCTCCTGGCAGCTCCTGCCCTACATCGTCCTCACGCTGTCGGAGGTCCTCGTCTCCACCACGGGCCTCGAGTTCGCCTACACCCAGGCCCCGCGCGAGATGAAGGGCATCATCCAGAGCCTCTGGCTGCTCACCACCACCCTGGCCAACGTGGCCGTGGCCATCGCCGCCGCGCTCAACGTCTTCACCGGCGCCGGCCAGTTCTTCTTCTACGGAGGCCTCGCGCTGCTGGCCGCCGTCGCCATGGCCCTCATGGCCCGAAGCTACAAGGTGCGTGACTACTACCAGTTCGACGCGAGCGGCCCCGTGCCGGACCGGGCCCAGCCTCCGCCCGCCACCGTGGGCTGACAGCAGGCGCTGGAGCTGGAAACACGAAGGGCCCCGAGCTTGAAGCCCGGGGCCCTTTTTTCATGCGGGGATGACCCTACGGCCTCAGCCCGAGGTCGCCACGTGGGTCTTGGGCTCCGAGGCCGGCTGCTCGTCCGGCACGGAGTTCGTCGCGTCCGCCCCGTGCATCATCCGCTTGAGCACCGGCGCCAGGGCCAGCAGCACCGCGCCCGCCGCGGCGGTGGCGATGGTGATGGCCAGGAAG
>NZ_DASVWK010000250.1:0-28390 GCF_036389735.1 Archangium sp. | reverse complement strand
CCGCCGAAGGAGGCGGCGGAGGCACGGCGCCATACTGTCCGGTGCCGTTCGCCGCGGCGGGCCGCGAGCCCGTCCCCGAGCGCACGGACGAGTCCCCGGGCGCCACCACGTCCCCCGTTCCTCCTGGGGCCGACGGGCGAGCGCCGCTGCCCGTACCACCGCTCGGAGCCACGCTCGGGTACGAGCCGGTGTGCGGGCCGCTGCTGGTGACGGGGCCGAACTCCGCGAGCCGCTCGCCCAGCGTCACCTTGAAGAACTGGGCCACCGCCGCCGGCGACGAGTTGAGCCGGTGGTGCGCCATCACCGCTTCAATCTCCTCGCGCAGGGCCGCGGCGGACGGCGTGCGGCGCGCCGGATCCTTCACCAGGGCGCGCAGGATGAGGTCCGACACGTCCTGGGGGATGGTCGGCTTGAGCTGCGAGGGCACGGGCGCCGGCTCACGCACGATGGCGTTGAGCGTGGCCGCGTCGTGGTCTCGCTTGAAGGGCAGCGTGCCGGTGAGCAGCTCGAAGAGCACCACGCCCAGGGCGAACACGTCGTTGCGTGCGTCCAGGGGCCGGCCCGCCGCCGCCTCCGGGGAGATATAGGAGATCTTCCCCTTGAGCACGCCCGCCTGGGTGTTCTCCTCACCCTGCACCTTGGCGATGCCGAAGTCGCTCAGCTTGATGGCGCCGTCCAGCGAGATGAGGACGTTGTGGGGGCTCACGTCGCGGTGCACCACCGGGTGCGGCACGCCGGCCGGGTCCACGTAGGCGTGCGCGTAGTGCAGACCCGCGGCCGTCTCGGCGACGATGCGCAGCGCGTGCTCCAGCGGCAGGGCCATGCCCTTGCGCCGCAGCTCGTTCATCAGCTTCTTGAGGTCCGGGCCGCGGATGTACTCCATGAGGATGTACGCCACGCCATCGGACATACCGACGTCGAACGTCTGCACCACGTTGGGGTGCGTGAGGCGCGCGTTGGCGCGAGCCTCGGCGAAGAGCATGTCGACGAACTCGGCGTTCTCCGCGAACTGCGGGAGAATCTTCTTCATCACCACGAACTTCTCGAACCCCTTCACGCCCACCTGCTTGGCGAGGAACACCTCCGCCATGCCGCCCTGGCCCAACCGGCGGATGATCTGCAGCTTGGGGGCGCCAATGGAGTTGCTGATGTCCGAGGAGGTGCCCTTGTTGGCGGTCGGATCCACGTTGGTGGATCCGAAGAGGTACTGACTGAGGGCGCGCGGCTCGAGCGCCTCGATGTCGTCCATCGGCCGGTCCACCAGCGTCGAGCGGCTGAGCAGCGGCAGCAGCTGGGGGATGGAGGGCAGGCGCGCGGCGCCGCCGCAGATGGGGCACTCGCGCTCGGGGCTGGCGTTGGCGCGCAGCTTGGCGAGGTACTCGGACGCCAGGGAGCGCTGCTGGTGCTCATGGCCGCAGTTGCGGCACTCGCACGGCAGCCACAGCGTGCCGACCTTCGCCGTCAACGGCCGGGTGAAGCGCGCCAGGGCGTTGAGCACCGCCGGAGGCACGCGGCACAGCACGACCTCCTTGGCCCCCTGCGCCGCCGTGGCCAGCACCTGCTCCAGCTTGGGAATGGCCTCCGGCTCCACCTTGGTGACGTGGGAGAAGTCGAAGGCGATGCGCCCTTCCAGGCCCGAGGCCAGCCGGCGCACGTTCAGGTCCCCCTTCAGCTCGCTGGCCAGGGAGATGTAGGTGATGTCGTCCTGGACGATCTTCAGGTGCGTGGTGAGCGCGGCGGGCGCGCTCGGCGTGCTGACGCGCAGGTAGCGCATCACCACCGGATCCACCGTGCCGAACTGCTGGCGGCTGGCGTGATCGAAGAACTCGCTGGGCAGATCCGCGAACTCCAGCTTGCCGGCGCACACCGGGCAGGAGTGCTCGGGCGCGCGGCCCTCGGCGATGACGGGGGCCTCGGCCTGGAGGTCCACCAGGCGCAGCCGGTCCTCGCCACAGGCGCGGCACGTGTAGGGCGCCAGCACCGACAGCACCCGCGCCACGCCGGAGAAGCCCTCCACCATGTTGAGCTGGTCCACCATCACCGGCGGCGCGTTGACCACGTAGAGCGAGATGCCCCCGGGGGGCAGCTTGCTGGCGAACTCGATCCATCGCCGCACGCCGAAGGAGCTGATGCGCTCCACCTGGCCCAGGTCGACGACGAGCAGCCCGCTGAGGTCCGGAGAGGACGACGTCAGCGGGAACGTCTCGTCGATGATGCCCGCGATACGCACGTGGTTGATGGTACCCACGCGCACGCGGCTGATAGTGGCATTGGAAGCCTGCGTCTCCACCGGCCCGCTCCTCATTCCGACTTGAAGTACAACAACGACTTGGGAAGCGCGCTGCGGCGACGCACTTCTCCGAGACCGACCACGCCCAGCATCCGGGTCTCCTTCCCGGGCACCACGCGGACGGCGATCACATCACAGTGCTCCAGGATGCGCCGTATCCCGAGCCCCGCCCCACCTCCGGATGAATTCACCTGCACGCGCGAGCCCCACGAGGCCAACGCCCGTGCGATGGGTCCCGGGCCCAGTCGCCCGAACAGATCCACCGCCTCCAGGTAGATGCCGCCCTCCCCCATCGCCATCGCCACCTGGCAGATGTGCTCCGGAGCCACGGCCTGCACCGACTCGCGCCGGTGAGCGTAGTACGGCGTGCCGTTCGCATCCGCCGGCGCGTCCAGCAGCGCGTTGGCCGCCAGTTCGTGCATCACATCGGCCGCGAGGGTCGCCGCGTTCCGGTGGCCCTTGGAGGCCTCCACCAGCGCGGCGGCCTCGGACGAGGCCACCTTGAGGTCCACCACCCGCTCCAGCCACAGCTTCACCACCGGCGCACCCGGCGGCAGCAGCGACTCTCCCCGCAGGAGCGAGGCCAGCACCCTCACCTCCGAGGGGGACGGGATGCCCGTCGGCTCGCGCGTGGCCAGCAACAGGGCCGGCGGAGCCTTCTCCAGCAGGGCCACATGGGATGGACCCAGGCGACCATCGAAGAGCACGAGCTCACGCGCCGGTGCTCGCGGGCTCCCCAGCCCCGCCACCAACGGCAGGCCGCTCCGTGCCAGCGTGGGCGCGGCCTGCTGAAGCACGGCGGGAGCCAGGGAAGGATCCGCGATGAGGTGGAGGCCGGTGACGGCCCCCTGATGATGAGCGGCTCTCAAGGTGACTGCTCGGTAACAGCTCAGTACTGGATCTTGATTTCGCTGAAGACGCTCAGCGGGGGAGCGGGGAATCCGTGGGACTCCTCGTAGTTCGCGTTGAAGAGGTTGCTGCCGAGCAGCGAGACGGACACGCCCTCGGTGATGTTGGCGCCCACGCGCGCGGTGGCGGTGACGTAGCCGGGCAGCTGCACGCGCTGGAGCGCACCCGTCTCCGCGTTCATGATGGAGCCCGGGTCGAAGCGGTTGCCCACGTAGAGGGCGTAGAGCTCGGCGAAGGCGAGCTTGCCGAAGTTCGTCCGGCCACGCGCGTAGATGCGGTGGGAGGGCGCGTAGTCCAGCGGCCCCTCCGGACGGGTCCCGAAGGCCAGCGCGCGCGCATCCAGGAACTGGTAGGCCACGTCGAACGAGGAGTTGATGGCGGCCACCTGCGCCGCCGCCTCCAGCTCGAAGCCGCGCACCTGGGCATCCCCGATGTTCTTGAACTGCGACGTGGAGCCGAAGAGGAACTCCTGATTGATGAAGTTCTTCGCGTAGTTGTAGAAGCCCGTCGCCGTCATGCGCACCTTGCGGTCGAAGGGCCAGAAGTCCACCGAGGCCTCGACCGTGTCCAGCGTCTCGGCGCGCAGGTCCGGGCTGCCGAGCAGCGTGGCCGCGTACATCTGCTGGTTGATGGCCAGCTCCGCCAGGGTGGGCGCGCGGAAGGCGCGGCCGTAGTTGGCGCGCAGCGACAGCGTGGGCAGCGCGTGGAACACCACGCTGGCGCGCGGGGAGAGCTGGTCCGAGCGCATGCTCCAGACCTTCTCCGGCATCATGTACTTGTCGTAGCGGGCACCCGCGCCGAGCACCAGCTTGCTGGAGGGCCGGTACTCCGCGTCCACGAAGCCACCGAAGATGTCCTGGTGGGTGTCGTCCGAGGTCAGGCCGGGCAGGACGTTCTGGTTGTTGACCAGGTCGTTCTTGAAGTCACCACCGAAGGTGACGGACAGATCCCCGAGCGAGAGCAGCGCGCGGGCCTCGGCACCCAGGCGGCGGCGCTTGCCGAGCGCCGGCTGGAGCTCCTGGGTGATCATGTTCTCCGTCTCGACCACGCGGCGCTTGTAGAGGGCATAGCCCTGGGCGAACACCCGCAGGTTGTCCGTCACCTGCTGGTCCACCTGCGCGCTCGCGTTGAGGTTCTGCACGCGCTCCACGTCGTTGGCCGTGTAGTGGCAGCGACCGCAGTTGCCCACGGTGGAGATCTGCTGGCCACCCGGGCGGCCAATCTCCGCGTCGGTGAAGTCGGCGTCCAGCGACACGCCCTTCACGCGCACCTTGCCGCTCACCTGGTGCACCATCGAGTCCTCGTTGGTGTCCACCCGGCCCGTCTTCACGTCGTTGAAGAGCTGGGGGCCGTCGGAGCCGAGGCCGTAGTAGTTGACCAGCGCCTCCACCGGACCGCCTCGACCCGCCGCGGTGGCCTGGGCGCGCCAGGTCTTGTTCTGACCGGCCAGCAGGCGCGCGTCCACGCCCCAGTTACGCCCGTCCTTCATCAGATCCGACGGCTGGCGCTCGATGATGTTGATGACGCCGCTGAAGGCGTTGGAGCCGTACAGCGAGGAGCCGGGGCCGCGGATGACTTCCACCTGCTTGAGGTTGCTCAGCGGCGTGGTCTCGTCCGCGTAGAACTGACCCGTCCACGGGTCCGTCAGCGGGCGGCCATCCTTGAGCAGCAGGAGCCGGTTGGAGAGGTAGTTGGAGCCCAGGCCGCGCGAGCTCACCGCCGCCTTGCGCATGGCGCCCCGGCGGCACTCCAGGCCGGGGAAGTACTGGATGGCCTCGCACAGGGTGAACTGGCCGGTCCCCTCGAGTTCCTCGGCGGGAATCCAGGACACCGTCATCGGCACGTCCACGATGCGCTGGTTGCGTTTGGACGCGGTGGTGACCACGGCCTCGCTCAGCAGCTGCTGGACGGACTCCTCCAGGGAGGAGGACTCGGAGCCGGCGAGCGGATCCGGGATGTCCACCCCGGCCAGGGCCGAGGGAGGAGGCAGCGGGCGCGAGGAAGAAGGACCCGTGAAGGGCGCGCGCTGGGGCACGTTGGAAGCGGCCGGGGTCGGCAGCGGCAGGCTCCCCGGAGTGCGCGCCTTGGGCGCGTCCGCCGGCTTCGCCTTGGAGGCCGGAGCCGAGGTCTGGGAGGAAGGTTTGCTCACCGCGCTGGCGTTGGTCGCCGACGACGGGGAGGACTTCGTCTGTGCAGCCCCAGTGCTGGCGACGAGGCCGCACATCAGCCCCACGACAGCGGGGAAGATCGGGCGTCCGCGAACGGCACCGCGCCGAGGAAGGGCCAGTGCCGCCATGCCACGCAGCCAAGCGATTCGAGTCGAGTGCATCGTTCTCTACGTCCCGCGATTGGAAGGAAAAACCTTCCTGGGCGCTCCCCTCACCGTCTTCGCGACGGCCATCTCCGAGCGCCCAGGTTGTTGGATTGTAGCCAGTCTATCTTCTCGACGAGGGAAAAGTCGCCCCCCCCCCGTCACCACCTACGTCACTCGTCCGGCTGCTCCGCCGACACGTCCAGGGCGTCGGCGAAGGAGGGCAGGACGGGCTGCAGCGCCGAGGGCTCCATGAGGGCCTTCGTGTCCACACGGAGTGCGGGCGCCTCCACCAGCACGGGCTGGCGAGCAGGCGGGCCGCGCTGGAGCAGCCGGCCGAAGTCGTCCAGCTCCTTGCCCTGCACGGCGACGAAGGCACCGAAGGGAGCCACCGCCTCGAGCTTCTGGAGGTTCTCCTTCAGGTCGTCCGAGTCCCCGCGCATGCCCACGAGGACGGCGCCCGGCACCTTGCCACTGCTGAAGAGCACCTTGACGCCCTGCGGCACGTGCGCCAGCGGCACCAGCGCGGCCTCGGCGCCCTTGGCCTCCAGCATCTTCAGGGCGGACTCCACGTTGGGCACGGGGGTGAGCTTGAAGTGCTTCTTGGCGTCCAGGTCACCGGCCAGCACCACGTTGGTGACGAACTTGGGGTCCGCCGCGCCCGCGCCCTTGACGATGGCGAGCCGGGTTCCCGCGAGGTCCTTCACCGAGCGCTTCGAGGTGGAGACGATGGCCCAGCGCTGGGACGTCTCACCCGACAGCGGGGCGAGCGCCACCGGAGTGGCCTTGTTGCCGAGTTGCACCGCGGCCCAGGAGTCCACGACGGCGAAGTCGATGGTGCCCTCGGAGACGGCCTTCGAGAAGTCCTCGTAACGGGCGAAGCTCTTGGGCGCCGTGACCCGGCCCGTGGCGGTGGACAGCTTCGCGGCGAGCGCCTCGGCGTACTGGAAGCGCTGCTGGCCGTCGTTGAGGGTGGTGGGCAGGAAGACGCCCAGGGTGGCCTTCTTGGCGGCCGCGCCGGCGGTGGGTGCCCCCGCGCAAACGAGCGCGAGACCCAGGAAGAGCGAGCGAAGGGAAGTCATGGCGTGGTCTCCGAAGCGGTGGCGCTGTCGGGGTTGGAGGTCGGGAGGGTGTTGGACTCGGAGATGCCGTAGAGCATCTGCAACCGCTCCTTCCACTCACGGACGGTGGTGGCGCGCGGCCCGCCAACGGCGAGGTAGCGACGGTAGGCATCCACGGCCTCGCCCATGCTGTTGCGGCGCTCCTGGGCGTCGATGCCGAGGTTGAGCGTGGCCTGGGGGACGGTGCCCTCCAGCTTCTTCCAGGTGGCCACGGCGTCCGCGGGCTTCTTCTGGCGGTACACCACGCAGGCGAGGTTGTGCTGAAGCGCGGCACTGTCGGGCGCGAGCGCCAGGGCGGACTTGAGGGCCTTCTCCGCCGCGCGCATGTTGCCGGACGAGTAGGCGCGCTCGGACTCGCGACGGAACAGGGCGCTGGTGAAGGCGGCCGTCCACTGCGACTGCTCGGGGATGGAGCGCTTGGTGGCCAGCGTCAGGGCCCGGCGCGCCTGCGCGAGCTGATCGCGACGGTAGAGGACGAAGGCGTCCGCGAGCTGCTTCGTGTTGGGCCGGGCCCACTCGGGCGTCGGGCTGAGCGAGCGCTTGAGGCCCGCGCTCGCGTCGGCGAAGCGGCCGTCCTCGGCCTGGGCGAGCGCCTTGGCGAACTGCGCCAGGCGGCCCAGGTTGGACTGGTTGCCGATGCCGGCGCGCTCCGCGGACTCCACGTCCTGGCGGGCGCCCGAGCCATCACCAGCCTCCAGCCGGGCGAAGGCGCGACGCAGGTGCGCGCGCGAGAGGTTGGCGCGCGTCACTTCGATGGCCCGCTTGGAGGTGCCGGGCTCACCCAGCCGCTTGAGGGCGGCATCCACCTGCCCCAGCTCCATCTCCGCCAGGGCCGAGGCCGCGGACGCGTCCGACACGGCGGCCACGTCCGGAGCCATCCGCTCGGCCTGCGCGAAGGACTCGAGCGCGTCCCTGGGAGCGTCCGCGCCCAGTCGCGCGTAGCCGAGCAGCAGGTGCTCGCGCCAGGTGACCTCGGTCATCTGCACGCCCTGCTCCAGCACCTTGCGGGCCTCGGCGTAGTTGCCCTGCTGCAGCAGGGCCGCGCCCAGGCGGCGCGCCATGGAGGAGGAACGCTCCAGGTCGAAGGCGCGGCGCAGATCGCGCACGGCGTCGTCCACCCGGTTGGCGCCGGCGCGGTCGCGGGCGCGGTGGGCCAGCGCACGAGCCAGCCACTTCTTCGCCTCGGGGTGCTCCGGCTCCAGCTTGAGGGCGTTGGCGTAGTCGTCGATGGTCAGGTCCCACTGGCCGGTGGCGAAGTGGTCCGCACCCAGCAGCACGTGGCCGAGCGCCAGCGTGGGCGCCATCTCCACCACGCGCCGGTGCACCTCCACGGCGCGCGCGTAGCGGCCGGCGCGGCGGTTGACGCTGCCCAGCGTGGACCAGAGCTCCAGGCTGTCGGCGCCCGACTGCACGGCGCCCTCCAGGAAGGAGATGGCCTCCTCGTTGCGGCCCTGCTTCTGGAGCGCCATGCCCACGGAGATCTGCGCGCCCACGAAGCCAGGGGCCAGCTCCAGCGCCTTGCGGTACTCGGTCTCCGCCTCGGCGGGGCGGGCCTGGGCCAGGCGCACGTCACCCAGCAGCATGTGCGCCGCCGGCGTGCTGCCCAGCTTCACCAGGGAGAGCGCCTGCACCTCGGCGCGCGGCATGTCCGCCGACTCCAGCAGCAGCCGACCCAGGCGCTCCTTGGGCTCGGGCACCTTGGCGAAGCGCACGGTGAGGCCCTCGAGCAGCGCCATGGCCTCCGCCAGCTTCCCTTCCATCTCCAGCACCGCGCTCAGTCCCATCTGGATGGAGACGGACTCGGGGCGGCCCACCTGGGCGCGCTCGAAGGAGAGGCGCGCCGCCGCCGTGTCCTGGCGCAGCAGGTGGCCACGGCCGAGCAGCTCGTGGATCTGGTAGTCGTTGGCGGCGAGCTTGTCCGGGCGCTGGGCCAGGTAGGCCTGGAGCTCCGCCACCGCGCCCTCGCCGTCCATGGCCATCAGGGCGTAGTAATTGCCCAGGTAGTAGTGGACGAGCAGGTGCTCGGGCTTGTTGACCACGGTCACCTGCTGCATCACCGGCACCGCCTCCTCGTAGCGGCGCAGCTTGAAGAGCGAGATGCCCAGCGGATAGGCCAGCTCCAGCGAGTCGGGGTTGGCCGCGTACACGGGCGCCAGCTTCTCGGCCACGCGCTCATGCTCATTGAGGGCGAGGCCCACCGCGCCGTAGCCGGCGGCGGCCGGCACGGACGTGGGCTCGGCGGCGAGCGCCTTGTTGAAGGACTCCAAGGCCTTACGGTACTTCGCCTCGGCGCGCTTCTTGTCGCCGGAGGTGGCCGCGGAGCTCGCGTCCACCTGGGCATCCTCACCCTCCCGGACGAGTCGCTGGGACTCGGTCATGGGAGGTGGGCGGTACTGTGCGAAAGCCGCCGTGCCGGCGAGCGAGTTGACGAGGACGAGGGCCGCGACGAGGCGGCGGACGGAGGGGCGACGGGGAGAGCGTCTCATGCGACTCATGGGGAGGCGGGGCTGAACTCGGCGACGACCACGGTGATGTCATCTTGCGCCGGGAGGCCGGCGCTGTAGGCCCGCGCATCCGCCAGGATGGCGTCGCGCAGGGCCTCGGCGGACAGATGGGCATGGGCCTGGATGGCGGCGGCCATGCGCTGGGTGCCGTACTGCTTCTGGCTGGCGTCACGCGACTCGGTGAGGCCGTCGGTGTACCAGACGACGATGTCCCCCGGCCGCAGCTGCGCCTGGCGCGAGGTGTACTGCGAGCTCACCGACGCACCCAGCAGCAGGCCGCGCGCGGGCAGAGAGGCCACCTGGCGCGTCTGGCGGTTGAAGACGAGGGGGCTGGGGTGGCCACCGCTCGCGTAGTCGATGACGCCCGTCTGCACGTCGATGACGGCCAGCGCGCTGGACATCTGGTGCTCGCCGCGGCCCACGTGGGCCAGGGTGATGTTGAGCGAGGAGATGAGGAGCTGGGCGTTGATCTCCGAGGGCGGGCGCATGGTCATGGCGGCGGCGAAGCCGCTGGTGGCGCTGGTGGCCACGAGGGCGGTGGCCAGACCGTGGCCGGTGACGTCGCCAATGCCCACCACCACGCGCTGCTCGTCCAGGGCGGCGCGCATCCACCAGTCGCCGCCGCAGGCATCCGCGGTGACCACGAGCCCGGCGACACGCAGGGGGCCCACCTGGAGGCCCTCGCGGCCCGGGAGCAGGGTCTCCTGCACGGTGCGCGCGAGCGACACGTCGCGCTCGAGCTGCGCCTTGGTGCGCACGTCCTCCAGCAGCACCTTGATGCGCTCGGCCATGTGGTTGAACACGGCCCCGAGGGTGACGACCTCGCGACCGGCGCCGCGAGCCTCCTCGGCGCGCGCGGTCAGGTCACCGGCGGCCAGCTGCATCACCTTGCCGGTGAGCGCGCCCAGCGGCCGGGTGATTCGGCGGCTCTGGAAGGCCACCAGCACGCCGGCCAGCAGCACGAAGCCCACGCCCAGTCCCGCCATGGTGACGGTGTTGCGGCGCAGCGCCTCGGCGCGCGTCCCCTCCAGCTCGTTCAGCGTCTTCTGGAGCGCATCCAGCGAGTAGCTGATGAGCACCACGCCCTTGCCGCTCTGGGCGCCGTAGTCGATGGGCTCCTGGTACTCGATGATGGGCTTGCCCTGGTACAGGGCGCTCGCCCAGTGCCGCTCCGGCTTGCGATCGGTGGACTCCCCCAGCTTCGCCTCGACATCCGAGTCCGCCACCAGCAGCCCCTCGGCGTCGTACATCCGCACCCGGAGGATGTTGGGGTTGTCGCTGATGATGGAGCGCGCCACCTCGCCCAGGAAGGCGTAGTTGTTGTCGCGCAGCGACGTGGCCGAGGTGAGGGCCAGGGTGTGGCTGAGCGTCTGGCCCAGCTCGCGCGCCTGATCCTGGATGCGCGCCTTGAAGCGCTCGGAGGTGTCCTCGAACTGGGCCTTGCTGGACATGGTGGCCACGAAGGCCAGCAGGCCCACCACCAGCACCAGCAGGGAGCCCGTGGTGACCAGGAGGATCTGATCCAGCCGCCAGCCGCGGATGGCGGCCACGTCGGGCAGCTCGCCGGCCTCCAGCGGCGCGACGATGGTGCTCGTCATCTGCCGCGGATGCAGCGGAGAGAGCGAGGTCGCGGTGTAGCTGGCCGCGACGTTCGTGTGCGTGGCCGTGACGTCGCCCAGGCCGGGCTGCGGGGAATAACCCTCCGCTTCAGGCTCGAGCGAGGGATCGGGTTTGGGCGAGAGATTGGATTTCGACAAGGGTTCACCCGGAGCGGCACTCACCGCGCTTCGGATAAGGGGGGTTCCGTCCACTTTATCGCAAATTCCGAAGAAACCTAGGGGGTGCAGGGATCGGCCTGGATGTGCGGGGGCGGATTCACTTGACGGCTTGGTTCGACCCATGAATGCGGGCGCTCGGCTGCCCGCTCCCCCACCATGAGCCGTCCTACTCACGAGCAACAGCCCCGCCGCCCCCCCGGTCCGCCCTCCTTATAGAGGTACGAGAGAGGCACGCCGCGGCGCGGCAAGAATCCGGGACGAAGGGAGAGCATGGGGTGCTTGAGCTTTCGGGGCACCTTTGCGGTATAGGGGGCCCGTTCCCTCCCCTTTCTCACCCAGAGAGACGCGCGTGTCCAAACCCCGCCTCCTCAACCGCGAAGAAGACTCGCTCCCGCTCGATCGGGAGCTCCTGGTCCGGATGCACGACCTGATGGTGAAGGCGCGCGTCCTCGAAGAGCGCCTCATCCAGATGTACAAGCAGGGTCACGGCTACTTCTGGATTGGCGGCCCCGGCGAGGAGGCCTTCAACGTCCCGCTCGGCCTGCTGATGAAGAAGGGCCAGGGCCCGGCCTACGACTACCTGCACGCGCACTACCGCCAGTCGGCCACGATGCTGGCCCTGGGCGAGGAGCCCATCGGGGCGATGCGGCAGATGAAGAGCACGGCCTCGGACCCCTACTCCGGCGGCCGCAACTTCGCGGGCCACTTCTCCAAGCGCGCCTGGAACGTCACCCCGGTGTCCTCCCCCATCGAGGTGCAGTACGTGATGGCTCCGGGCACGGCGCTGGCGCAGAAGCGCCACGGCGGCGAGGGCATCAGCATCGTCACTGGCGGTGACGCGGGCACGGCCGAGGGCGATTTCGCCTCGTGCCTCGTGTGGAGCTCGCGCCCCGGCAACGAGCTGCCCCTCCTCATCATCGTCACCAACAACAAGTGGGGCATCTCCACGCCGGCGGAGACGCAGCACGGCGAGACCCACGTGGCGGATCGCGGCAAGGCCTTCAACATCCGCACCAAGACGATCGACGGGAACGACCCCATCAACTCCTACCAGGAGCTGCGGGAGGCGATGGAGTACGTGCGCAAGGAGCGCAAGCCGTTCCTGCTGGAGGCCAATGTGTCGCGCCTCTACGGGCACTCCTCGGCGTCTGGCGCCAACCTCGTGGGCAACGAGCAGGACTGCCTGACCCAGTTCGAGGCCCGGCTGGAGAAGCACGGCCTGCTCTCCCGCAAGGAGATGGACGAGCTGCGCAACCGCTACACCGAGGACATGGCCGCCATGGCCCGCCAGGTCATCCAGGAGCCGCTGCCGGGTCCCGAGACCATCTGGAACAACATCTACGCGGAGAGGAAGTAACCCATGGCCAACATGGCACAGGCCGTTCGCATGGCCCTCCACTACGCCGAGACGCACCTCGGCGTCACCGACATCTTCGGCGAGGACGTGGGCGCCCCCCTGGGCGGCGTCTTCACCGCCACGCAGGGTCTCAAGACGGCGTGGAACTCGCCCCTGGACGAGCGCGGCATCATCGGCATGGCCATCGGTCTGGCCATGGGCGGCGCCAGGCCCGTCGCGGAGATCCAGTTCGCCGACTACATCTACAACACCATCGATCTGCTGAAGATCGCCGGCAACACCTGCTGGGCCACCAACGGGGACTGGAATCTGCCCATGGTGGTGAAGACCCCGGTGGGCAGCGGCATCCGCGGCTCCATCTACCACTCGCACTCCTTCGACGCGACGGCGACGCACATCCCGGGCTGGAAGATCGTCATCCCCTCCAACCCGCTGGACGCGTACGGCCTGATGATCTCCGCCTGCCAGGAGATCAACCCCGTCATGTACCTGGAGCCCAAGGCGCTCCTGCGCGTCAAGGGGGAGGAGCGGATTCCGGGCGAGCCGGAGAACGACAAGCTGCTGTCGAAGATGATCGACGCGCCGCTGGGAGACCGCTCGCAGTGGAAGCCGCAGTGGCCGGAGCTCGAGGCCTACGCGGTGCCCATCGGCAAGGGCAAGGTGGTACGCACCGGCTCGCAGGTGACGGTGGTGAGCTACGGCCGCACGCTGCCCTTGTGCAAGAAGGCCGCGGACGACCTGGCCGCCGAGGGCGTGGACGCCGAGGTCATCGACATGCGCACCCTGTGGCCCTACGACTGGGAGCTCATCAAGGGCTCCGTCGAGAAGACGGGCCGCGTGCTGTACGTCAACGAGGACACCGAGGTGACGAACTTCGGCGAGCACCTGGTGCGCCGCACGGTGGACGAGCTCTTCTACAAGCTGGTGGCCCCCCCTCGGCTGCTCGCCGGCAAGTTCGTGCCGGGCATCGGCCTGGCGGACCCGCTGGAGATGGCCTCGGTGCCCCAGCAGGGGGACATCACCTCGGCCATCCGCGCGCTGGCCTCCGAGCAGCCGTAGTTCTCATTCCCCAAGAGGGGTGTGATGCACACACGGGGCGGCCCGGATTCGAGTCCGGGGCCGCCCTGTGCCTTTTCGTGGATGCCTGCTCCCTGTAGACTGGGGCAGCCGTGCAATCAACGCCCACGAAAACTCCCGTTCCGGACGCTCCCCCCTTCCGCATCCGCCGCGCTCGTCGAGGCGACGCGGAGAGCCTCGCCGCGCTGTTGCGCGAGATGGGCTATCCCCATGGCTCGGATGCCCAGACGGTCCATTGGGTCATCAGCCACCCGGAGATTGAAATCTTCGTGGCGGCCGACTCGCAGGATCGGCCCGTGGGCATGGTGTCGCTGTCGCACCGGCCGCAACTGAGGCTGCGCGGGCGCATCGCCACGGTGGACGAGCTGGTGGTGACGGAAACCTGGCGGCGCCGCGGCGTGGGCCGGGCGCTCATGCAGCAGGTGGTGGAGCGCTGTGGCGCCCGGGCGCTGAGCGTCAAGCGCCTGGAGGTGGGTGGCGCCTACGCCGTGGAGGAGCTGCGCGCCTTCTACGAGGCCTGCGGCTTCGTGCAGGTGGAGCGCATGGTGCTGCGCTACGCGGAGTTGGAGCGCCAGCACGGCTAGCGCTCCCCGGGGCCGCGACGAGCGCCTCAGCGCTTGAAGCTGGCCACGACGGCCTGGAGGCGGATCTGGTCCGCCTCGCTCACGTTGATGAAGCGCACGCCGATCGCCTCGGCGTCATCGCGCACCCACGAGATGAGGCCCTCGAGGTCGAAGTCCTGGCCGCTCACGGTCATCTGAAGGCGCACGCGCGAGCCCACGTCGTAGGAGCGGCGCGTGCGCAGGCACAGCCCTCCCGCCGACAGGTTGAGCGAGTACGCGCGCAGCGCACGCGCGGCGTCCGTCGCCTCCTGGAAGTGGAGCTCGAACGTCGCCGACACCCGCTCATGGGCCCTCCGGTTGGCGTGCAGCACCGCCGATGTGTCTTCAGCCTCGGCCGTTTTCATGGTCATGCGCACTTATTTCCTCGGGCGTGTTTCGGGTAGGAGGTCCCTTGAATAGGCCGTCCGCGATGATGACGCATCAGGATTGGGACCTCATGACGGCCGCAAGTGTCGGCTGTCCCCCAGGTCTTGTTCAAGGGGGGCCCGTTTCTCCCCGGACGTCTTATTAGTCCCGTTCGTAACTCCAGCGAGGACAAGGTATGCGGGCGAATGTTCTTCTTTTGAGCAGTGTCCTCGTCGTGGGACTGCTGGTCGGGGCCTGCCGCGACGGTGGGAGTACGGGCAACGACTCGGGCAGTGAAAATGGAGGGCCGGACGCATCGATGGATGGGGGGGACGGGGGGGGTGGAGACACGCCGGACGCGGATGGCGGGGGGACGACGGTCTCGAGCTGTGACGTGGTGCGGCAACAGGGGTGCGACGCGGGCGCGCTGTGCCTGCGGGGAGTGCTGGAGGGCGGTGGGCAGGGCAACCGCTGCTTCCCGGGTGAGTGCGATCCGGTGGCGCAGGACTGCCCGACGGGAAAGAAGTGCGCCTACGTGCTCCAGGGAAGCGCGAGGAGCCGCCTGTGCGTGCCGGACGGGACGGTGACGGCGGGCGGGGTCTGCCAGAGCACGAAGACGACGGAGGGCGACTTCTACGACACGTGCAAGGCGGGGTTGTCCTGCACGGATCAGCCGGCGGCGGACGGGGGCACGGCCTTCGTGTGCAAGAAGTTCTGCCATGGCAACGAGCAGTGCACGGCACCGGGCGAGTGCATCGAGGTGCTGCGCTTCGAGGGCTCGGACGAGTTGCCGCGGGTGTGCGCGGAGCCGGGGCCCAAGTGCGAGCTGCTGGCCCAGGGCTGCGCGAGCGGACTGGGGTGCTACCCCTCGCCGACGAGCGGGCCGGTGTGCGTGACGGCGGGGGCGGCGGAGGACGGGACGGCGTGCACGTACTCGAATGACTGCCGGCCGGGGAGCGCGTGCGTGAAGGACGGAGCGGGGCTGGTGTGCCGCCGGCTGTGCCGCAGCCCGTCGGGAGAACCGGGCTGCGCGACGGGCCACTGCGAACCGCTTCAGGGCTTCACGGGCGTGGGCGCCTGCGTGCCCTGAAGCCTCACCCCGTGTTGCGCATGCCCGCGGCGATTCCGGCCAGCGTGAGCAACAGGGGCCGGTCGCAGTTCTTCTGCCCCGCCCTCTTCCGCCGCATCAGCTCCACCTGGAGGAAGGACATGGGGTCCACGTAGGGATTGCGCAGGGCGATGCTCTGCTTCAATTGCAGGTTGTTCTCCAGGAGGCGCGACTCGCCCGAAACGCGCTTCACCCAGCGGCGGGTGCGTGAGTACTCGGCGCGGATGCGCTCCCACAGCGGCTTGGTGGACTCGGGCGCCAGCGCCGCGTAGCGCGAGGCAATCGCCATGTCCGACTTCGCCAGCACCATCGCCACGTTGTCGATGACGGTGTGGAAGAAGGGCCACTGGCGGTACATGCGCTTGAGCTGCGCGAGGCCCTCGGGCCGCGAGCCGTACTCCTCCAGCGCCGAGCCCACGCCGTACCAGCCCGGGACGATGGCCCGGTTCTGCGTCCAGGCGAAGACCCAGGGAATCGCACGCAGCGACTCCAGTCCCCCAGCGGCGCGCTTGCTGGGTCGCGAGCCGATGGGCAGCGCGGCGATCTCCTCGATGGGCGTGGCGGCCATGAAGAACGGGACGAACCGTGGGTCCTCCCAGACGAGCGCGCGGTAGGAGCGGCGACCGATCTCCGCCAGCTCGTTGAAGGCGGCGAGGAAGGGCCCTTCCTCCTCGGGTGCCACGCGGGGCTGGGCATCGAGCGAGTGCAGCAGTACCCCGCTGAGCACCAGCTCCAACGTGCGCCGGGCCAGCTCGGGCCGGGCGTACTTGTGGTCCAACGCCTCGCCCTGCTCGGTGGCCTTGTACGTGCCGGCGACGCTGCCGGGCGGGAGCGCGAGGATGGCCTCGTGCGCCGGGCCACCACCTCGGGCCACCGTCTCGCCACGGCCGTGGAAGAGACGCAGCCGCACACCGGCCTCGTGGGCCACCTGCGTGAGCGCGGTCTGGGCGCGGTAGAGCCCCGCGCTGGCGGCGAGCAGCCCCACCTCCTTGCCCGAGTCGCTGTAGCCCACCATCACCTCCTGCACGCCCCTGGCCTGGAGGTGCCGGCGGTACTCGGGGTGGGCGAACAGCTCACGCAGGATGCGGGGCCCCTCATCGAGCGCGCCGAGCTGCTCGAAGAGCGGCACCACGTCCACGGTGGCGCACCCGCGTGACTCGTCCCACAGGCCAGACTTGCGCGCGCAGGTGAAGGCCGCGAGCACGTCCTCGGCACTCGAGGCCATGGAGAGGATGAGCGTGCGGCAGCTCCCCTCTCCCGACTCGGCCTGCGCCTCGCGCATCCGCTGGAGCACGGCCAGCAGCCGCGCGCCCCCCTCCGTCGGAGCGGGCCCCCCCTCCAGCGACGCGGCGCCGCTACGAGCGTCCTCGGCGGGCGCGCGCACCTCCAGCTCGGCCAGGTGGAAGCCCATGACACGCACCAGGGCGTTGAGGCGGCGAACCTTCCGCAACCCGGCCTGCCGTGCCTTGGCCTCGACGAGGGAGCGCTCGATGAGCTCCAGGTCCCCCAGGAACTCCGCGGGCGAGCGATAGGCGGCGGGAGACAGGGGCTCGGTGCGGCCGGCGCGGCGGCCCTCGACGTATGCCAGGGCGGCCTGGATCCGGGCCTCCATGAAGCGCAGCTTGCGGCGCCAGGGCTCGCCCTCGGTGCGAGAGCCGTAACGGGCCATCACCTCCGGCAGCTCCGCGGCATCCTTCGCCAGCGAGGCCTTCAGCTCCTGCGAGACGAACGTGTGCCGCTCGGACTGCGTGAGGACCCAGCCGAGCCGGTACACCTGGTTCAGCAGGGCGCGAAGGCCGCGGGCCCGGTGGGCGCGCAGCGTGTCCGCCAGGACGTCCGGTGTCACCAGCGGGTTGCCGTCCATGTCGCCGCCCACCCACGAGTGCAGGCGCACGGGCGTGGCGAGCACGCCCAGGGGCTCGCCGTAGGCGCGCTCGAAGGCCCAGTCGAGCGTCTCCGGCATGAGCGCGAGCTGCTCGCCGAGCACCTCCTCCACGTACCAGAGGGCGTTCTTCACCTCGTCGCCCACGGTGGGCCGCTCGCGGCGCAGCTCGTCCGTCTGCCAGAGGGCGGTGATCTCCTCGCGCATGGACGTGTGGACATCGGCCTTCTCGCGCGGGGTGAGGTGGGTGCGATCCCTCTCCTCGAGCAGCCGCGCGAGGCGATAGGTCTTCTCCAGCACCGTGCGGCGCGCCGCCTGGGTGGGGTGCGCGGTCAGGGTGAGCGTCACCCGCATGGACATGAGCAGCTCGCGCACGCGCGAGGCGGGGATGCCGGCCTGCCGCAGCGACTGCATCACCGCGTCGAGCGAGCCACGCTGCGAGCCCTGCGTGCCACCGCTGCTGGCATGCTCGCGGGTGCGGCGCATGCGGTGGTGCTGCTCCGCGAGGTTGACGAGGCGGAAGTACGTGGAGAAGGCGCGCAGCACCGGCTCCGTCTGCTCGACGGGGATGTCCCGGAGCAATGCGGCCAGTTGCGTGGCCGCGGCCCGGCGGCCCGACTTCGGCCCCCTCCGCCGCTCGATGGAGAGGCGCCGGACGCGCTCCTCCAGGTCGAAGAGGGACTGGCCCTCCTGCTCGATGAGGACCTCGCCGAGCAGTCGGCCCAGGAGCCGGACGTCCCGGCGCAGCTGAAGATCGATGTGACGGATGGGAGGCATACGGGGCGTGAAGCTAGTGCCCTCGCCTGCCCCGATCCACCCTTACGTCCCGATACGGCGCAGGGTGAGCAGCGGACCGTCGTCCACCTTGCGTCCGGTGAGGTCGATGGCGCAGTCGAGCATCCAATCGCCATGGCCCTCGGGGTCGAGAATCCGCTGCTGCACCTCCCACTGGCGAGGGCCCGTCTCCTTGAGAACGGTATTGGCCGGCCGGCGCGCCTGCGGGGTGAGCACCACGGTCCCGTTCGCCTCGAAGTAGGGCTTCATCGCCGCCTCCAGCTTCGCCACCGTCCACTGCTCCCCTCCCTCGTCCATCCACAGCAGCGCGAGCGCGTCCGGGTAGCGCCTGTACGCGAGCGCCCGCAGCAGCCGGTGCAGCTCGTTGCGCACGTGCGCCGCGAAGGCCCGAGGATCGTCCGTGAGATCCTGCGGTCGCCGGTCCGGAGCCTCGGCCTTGCGGATGACCACCTCGCCCGGGTTCTTCATCCGCTCCCACTCTTCCAGGAGGCTCTGGTCGACGTGGCGGATCATCGCGCGCATCCAGTCGATGATCTCATTGACCTCCGGGTTGCGGTAGCGCTCGGGCACCGTCTGGGTGAGCGCCTTGTAGACGTCCCCGAGGTAGCGCAGCAGCACGCCCTCGCTGCGCTGGAGGTCGTACTGGCGCACGTAGTCGTGGAAGGACAGGTACCGCTCGTACATGTCGCGGACGATGGACTTGGGCCGGATGTTCTCCGCGCCCACCCACGGGTGCTTCTCCGCGAAGGCATTGAAGGTGGTGTAGATGAAGTCCCGGTTGGGCTTGGGCCACTCGAGATTCTCCAGCTCCTCCATCCGCTGGTCGTACTCCATGCCCTGGGCCTTCAGCTCGTTGATCTTCTGGCCCTTGAGCTCGTGCAGCTGGGCGTAGAGCACCACGTCCGGGTTCTCGGCGATGGACTCCACCAGCGTCACCACATCCAGCGCGTACGTCTCCGCCTCGTGGTCCAGCTTGTTCAGCGTGTCCAGCAGGTAGAGCGACAGGGTCTGGTTGAGCGAGAAGTCCCGCTGGAGCCCCGGGGCCAACGCCACCGTCGCGCCCGAGCCGCCCTCGCCCTTCTGCACGAGCACCAGGCCCGCGTTGCGCAGGGTGCGGAAGCACGCCGCCGCCTCCTTCAGGTTGCGGCGCTTGATGTATTCCGAGCCATGCGAGCGGAAGATGAGCCGCACCAGTCGCTGGTAGCCCTCGGCCCCACCCACCATCTCGCTCTGGAGCAGGTTGAGGAGGAAGCCGTGCGTCACCTCGAAGCGGGACTCCAGCGGCTCGGGGAGCCCGGTCTGGAGGCGCTCGAAGGTGTTCTTGTCGTAGTTGACGAAGCCCTTCTGCGGAGGCTGCTTGCGGGGCAGACGCTTGCCGCCCTTCGCCTCCTTCTGGGCGATCTTCACGTTCTCGATCATGTGCTCGGGCGCCTGCACCACCACGCTGCCCTGGGTGTCGAAGCCCTTGCGACCCGCGCGCCCGGCGATCTGCTGGAAGTCGCGCACGCTCAGCGTGGCCAGCTTGTCGCCGTTGAACTTGAAGAGCTGCGTGAAGAGCACCGTGCGGATGGGGATGTTCACCCCCACGCCCAGTGTGTCCGTTCCGCTGATGACCTTGAGCAGGCCCGTCTGCGCCAGCTTCTCCACCATCAGCCGGTACTTGGGCAGCAGGCCCGCGTGGTGCATCCCGATGCCGTGGCGCAGGAAGCGCTGGAACTCCTTGCCGTAGGGCGTGTCGAAGGGCGCCTCCATCAGCGCCTGACGGATGGCCTCCTTCTCCTCCTTGGTGGAGAAGTCCACGCTCATCAGGTTCTGGGCCTGCTCGGCCGCGGCTCGCTGCGAGAAGTTCACCAGGTAGATGGGCGCCTTGCCCACGCGGATGAGATCCTGGAGCGTCTCGTGCAGCGGCGTCTCGCGGTACTCGAAGTCCAGCGGCACCGGGCGGAGCGCGCTGCGCACGCTGGCCACCTCGCGGCCGGAGAACTCCTGGAGCCGCTCCTCGATGAGGTGCGTGTCGCCCAACGTCGCCGACATCATCAGGAACGTGGTCGTCGGCAGGGTGATGAGCGGCAGCTGCCAGGCGATGCCGCGCTCGCGATCCGCGTAGTAGTGGAACTCGTCCATCACCACGTAGTCCGCGCGCAGGGTGGCGTCGCGCAGGGCCAGGTTGGAGAGGATTTCCGCCGTGCAGCAGAGGATGGGCGCCTCGCGGTTGATGGCCGCGTCGCCGGTGAGCAGGCCCACGTTCTCCGGGCCGAAGGCCTCGCACAGGGCGAAGAACTTCTCGTTCACAAGCGCCTTGATGGGGCAGGTGTAGAAGGACACCTTGCGCTCGGCCATGGCCTTGAAGTGCAGCGCCATGGCCACCAGCGACTTGCCCGAGCCGGTGGGCGTCTTGAGGAACAGATGCTTGCCCCCCAACAGCTCCAGGATGGCCTCCTCCTGCGCCGGGTAGAGGGACAGGCCCGTGGACTCCACCCAGCCCACGAAGCGGCTGAGAACCTCGTCGGAGCTCAAGGGACCCTGCGAGCGGTCGGGTAGCAGCGCCGCGAGCGGCGCACGGGAGGTTTCGATCGTGACCATGGAGGAGCGGACTCTAGGCGGGGCCGCCCGGAACCTTCTAGAGGTAACGGATGGAGCCCTCTCCCCCATTCCGTCTCAGCGGGGGGAGCGCCGGCCCCGCCGCGCCAGCAACGGCAGCAGCGCCAACGCCCATGCCAGCGCCACGCCCGGTGACACCGCTCCACAGCCGCACCCGGGCAACGGTGTCGGCTCCGGCCGCGGCTCTGGCTCTGGTTCCGGGTCGGGGTCCGGGTTCACACGGCAGGGAGAGGTCCAGGTGACGGGGCTCTCGGGGGGCGCGCTCGTTCCCGGCGCCACGGGCCCCGAGCCCCACATCTCCCGGCCATGCACCCCGTCATCCGCCAGGAAGTAGAACCGGTCCCCCACGGCCAGCGCCGGTGCCTCCGGATTCGAGCCCCCGGGCCCCGGGCGGATGTCCCCGGCGAGCACCGTCCCCGCCAGCGTCCCATCGCTTTTCCACAGCTCGCGCCCGTGCGTGCCATCGTCCGCGGTGAAGAAGAGCTTTCCGTTCACGTGCTCCAACATCGTGGGGTTCGAGCCGAGGGCGCCCGGGGCAATGTCCGCGAGCATCACCGTCCTCTCGGGCGTCCCCTCACTCACCCACGGCTCGCGCCCGTGGACTTCGTCGTAGGCGTTGAAGAGGAGCCGAGAGCCCAGAGCCCTCAAGTCGGAGGGCACGCCTCCACCGGGACCCTGCAGGAAGTCCTTGAACAGGCACGTGCCCTCCCTCGTCCCATCGGTGATCCACAGCCCATCACCGGGCAGCTTCCCATCACCGGAGAAGAGGGCCTGCCCGCCCACGATCTCCATGTTGATGTCGATCGGGCGCCAGAAGGGTTCCAGCAGGAACGGGGTGAGCATGAAGGATCCCTCCCGGGTGCCGTCACTCCTCCAGAGACCGCGCCCAGCTCCATTGATTCCCGTGAAGAGGGCCACCCCGTTCAGCATCCCCATGCCGCGGAGGCCACGGTCCCTGTGCTCGGGGGGATATTCAAGGTTCTCCCTGTCGAGCAAGGGAGTCGAGCCCGCCACGGCTCCATCCGTCCTCCAGAGATAGAAGTCGGAGATCAGGGTCGTCCCAGGCAACTCGGCCACATCCCTCACCCCTTGATTCCGAATGAGGGGAAACGTCCCTTCCACCGTCCCATCACTCCTCCACGTCCATATCGCCGTGGGCAGCCCCCCATCTGCCTCCTGCCCAAAGTCCGGGAAGTAGGCCAACCCGTGGGCCTTGCGCATCACCTTGGGGTTCAAGCTGGGGGTGAGGGCCTTGAGCCGACTCGCGCCCGTGGCCGTCCCATCACTCCTCCACAGCTCATCGCTGAAGGCGAAGAGGAGCGTTGCCTCCAGCTCCATCAACTCCAGCGGAACTCTCGGGTGGATCAGGGACGTGCCAGCGGACGATCCATCGCTGCGCCACACCCCGCTCGAGGTGGCCCCCCCGCCGCTCAGCAGCAGCGACCCCTTGAACGCGAGCGCCTTGAAAGCGGAGCTGGCGGGATGGGTGTCGAGGTCCTTGACGAGCACGGTGCCCGCCTCCGTCCCATCGCTCTTCCACAGCCCGTCCGCCACCAGCAGGAAGAGCGGACCACCCGGCGCATCTCGCAGTACGGGCGGCCCTACCTCTTTCGGGAACGTCTCGAGGACGAAGGTACCCGCCTCCGTCCCATCGCTCCTCCACCACCGGAAGGCGCCCGCCGCGTCCCGCTCGAGGAAGAAGAGCAGCCCCTGGGACACGAGCGAGGACGTGAACTCCAGGCCCGCAGCGCCGGGAACGGTGTCCTTGACGAGCACGGTGCCCGCCTCTGTCCCGTCGCTCTTCCACAGTTGGCGGTGAATGCCTCCCACTGGCTCGGGGAGCTCCACGAGGAAGAAGACGCCATCCCTCGCGGCGACCATGGTGTTGGCGTAGCCGATTCCCCCGAAATCCTTGACGGCACGTGTGCCAGCTACCGTTCCGTCACTGCTCCGCAGGACGGCTCTGGAGAAGAAGTAGAGCCTCCCGTTCCAGACCACGGGGCCGTCGGAGAACAGGTCGTCAGGTCCCAGTTGGAACGTACCGGCCGGCGTCCCGTCACTGACCCAGATGCCGGAGGGGCCGGAGGCGGAGGAGAAGAAGAGCGTCTCACCCAGCACCGCCAGGAGCTTGGGCCGCCCTCCTTCAGGGCCCGGCCGGAGCTCCCGGATGAGGAAGGTCCCGGGCCCCGTCCCTCACTCACCCACAACTCCCGGCCCTGGACCCCATCATCGGCGGAGAAGAAGACCCGATGGCCCACGGTCGCCAGATGGATGGGGGTCGAGGACTCGGTGCCCGGAGTCAGATCCGCGACGAGGGAGGGCATTACCGGAGCGCTCTGGGCCCACCCTTCGAGGGCCCCACACACCACGGCCAGACAGAGCATCGACGACACACGGGATCGCAATGGATCTCCCCTTCCGCTCCACGCCGGCCCGTGAGAAGCGCTGTATCCCTCCATCCTACATCATGAGACAGCACCCGCTGTGAAACCCCGAATCACTTCGAGTTCCGTCCACGTACTCCGTCCCGGATTTTTGTTCACTGGATGTGCATAAGTGCATGCTCCCTGAACAGGCATGTAGCGTGGACGGCTGCCAACCGGATATACCGACAGCCCTATGGCCGGCGAACAGCTCGTCTATGCAGGGACCGTCGAAGCGCTCTTCCTCAAGGCGCTCGAGAACCGACTCACGCCCGCGTGCCGCATGCGCCTGCGCGAGGCGGGACTCGACCTTGAGCAGAAGCTCTCTCCCACCTACACGCTTGAGCAGTGGAAGCAGTACCTCCGCATCGCGGCGGATCACGTCTACGCGGGAATGCCCACCGAGGCCGCCTACTACTCGCTCGGTGAGCGCTTCATCGATGGCTACTTCGCCACCCTCTTCGGGCGCGCCCTGCTCGGTATGGTCCGGCTGGCCGGTCCCCGGAGGGTCCTGACGCAGGCGAAGCTCGGCTTCCGGACCAGCACCAATTGCAGTGAGGTGCGAATCGTGGAGCGCAGCCCCACCTCCATGGAGATGTGGGTGAACGACATCATGGCGGATCAGCCGACCTTCGCGGCGGGCGTACTGGCCCGGACGGCGGAGCTGGCCGGTGGGCAGCGGGTCGCCGTCGTCCCCGAGGGCTTCGACGGGCAGTCCGCCACCTACCACGTCCGCTGGTCCGAGCAGGCCGACGCCGTGGTCGAGCCCCAGCTCGCCTCGAGCGGCGGAGAGTCCGCGACGCGGCCTCCGGCGTAACCGGCGGGCTTCGCGAGACGGAATCGGAGGGTCACCGCCTGCGGGGGGTGACCCTCTTCTCCTTTATAGGGGTCAGCGCACGGACCACTGAGGGTGGGCGAGCACCCGCGCCTCGAGCTCCGGCGTCAGGGGCTCCCCATGAGGCGTCCGGGACGAGGAGCGGCGCCACCGGTCCAGCCAGCGCTCCCCGAGGGGGACGGTCAGGGACTCGCGGCGCGTGGCGGCCACCGTGGTCTCCCCCTTCGCGCCCGTGGACAGGCCCGCCCCCACGTAGAAGCCCGCCAGCAGCAGGGTGACGCGGGTGGGCGTGGCCGCGCTGTACGTCATCAGCAGCGCCCCCTCCCCGTCCTCCCGGCAGCAGGCCCGCACCCGCGCCAGTACCGCCGTCGTCCACATCTCCGGGTTGGAGGCCGGGGAGAACGGGTCGAAGAACACCAGGTCCGCCCTCGGCAGCCCCGCCCCGATGTACCCCTGGGCATCCCCCAGGTGCAGCCGCCAGCGCAGGCCCTCGCCCTCCCACACCCCGTCACGCATGAGGGCCTCGGCCGCCTCGCGGAAGGGTTGCAGGAAGGGGAAGCCCGCCGCGTCCGCCAGCGCGAGCCGCAGGGGCGCCAGGTCCACCTCGAAGCTCACCACCTCCAGCGCGCGCCGGCGCTCGGCGCCCAGCTCTCGCGCGCAGGTGAGCGCCGCCACCGCGTTGGTGGCCGCCCCCAGGCCCACATCGTGGATGACGAGGGGCGCGCCGGGGGTACGCAGGCGCTCGGCCAGCCGCGGCTGCTCCACGTAGAGGCGCAGGGCCTCCTGCCACGGGCCCACCGCGGGGTGCATCACCTCGCCATGCCCGAGGTGCCGCACTGCCCGCGAGCCGTTGCGCAACGTCACCAGCTCGAAGTCGCCGTCGCGAGGGTTCTCGGAGTCCAAGCGCTCAGCCCACTTCCTTGAGGGTGACGGCCCCGGGGCCCACCTCGAGCTTCGCGTCCTTGAGGTCCTTGGGCGTCGCCACGGCCTGCTTCAGCTCGCGGTAGGCCTGGGCGTAGGAGCCCTTGAGGATGGCATCGCGCATCTTCCAGGTGAGCTGCTGGTAATGGTGCACGTTGTGTACGGACAGCATGCGCGAGCCCGTGTGGTGCTTGCCGCTCATGAGGTGCTGGAGGTAGCCGCGGCTGAAGCGCTTGCACACGTAGCAGTCGCACGTGGCGTCCAACGGCTCGTCCGACAACCGGAACGCCTGGCGGGTAATCCGGACGAGGCCCTGGAAGGTGTAGGCGTAGCCCTGCTGCGCCATCTTCGTGGGGATGATGCAGTCGAACATGTCCACGCCCCGGAGCACGGCCTCCAGCAGGTCCGTGGGAGTGCCCACGCCCATGAGGTAGCGCGGCTTGTCCTGGGGCAGCGACGCGGCGGCGCGCGCCGTCATGGCCTTGCGCTCCTCGTTCGTCTCGCCCACCGCGAGGCCGCCAATGGCGAAGCCGTCGAAGGGGTGCTGGGTGAGGAAGGCGGCGCTCTCGTCGCGCAGGTGCGGGTGGACGCCGCCCTGGACGATGGCGAAGAGGGCCTGGCCGGTGTCCACCTGATTCTTGGCCGCGAGGCTGCGCAGCGCCCAGCGGTGGGTGCGCTCCATGGCCTCGCGCGTGCCGGGCTCGTCCGTGCGCGAGTCGATGCACACGTCCAACACCATCATGATCTCCGAGTTGATCGCCTGCTGCATGGCGATGCTGGACTCGGGGCTGAGGAGCTGGCGGCTGTTGTCGTAGAAGCTGCGGAAGTGCGCGCCCTTCTCGGTGATGAGCCGATCCTCGGGGAGGGAGAAGATCTGGAACCCGCCCGAGTCGGTGAGCACCGCCCCATCCCACTGCATGAAGGGGTGGATGCCGCCGAAGCGCTGGAACACGTCGATGCCCGGCTTGAGCATCAGGTGGTACGTGTTGGACAGGAGGATCTTCGCCCCGGTGGCCTTCACCTCCTCCATGCCGAGGTGGCGGAAGGAGGCGTGGGTGCCCACCGGCATGAAGACGGGCGTGGGGATGGAGCCACGGCGGGTGTGAAGCACCCCGGCACGGGCCCCGGTGGGGTCGGTGGTGACGAGCTCGAAACGGACGGCCATTGGCGCCGCCTTATACCCGTGACGGGCGCGGGACATGCCCGCTATCCGCATGGCCGCCCCCCAGCCCGGCATCCCACCGTGTAGGCGGACGCCCTTACTCGGACCAGAGGAGCGCCAGGTCGAACTCGATGGCCTCGAACGGCTCGGCGCGGACCCGCTCCTCCCCGGTGAGGGAATGAATGAGGAGCCAGTCGCCCCCCTGGAGCCGAAAGATGTCGAGCGTGCGGGCGAGCGGATCCACATGCCACAGGTGCCGCACCCCTTCCCGGGCGTAGATGCGCATCTTCGGGCCCTTGTCCCTGCGTCGCGTGCGCTCGGAGAGGACCTCACAGCCCCAGTCCGGGGCGAGGTCGTAATGCGCGGGGGCGTCATCCCCTCCGACAGCCTGAGGCAGGCGCTCGCGCCTCCACCCGGCGAGGTCCGGCACCAGCTTGTCTGGACGGGGGCCGAGGTGAAGCTCTGGCTCAACGAGGATGACCCAGCCACCCGGTCCCCCCCTGCCGAACTTGAAGGGCGCCAGGAGGAGGCCTCCCAAGTTCGACGCCACGTTGGCATGAGGGCGAGCCGGGCGAGGGCTGAGGTGCAGTTCCCCATCGAGGATCTCCGCCACCATCTCCTCTGGGGCCGCCTGGAAGGCCGCCTCCACGGACGGGGCGTTTCGCTCGGTGGACTCGGGATCTCGGGGGGCCATGAGAGGGGATTTCATCATGCCCCCCGCGCTGTGCAATCCCGAGACCGGGGTTCAGGGCCCCTCGTCAGAGCGCCAGCAGCGTCTGCTCGATGGGGCGCTCCAGGCCCTCGGCGAAGAAGCGCACGCGCAGGTTGCGGTCCGGGTCCCACCGGCCGCTCGTGCCCAGCTCCAGCACGGCGAAGTTGCGCCGGAACAGCAACCGTCCATCCGGGTTGCCCGGCAGCTCCAGCAGCCTCCCCGTGAAGAGGTCCTGGTACATGTCCACCGACTCGGAGCCCGTGCCCAGCTCCACCACCTTGCGCACCAGCCCGTCGGGTGGCTCGGAGCCGATGCCGCTGGAGACCACCTGGGTGATCTCCGGCTCGTCCGAGTCGTTCCGCTTGTGGGCCGGCATCCGCGAGCGCAGCCGCGCCGTCGTGCCCACGTGCACGTCTCCGCCCAGCAGCGTCACCTCCGTGCCCGGCGCGCGCTTGCGGAACTCGAAGAGTCGGTTGAGCAGCTTGCGCATCTCCTCGCTGTTGTTGGGCGCCATCCACGAGTCCCTCACGTCCCCCAGGAAGGACGTGAGCCCCAGCTTCTCCAGCAGCTTGCACGCCGCCGCCACCTGCGCGTGCAGCGGGGGGATGCCCGTGATGACGAACAGCCGCTCAAGCCCGGCGGACACCTGCGCCTCCAGCCACGCATCCACCTCGGCCCACTGCCGCCGGCCGATGATCGTCTGGTCCCTCCAGCTGCGGTGCGTGCGCCCGTCGAGCACCAGGAAGCCCACGCCGTTGCACACCCACCCGAAGCCGTACGAGTCGCTGAACCCCGGCGGGTTGTGCCGCGCCTGCATCTCCTCGAAGACCGTCCTCGCGGCCTCGAAGAAGGCGCGATCCGCGGGCGTCACCTCGTCGTACGAGCCCCATCCATCGAAGATGTCGTGGTCGTCCCACATCATCAGCGAGGGCACCGAGCCGAGCACCGCGGCCACCTCGGGCCGCTGCCACGTGTCGCAATACAGGCCACGGAAGGCCTCGCGCAGCCGAGGCATCAGCTCCGGGTGGTGCGGTGTCAGGTCGTCGTCCAGGTCATCGCGCTGCCACAGCTCGCGGATGACGTCCGCGTAGATCTGATCCCCCACGTGCAGCAGCAGGTCCACCTCCCCCGCCGCGACGACCTCGCCCAGCCGCTTCCACATGGCATGGCGCCGGCCGTGCTCGCGCACCGTGTGGTCACCAGTGCAGCTCACCAGGCCCACCCGCAGCGGATGGCCGGGTGGAGGCAGCAGCCGGAAGCGCCCGCGGCTCTCGAACCGGGAGAGCTGTTCCAGCGGGGGCAGCCCCTCCACCGTGCCCGAGACGGACACCGCGTACTCGAGGGTGGAGGACTCGGCGAGGCCGTCCAGCTCGAAGGTGCCATGGAAGAAGGAGGAGCCCTCGGGCTGGGTCAGCCGCAGGGTCCGCTCCTGGAACACGCCGTCTCCCGAGCGGAAGGCGAGCCGGGCATGAGCGTGACCCCCCTTCGTGGTGATGCAGATGCGGGCCGTGGTGCTGGTGCAGCAACCCACGGTGGTGATCAACGGCTTCGGCATGGTTCCTCCCGCGCGTTGCCCCCAGCATCCCATGCCAGGAAGCACGAGGCGCTGAGCGCGACTCACGGGGAGCAGGAGACG
>NZ_DASVWK010000249.1:0-2742 GCF_036389735.1 Archangium sp. | reverse complement strand
GGATGGTGCGCAGGTTCTCGGAGCGCTGCGCGGGCGGCAGGCTGGCCAGCTCCTTCTGCACGGAGCTCAAGTCGAGGAAGTGGTTCATCAGCTCCTGCTGGTGGGCCTTCATATAGGCCTCGGTGTCCTGGCCGTACGTCTTGGCGAGGCTCTCCTTGTACTTCGCCATGCGGTCACTGACGGTGGCATCGGGCAGGGCGTTGATGGCCGTCAGCGCGTCCGCCACGGACTGATTGCGCAGCTCGCCGGCCCAGAGCTTCTCGGCGACCTCCTTGCCGAAAATCTCGTTGCGCTCCTCCCACAGGGCGGCGCGGCGCTCGGCGGCGGGCTTGTCCTGGAGCTCGGCGCTGTGCTCCCGCATCCAACGCCCGTAGTCCAGACGCTGGCGCAGCCGCAGGGCCAGCTCGTCATACAGCTCGGGGAAGGCCTGCTGGACGAGGGCGAGCAGGTCCGCCTCCCAGCCCGTGGGGTTGAGCCGCTGGAAGTGGCGCATGAGCTCTTCCAGCATGCGCATCTGCGTGTGGGGCTCGCGGATGCGCGCTCCGTAGCGCGAGCGCAGGTAGGAGACCAGGTCCTCCGGCAGGCGCACCGGCCCGCGCGAACTCTCCTGGAGGCTCGCGGCGGAGGCGGCGGTCGCGGGGTGGGTGTTCGGGGTGGTGCCGCGTGCCCCCACCTTCACCGGGGCCACGTCCGGGGACGGCTCCTGGGTCGGGCGCGTCTTGTAGACGAGCAGCGCCGAGCCGGCGAGGAGCAGCACGAGGGCGACCAGGAGGGGGGACTTCCGACGATTCATGAGGGGAGATGCTACCCCCGGAAGGCCCATGCGCACATGGGGGGGCCCTCCGGGGGGTGCTTCAGGCAGACGTCAGTCGTAGGCGGCGATGTAGTCGAAGATGGCCGCGTAGAACTCGGGCTCGTCGAAGGTGTCCGGGCCCACGCCGACCACGTCCATGTGGTCCTGGATGATGACGCTCGACATGGAGGTCATCTGCGAGGAGGCGCTGGGGGTGTTGATGTTGCCCATGTAGGGGACGTTGGAGTCGGTGCCCACGTAGTCGAAGCCGAGCGCGGACTCGGAGTACTTGAGGCGGTAGCCCATCTGCTGGGAGTTGATGCCCACCAGGCCGTCGTCATCGGTCTCGTTGGCGTAGCCGTCGCCCTTGCCGGCGGCGCCGTCGTTGTCGCAGTCCTCGAGGCAGTAGCCGTCGCCGTCGATGTCGTAGATGAACTCGCTGAGCAGCCAGAGCGCGGGGTTCACGTTGACGCCGTTCTGCGCGGTGAGGAGCGAGACGTAGCGGGAGGCGTAGCGCGAGTCGATGGGGTTGTTGACGTTGAAGGCCTTGGTGCCGGTGGTGACGCCGTCGGTGGAGCTGTAGTCGTTGTGGACCAGCTGCTTGGCACCGGCGTAGGCGTCATTGCCCGCCTGGTAGACGATGTCGCCGTAGTACTTGGCGAGGGTGGCGACGACGCTGGTGACGCCGGGCTTCAGGTCGAGGATGTACTTGGCCACGGGCGAGCCGCGGTGGGGCGAGGACACGCTGACGGCCACGCTCACCACGGTGTAGCCCTTGCGGGTGTAGAGCACCTTGGCCGCCTTGCGGATGTCGAGGCCGCCCTGCGAGTGGCCGATCAGGTTCACGCGGGTGGCGCCCACGCTGGCCAGGTAGCCCTCGACGTCGTTGGCCAGGTCCAGGCCACGCACCTCGGACGTCTGGAAGGGCTGCACCTGGGCGACGAAGGACTGCTGGCCGCCGTCGATGTCCTCGTTGCAGCCGATCTCCGCGAACTGGCACGAGTCGCCGACGAACATGCCGTAGTCGTCGCCCCAGTAGTCATAGCCGAGGATGTTGTCGAAGCCGGCCATGCCGTGGGCGAACACCACGGGGTAGGTCGTCTTGGCGGCACCGGCGTGGGCCTGGGTGGCGAGGCCGACGGCGAACAGCGCCGCCAGCAGGGGGTGCGGCTTCTTCATGGGCACTCCTGGGGTGTCCCCGCCAGGCGGAGCCGGGTCGGGGCGGTAGGGGTAAGGGGGTACCGCGGGTGCTTCGTGGAGCGCGGGAGCATCGGGTCTCTCCCGAACAAGGAGCAACCCCAGCAAACCTCACGCCAGCACCCGTGCGTCACGGCTCCGAGGGCGCCGCGATGCGTCATGTGGGAGAAGTGGAGCATTGATGCTCCAGTCAATCGCGGGCCCTGTCGGCGCCGGGGCTTCACGCCGGGGGAGAAGGGCGTGAAACCAAGGGGTTACATGTCACCCCCCCGCACTGTCCTGGAAGAGGACAGAGGTGGGTGGAATTCGGACAGCGCGCGGGGAGGATCACGAGGAAGCGGGAAGTGGCTGCCACGAGGGGCGCGGCCCGGTACTGTGGCGATCGCGCGGTTCCGGGAGGGGACGTGGCGAACAGGATGAAACTCGACACGCTGGCGGGGGAGACGTTCCTGCGCCAGGACGGTCTGGTGCGGGAGGAGGACGGGGCGCGGCTCGCGTTGGTGACGTGCGGGGAGGAGCTCGCGCGGCTGCTGGACGGGGCGATGGCGTTCTCGTTCTCGCACGAGGTGCCGGAGCGGCCCGGGGAAGGCGAGGCGGTGGAGCGCTTCCTGAGGGACTGCTCGGAGTTCAGCGACGTGCCGGGGCTGCCCGAGTCGCTGCGCCTGGAGATGGAGGAGCACTTCGGGAAGTTGTTGGACGCGCTGTGGGCCGAGGACTGGCTGGTGTTCGGAGGCGCGCGCGAGACGACGCTG
>NZ_DASVWK010000248.1:0-15721 GCF_036389735.1 Archangium sp. | reverse complement strand
CCTGCGCGCGCTGGCACGCCACTCCGAGACCTCGGTCGGGCAGCTCCTCCGGCCGCTGGTGCCCTGGGGCTGGCGCACCCTGGTGGTGCTGGTGCTCGCCGCCGGAGTCGCCCTCCTCTGGTCTCCTCCTCACGTCCTCGGACTCGTCGGGGTGTCCATCGCCACCGTGCTGGTGTACGCCGGGGTGGTGGGCCCCGCCGCCTTCCACGGGCCGCTGGAGTCCTACGTGCGGCCCCGGTGGAACGCGCTCTTCGCGCGCCTGTCCATGTCGAAGCCCACGGGAGCGCCATGAGCCACGGTGCGCGCATCCTCCTCGTCACGCGGCACCGGGCCGTGGTGGGAGGGGTGGAGTCCCACCTGCGCACGCTGCTGCCGCTCCTCCAGGCGCGAGGGATTCAGCCCGGGCTCCTCTTCGAGCACGACGCCGCCTCGGGCCAGGCCCGCATCGACGGCGGGTTGGAGTTCCCCGTGTGGAGCCTCGCCGCGCTCGGGCGTCAGGGCGTACTCGACGCGGTGGCGGCGTGGCGGCCCGACCGCGTCTACCAGCACGGCGTCCAGGACCTCGACCTGGAGGAGGCGCTGCTGGAGCGCTACCCGGCGCTGCTCTTCCTCCATGCCTACTACGGCACGTGCATCAGCGGCATGAAGCGCCAGGCCTCGCCCTCGCCCTCTCCCTGCGAGCGCGTGCTGGGCCCCGGGTGCCTCGTGCACTACCTGCCGCGCCGCTGCGGTGGGCGAAGCCCCATCACCGCCCTGCGGGAGTACCGCTACCAGCGACGCCGCCTCTCCCTCATCCACCGCTACGGCACCGTCCTGGTGGGCAGCCGGGCCATGCGCGAGGAGTACCTCCGGCATGGGCTCGCCGAGGCCCGGGTGGTGTGCGTGCCCCTGTTCGGCGATGTGGTGCCGGATGCCGAGCCGCCCGCGCCGCGGCCCGCGTCCGGGCAGGTGCTGATGGTGGGGCGGCTCACGGACCTGAAGGGTGGGGTGGAGCTGGTGCGCGCCCTGCCCCGGGCCCGCGAGGCGCTGGGCCGTGAACTGGAGCTGGTGGTGGCCGGAGATGGCCCGGAGCGCCCGCGCATGGAGGCGGAGGCGGTGGAGCGGGGCGTGCCGGTACGCTTCGCGGGCTGGGTGGACCGGGCCGAGCGGGAGCGGCTGATGCGAGAGGCGGACGTGCTCGCGGTGCCCAGCGTCTGGCCCGAGCCCTTCGGCATGGTGGGAGTGGAGGCGGGCGCGGTGGGGCTGCCCTCGGTGGCCTTCGAGGTGGGCGGCATTCCCGACTGGTGCGAGCCGGGCGTGTCCGGTGAGCTCGCCCCGGGCAAGCCGCCCACGACGCGGGGACTCGCCGACGCCCTCGTCCGGGCGCTGGCCGACCCGGAGCACCATGCCCGACTGCGTGAGGGGGCCTGGCGCATGGCCCGGCGCTTCAACGCCAGCGCGCACGTGGAGGCACTGGACGCGCTGCTCAAGGCACCTGGGCGGTGACGAGCAGCTGGGTGCACAGCCGCGTGCGCGCGGCGGGGCCCAGCCGACGCACCCACCGGTCCAGCGCGAGGTACAGGGGCGCCAGGGCGGACCTCGCGAGCGGGAAGCGGTAGCGGCCATAGGCCTCATACGAGGGCGGCCAGGCCGGGCGGTGCTGCCACGGGTTGTCCCGTGTCGCGGGGTGGTTGGCGCGTGTGCGCTCCAGCGCCTTGTATCCCTGTGCGCATACCTCCAGGTACACCCGCTCGAACTCCCGGCCGAGCGCACCGAGGAGGGGCTGTCCAGGCGTCTTCACGGCCGTGTGCTCTCCAGGGAAGGGCTCCGCCAGCCATCCTGGTGGCCCGGGCGTCCTCTCGTGGAGGGAGCGGGCGTACGCGGTAATTCACGACGGGTGCGATGCCCGAAGGGTGTATGATTGGAGGGCAAACTTCGCCCGTTCTCCCGATGCTCTCCCTGCTCGAGGCCGTCCGTTCCAACACCCGCGCTGTCCAGGAGCGACTCCAATACCTCCTGGAGGACCGGCCCCGGGTGGCGTACGCGGGAGGACATGGCTGGCGGAACCTCGGCGACGACGCCCTCTTCGAGGCCGCGGAGCAGGTGCTCGAGGGCGTGCGCGTCGCCTCCTTCCGCTACCCCCGGCACGAGGAGCGCCTGGCGTGGTTGGGGCTCTCCGGCCGGCGCTACTTCCAGCAGTTCGTCCTCGGTGGGGGTACGTTCATCAACCCGTACGGACTGGTGACGGTGCGCGCGGCGCTCCAGCAGGGGCTGCCCGCGTGGACGCTTGGCACCGGAGTGGGGAGCGCGGGCTTCAACATGAGCCGGCGGCCGGACCTGACGGAGTGGCGCGCCCTGCTGCGCGACTTCCGGGCAGTGGGTGTCCGGGGGCCCCACTCCAAGGCCCAGCTCGATGAGCTGGGCGTCTCCCACGCGGAGGTGATTGGAGACCTGGCCCTGGTGCTGGCGCGGGCGGAGCCGATGCGACCCGTGGAGCCGCGCCGGTTCGCCGTCAACCTCGTCCTGCCGCCGCCGCAGGAGCGCGAGGGTTACCCCTACGAGCGGCTGGAGGGCCTGGAGCGCGCCATCCAGCACCTCGTGGGCCGGGGCTGGGAGCCCGTCTTCGTGGCCATGCACGAGCACGACCTCGCGTCCCTCCAGCGCCTCAAGGCCGCGGTGGGCCGGGCGGAGGACCCCACGCTCTCTCCGAGCACGTCCGAGGAGTACATGGACCTCGTGGGCCCGTGCACGCTCACCCTCGTCACGCGGCTGCACGCCGCGGTGCTCTCGTGCTGCGCGGGGACGCCGACGCTGTCACTCGGCTACCGGGAGAAGTGCCTCGACTTCATGGCCTCGCTGGGGCTGGAGGCGTGGCACGTGGACCTGGCCAGGCCCGAGGAGGACATCTTCGAGCGGGCGCTGGCGTTGGCCGAGCAGGCGGATGGCCTGCGGGCCACCGTGCTGGCGCGGGCCCAGGAGCGGCGGCGGGGCATCCGCGAGTACGTCCGCGGGCTGCTCTCGTCCTCCTGAGCCCGGGGCGGGCTACTCCAGGTGGGCGCCGCCGCTGGCGAGGTACTGGCGGTACCACTCCACGGTGCGCTTGAGGCCCTCGTCCAGGTTCACCCGCGGCGTCCAGCCGAAGAGGGAGCGCGCGCGCGAGCTGTCCGCGAACATCCGCCAGATTTCGGTGGGCCGGTACTCCAGCGCGCCAATCTCGATGGAGGACTTGGTGTCCGTGAGCGCGGCGATCTTCTTCACCAGGTCGCGGATGGCCACCTCCTCGCCCGAGGCGAGGTTGACGGGGCCTTCAATCTGCCCCGAGTGCTCGGCGGCGGCGAGGAGTCCGTCCACGAGGTTGCCCACGTAGTTGAACTCGCGGGTCTGCTCGCCCTTGGTGGTGCGGATGGGCCGGCCCTTGAGGCAGTTGATGATGAGCTCGGGGATGATGGCCTTGCTGCTCTGGTAGGGGCCGTAGGCGTTGAAGGGCCGCAGCACGACGATGCGCCCGCTGCCCTTCATCCGCTGCTTCATCCGGCAGTACAGCTCGCCCGCGTACTTGGTGATGGCGTAGGGCGAGATGGGCTCGGGGTTCATCGTCTCCTCGAAGGGCACGCCCGCCTGGTGGCCGTACACCTCCGAGGTGGACATGTAGATGAAGGCCTCGGTGCCGGGCACCACGTCCAGCAGGTTGGCCGTGCCCTTGGCGTTGACGTCGAAGCACTCCTCCACCTGCCGGAAGCTCTCACCCACGTGGTTGTAGGCGGCCAGGTGGAACACCACCTGCGGGTCGAACTTCGCCACCTCGTCCAGCGCGCCGCGGTTGCGCAGGTCCGATTCGATCACCTTGATGCGCGTCCACTCCTCGCGCAGGCGCTCGTTCTTCATCACGTTGCCGTAGCGCGTCGTGACGGCCACCTTCGCGCCCTGCTCCAGCAGCCGCTGCACCAGGTGGCTGCCGATGAAGCCGGAACCGCCCGTCACCACCACGCGCTTGTCTTTCATCCCGCTCATGCTCCCGTCCCTTCCAGGAGGGTGAAGAACTCAATCTCCCCCTCGGCCTCGTTGCGTTCCTTCTCGGTGTTCACCGTGAGGTGCTTGTCCTGGTGCTTGTGCGCCCGCACCGCCCCGTGCTCCGCCAGCGAGCCGAGGAACGTCACCAGGTCCGTGCCCCGCCGCATCCCATCCAACGCGGCCTGCTCGCAGAGGATGAAGCCGATGTTGATCCAATACGGCAGCACGGGCTTCTCCAGCAGTCCCGCCACCCGGTTCGAGTCCCCGTCGAGGGAGACGATGCCGTAGGGGCTGCGCAGCGGGTACACCGTCATCGTGGCCAGGGCACCGGACTCCGCGTGGTGACGGGAGAGCGAGCCCAGGTCCACGTTGGCCAGGGTGTCGCCGTAGCAGACGAGCGCTCGTCCGGGCACATGCCCGCGCGCGTCCAGCACGCGGTCCGCCATGCTGGCGGCCTCGCCCGAGTCCACGCACACCACCTCGAGCTCCGGGGGCAGGGCGAGTTCCTCGACGAAGCGGACGATGGCCTCGGCCTTGTAGCCGGTGCAGAGCACGAAGCGGCGCACGCCCTGGAGGGACAGGTAGCGCAGCAGGTGCTGGAGCAGTGGCTTGCCGTTGAGGGGCACCAGCGGCTTGGGGAAGTGCTCGGTGAAGGGACGGAGGCGCTCGCCCTTGCCGCCGCACAGCAGCACGGCGGTGACGTCCGACAGGGGCGCGCCGGTGGCGGCGGGGGTGCTCATGCGAGGGCCTGCTGGATGCGGGTGACGAGCGGACGGCGGAAGTTCTCGGGGGAGAGGTGGCGCCGCACGGCCTCGCGGGCCTTCTCTCCCATGCGTGGCAGCAGCTCCGGGTGGCGGTGGAGGTGCTCCAGGCGCTCGCGCAGGGCACGCGCATCCCCCGTGGGGACGATGTAGCCGTTGACGCCCTCCTCCACGAGGTCCGCCGCGCCGGTGTTGTCGGTGACGATGACGGGTACGCCGCTGGCCATGGCCTCCACCACCGAATAGGAGAAGCCATCGGCCAGCGAGGGGTGCACCAGCACGCTCATCTTCCCGTACACCTCGGCGTAGCCCACCCGGCGCACCTCCTCCGGCTTCACCACGAGGGAGGAGTCGCGCGCCTGGAACTCGCGAATCAGGTTCGTCGCCGCGCGCGAGCCCGGCCCGCCCCACAGCACCAGCTCCGCGTCCTTCGGCTTCAACGACTCCCAGGCCTCCAGCAGGTAGTGGAAGCCCTTCCACGGCTCGATGAGGCCCACGAAGCCCACCCGGAAGACGTCATGGGCGAAGGAGGCCTGGGGGAACTCGCTCACGTCCATGGGCGGCGAGGCCACCACCAGCTTCTCCTCGGGGAAACCGCGCGAGAGGAAGGTGCGCCGGGAGCGCTCGGACATCACCCGCACCACGTCCGCCGTGCGGTACTCCTGGAGGATGCGCTGGTACATGCGCGGGCCGATGTTGCCCTTGAGGCCGAACCTCCGGGACTCGCGATCCACATGGGAGCGGAAGTCGTCCACATGGGTGTTCACCACGTCCAGCACCGTGCGCATGCCCCGGTGCCGGGCGGCCAGGAGGCTCTCGGCGCACTGGCCCACCACGCCCTGGAAGACGTCCGCGGCGGGCAGGTGCGAGGCCACATAACGGTCGAAGTGGAGGTCGCTCGCCAGCACCAGCCAGTCGCGCCGGCGCCGCAGCAGCGGCACGCGCCCCAGGGCCGTGGACAGGCGCGAGGGGGGCACCCGGTGGGTGCGTGGCTCGCCCGCGTCGCGGCAGAAGACGCTCAGCTCGAAGTCCTCGCGGAGCGCTTCGAGCATGTGGTGGAGGTTGAGGCCCTGGCCGCCCTGACGGGCCACGGCGTTGGCGGCGAGGACCAGAGCCTTCTTGTTCACGCCGCCCCTCTTACCCAACCCCCCTCCGTCTTGGGTAGGGAAGCGTGAGGCTTCTGTCTCCGGTCGGCTCCTCTGCTGACAAGCAGCCACAGCGGAATATTGGGGGGATATTGACGCTCCCCCCTGCCCCGGCCACCATGGGGCGTTCCGAGGAGTCCACAAGCCGACATGATTACGTATCTGGTTGCATTCCTCGTCGCGCTGATGGTGGGGCTGGTGCAGACGCTGGTGGTGCGCAACCGCGCCCTGGCTTGGGGCTGGGTGGACCAGGCCAACTCCAGCCGGAAGGTGCACATCCGGCCCATCCCGCGCCTGGGCGGCATCGGCATCGTGGCCGGCTTCTTCGCCCCGCTCTGTGTCCTCTTCCTGGTGGACTCAGGGGAGGGCAACCACTTCCGCGCACAGACAGGGCTGGTGTGGGGCCTGTTCGGCGGCGGGCTGGTGGTGGCGGCGCTGGGCCTCTATGACGACCTGCGCGGCGCGGGCGCGAAGCTGAAGTTCAGCGTGCAGCTGCTGGTGGCGCTCGGGCTGTACGCGCTCGGCTTCCGCATCGAGCTGATCGCCAACCCCTTCGGGCCGGCGCTGCCGCTGGGACTGCTCAGCCTGCCCTTCACCGTGCTGTGGGTGGTGGGCGTCATCAACGCGCTCAACCTCATTGATGGACTGGATGGGCTGGCGGGCGGGGTGGCCTTCTTCGGGGTGGGCACCAACTTCATCCTCGCGCTCAGCCGGGGCGACGTGCTGCTGTGCCTGCTGATGGCGGCGCTGGCGGGCGCCATCCTCGGCTTCCTCGTCTTCAACTTCAACCCGGCCTCCATCTTCATGGGGGACACGGGCAGCATGTTCCTGGGCTTCGTGCTGGCGGCCGTCTCCATCAAGACGAGCGCCAAGAGCGGCACCGCCGTGGCCATGCTGGTGCCGGTGATGGCGCTGGGCCTGCCCATCATGGACACGCTGCTGGCCATGGTGCGCAGGACGGTGCTGGGCCGGCCCATGTTCAGCGCGGACAAGGAGCACATCCACCACCGGATGATGAGCCGGCTGGTGCTCAGCCACCGCGGGGCGGTGCTGATGCTCTATGGCCTGTGTGCTCTCTTCACCCTGACGGCGCTGGGCCTGCACTGGGCCAACACCGCGCAGAGCGCCATGCTGCTGACGGGCATGGCGGTGGTGGTGGCGGTGCTGATGCGTAAGCTGGGCTACCTGGACCTGAAGCGCGCCGGGGGCGTGAGCGAGGCGCGGCGCAAGAACATCCGGCTGCGCTCGCTGGTGAAGGACATGACCGAGGCGGTGCGCGCGGCCACCGAGGCGAAAGACATCTGGCGCGCGGTGCGCCCGCTGGCCGAAGCGCTGGACGCCGCCCGCCTGGAGCTGCGCTTCGAGCTGTGGCGCGAGGGCCATCGGGAGGGGCTCACCTTCGAGACGCAGCGGCCCGCGGGCTCGGCGCTGCCGCTGGAGATGCGCCTGGAGGTGAAGGACGGGGAGCAGTCGTTCGGCTGGTTGCGCCTTGCCTGGAGCGATGGGCGCTCCGAGATCAACCGGGACGAGGAGCTCGCGCTGGAGCTGGTGGCGGACGCGGTGGGGGACCGGGCCGCGAAGCTGGCGGCCCAGGCCGAGGCGGACCCGAGGCGCGTCGTCGCGATGCGCAGGTGAGCGGGATGGGGGCGCGCGTGCTCCTGGACGTGCTGCGCGCCTGGCCCGAGGCCCCTGGAGGCCTGGGGCCCATGGACGCGGACGCGCTCGTCCACGCGGCGGCCCGGCACGGGCTCGCGGGCTTCACGCAGCAGGCGCTGGGGCGCGCGGGCTGGACGCCGGAGGAGGTGGTGCGCACGCGCCTGCGCCGCGAGGCCCTGGCCCAGGCCGCCCAGGGCATGCGGGTGAAGGCGCTGCTGCTGCGGAGCCTGGACACGCTGGCCGCGGTGGGCGTGGTGCCGGTGCTCCTCAAGGGTTACGGGCTGGCCCTGCGCCTCTACCCGGAGCCCCTCCAGCGGGCCACCACGGACGTGGACCTGCTGGTGGCGGACGCGGAGGTGGCCCCGGCGTCACGCGCCCTGGAGGGACTCGGGTTGAAGCCGCTCGGCGAGCACGCGGCGGCGCATGCGCGGGAGCACGAGCACCACCTGACCTTCTCGGGGCCGGCGGGGCTGGTGGAACTGCACTTCCGCGCCCTCGCCGGCTATGGCCAGACGCTGGAGGCGGACGCGCTGCTGGCGCGCGCGGAGGAGGCCGGGGTGGAGGGCCGGCGCGTGCGCTACCTGCGCGCGGAGGACGAGCTGGTGTACCTCGCGCTGCACGCGAGCAACCACCTGCTCCAGCGGCTGGCGTGGCTGTTCGACCTGAAGCTGCTGGTGCTGGCGCGCCCCGGGCTGGACTGGGCGCGGGTGGTGGAGGTGGCGCGGGGGACGGCCTTTCCACACCTGGCGTGGTACGCGCTGGAGGCGGCGCGGCGGCTGGTGGGCGCGCCGGTGCCGGACGAGGTGCTGGCCGCGCTGGCGCCTCCCGCGTGGCAGCGGTTGCTGGCGGCGCGCTTCTTCACCGCCGAGCGGTTGCTGGAGACGGAGTTGATGCACCACAAGCCGGCGTGGGTGGCGGCGAAGCTGCTGCTGGCGCCCCGGCTGCTGCCCATGGCGCGCTACACCGCGCGCCGGCTGCGGGAGGACGGGCTCGCGGTGCTGCGCTCGCGGTGAGCACGGTTGCTTGCTGTCACGCGCCTCAGTAGTCGCGTGAGCCGGCGCCGGTCGCCAGGTTGGGGTAGGCCACCCAGCCGCGGCGCGTCTTGATGACGGTGACGCCCGTGCGCGAGACGTGCTTCTCGTACATGTAGCCGTAGAGGAACTTGAGCTTCACCGAGCTCGCCACCGGGCTGCCCGAGGAGCAGTCCCACAGGTCGCGGTCCACGCTCGTGACGCTGGGGTAGTACCGGTAGAAGGTGATGTTGGTGCTGTTCGGATACACCCCGGCGGTGGGCGAGCCGTAGTCGGTGCCCGGCAGGTTGTAGAGGATGTTCATGTTGCCGTTGCGCGCCAGGTAGTCCGTCGCGTTCTGGCCGGACACGCAGGTGGGGTTCACCTTGAGCGAGTTGCCGTTGCGGTCCAGGTAGGGCGCGTTGTTGGACGGGACGACGTGCCAGAGGCTGATGCTGCCACCCGGATCCGGCGGCTGGGTGTCGTAGTTGCCGGTGGTGGACTCGGCCATGGCCAGGGTGTCCAGCCAGCCCGACCGGGCTCCGTTCGTCGTGGGCACGGACCACGCCATCAGCCGGCCGAGGGTGGCATTGCCGTCCACCGCGCGGATGCCCGTGTTGACGCGGACCTGCGAGGCCGTGATGACGCCCAGCGCGTTGCCGCTGGAGTCATACAGCGTCCAACTTCCCGGGTTGAGGTTGAAGTACTCGCCGCACGTGTTGCGGTTGGTGAGCCGCACGCTGTCGCAGATGTACTTCGGATAGACGTAGCAGTTGTAGGCGTTGTCCGTGCAGCCGCCGTTGGCCAGCGAGGGCTGCGGGTCCCACGTGCTACAGCCAGAGCACGCCGCCTGCTCCACGTCGCCCGTCTCGTCGTCGCCCTGCGTCCGGGGCGCGGCGGGAGCGTCGATGAGAGGAGCGCCGAACTCATCGGCGACGGGAGCCGTCTCCTGGGGGCCGCATGCGGCCAGGAACACACCGACGACAGCGGGAAGGAACTTGCGGTTCATCCGGCTTTTTTAGGTTTTCCCATGATTTCGGTCAAGGCGCTTTGTGTCACGCGGCGGCCAGGGGCACCGTGGTGGGAGCCGGGGGCTGGCGCATCGCCTGGGCCTTGCCGTACGTCAGCGAGCGCCACACCCACTCGGCGGGGCCGAAGCGGAAGCGCGCCAGCCACCAGTGGCTGAAGGCCACCTGCACGCAGAAGAGACCGAGGGTGAGCGCGATGAGCGCCGCGGGGCCCAGCTTGCCGACGAGGCCCAGCCCGAAGCCGTAGTACAGGCAGAGGCTGAGCGCGGTCTGGCTCAAGTAGTTCGTCAGCGCCATGCGGCCCACGGGCGCGAGCACCAGCAGTAGCCGCCGCCACGCGGGACGCTGGAAGAGCAGCACGAGGCCCGACACGTAGAAGGCGGCGAGCCCCAGCTCGTTGAGCTGACGCACCGGCATCATCAGCATCAGCCATGGCGCCTGCGGGTCGAGCATCTTCTGACGCATCAGGTACTGCACCACGAGCCCGGCGCCGCTGCCGATCACTCCGGCGAGCAGGCCCCAGCCGAGCACCTTGCGGAAGAAGGACAGGTGCTGGGGCGCGTCGTGCAAGAGGCGCCGCCGCCCGGCCATGTACCCGAGCAGGAAGCGGCCCAGCAGGGCGAACAGCACGGGCAGCAGGGGCTTGAGGAACTCGTTGAAGTAGTAGCGGGCGTTGGCGCGCACCACGTCGAGGTACGTGCCGCTCGTGAAGGCCTCCAGCGTCTGGGCTCTCACCTGGGCGGACTTCTCCATGGCCGCCTTGGTCGCCTCGGCCAGGCCTTCCCCGGTGCCGCTCATCAGCATGGGAACCGCCTTCATGAGGCCATTGACCGCGAGGGGCACCACGAGGATGAGCAGCACCGCCCAGGTGAGCAGCGTCTTGTCGGTGCGCTTGCGGAACAGGAGCAGCGCGAAGCCCAGCAGCGCGTAGGTGGTGAGGATGTCGCCGTACCAGAGTCCCAGCAGGTGCATGGCGCCGATGAGGAACATCACGCACAGCCGCCGCATGTAGAGCGGGGTGAGGGTGGCGCCGCGCGCCTCGGCCCGCAGCATCTGCACGGAGAAGCCCAGGCCAAAGAGGAACGAGAAAATGGTGATGAACTTGCCGAACACCAGCATGCCGGCGCCGTAGCTGGCGATGGTGTCGATCCGGGACGCCGAGGCCATGGCGGCCTCCATCTGCGCGCGCGGCATGAAGGCGCGGCCACTGAACCACATATAGACGTTCGACACGAAGACGCCGCCCAGCGCGAAGCCCCGCAGCACGTCGAGCAGGTCGAGCCGCTCGGTGGCATCGATGGGGCGGGCCTCGGACGTCTCGGCGGGGAGGGGAGGGGGCGGTGGGCTCATGATTGGAAAAGGCGGCCGAACCTGGGCCGGACCGCCCCTATTCCCAGCGAGCGTACAGGCTTCCTGATTGCGTAACGTGCGCAGGTGTCGTTAAAGCTCCGACGACATGGCGACCAGTCTGCTCGACACCTTCCGCGTCCTTGCCTCGTTCAACCCGCAGCGCCGCTCGCTGCGGGACGCCCCCTGGGAAGAGTACGTGGACTGGGTCATCGCGCAGGGGCTGGCGCCGTTGGCCTCCTACAACCTCGAGTTCCGGCTGGCCGGTGGGGATGCTCCGGAGTGGGCGCGAGACCAGTTGCTGAGCATCTACCAGGGCTCACTCAACGACAACGTGATGAAGCTCGTCAACTTCAAGCGCACCGTGGACGAGCTGGAGGGGCGCAAGCTGCTGCTGCTGGGTGGCACGGCCTTCGCCGACGCTCTCTACCCGCACGTGGCCTTCCGCCCGGTGCTGGAGATCCAGATACTGCTGCGGCGCATGGACGTGGACGGCTTCGCCGGGTTTCTCGCCCAGCACGACTTCCGTCCGGAGCCGGACGACCCCGCCAGCGGCGCCGTGAAGGTGGTGTCCGACGGCCGCACCCCCATCTACCTCTATGCGGATGTGCTCGGCCCCCAGCGTCGCACCGAAATCCAGGGTGTCTTCGAGCGCGCGAAGCCCATGAAGATGTACGGCCCCTCGATGTTCCGCCCGGACCTGGAGGACGCGGTGCTGCTCGTCTGCCTGGAGCACGCGCGCCACGGCTACCAGGTGCCCTGGTTGTCCTTCGTGGACCTGCGTGAGCTGGTGACGGGGGCCACGTCGATGGGCTTCCTCTACTCGCGCCCCCTGGACGTGCCGGTCCTGCTGGAGCGGGCGAAGGCGTGGCGGCTGGAGCGGGCCCTCTACACCTCGCTCTCCCTCGTCGGTCGGCTCTTCCCCGAGACGGCCAAGGCGCTCGAGCCGGCCTTCCCGCCGCTGCGCCGGGCCACGCGTGAGCTGCTCGATCGGCTGGTCGTCCAGCCGGCGAGTGAACCTGGAAAGATGTCTCATCTCCGGGGCACGGAACGGCTGCGCCGGCTGCTCACCGGGCAGTAAGGGGGGCGTCTGGACGTGACTCGCCCCTTCCCCCGGGGGCGCCTCCCAGCGTATGAGCCATGCCGGCCCTCATCCGGCCAGGACGCTCATGCACATCGCCATCATTGGAACGGGCTACGTAGGTCTCGTCGCGGGCACCTGCTTCGCGGACTCGGGCAACGACGTCATCTGCGTGGACATCGACACGCGGAAGATCTCCCAACTTCAGCAGGGCGAGGTGCCCATCTACGAGCCCGGGTTGGAGGAACTCATCCGCAAGAACACGCGGGAGCGGCGCCTGTCCTTCACCACGGACCTGGCGTCGGCGGTGAGCCGCTCCCAGGTGGTGTTCATCGCCGTGGGCACGCCCGAGGGCGAGAGCGGTGAGGCGGACCTCCAGTACGTGCTGGCCGCGGCGGAGCAGATCGGCCGCGCCATGCGCCACTACACGGTCATCGTGGACAAGAGCACCGTGCCGGTGGGCACGGCGGACAGGGTGCGCGAGGCCGTCTCCAAGGTGACGAAGGTGGAGTTCGACGTCGTCTCCAATCCCGAGTTCCTCAAGGAAGGCGCCGCGCTGGACGACTTCTTCAAGCCGGACCGGGTCGTCATCGGCACGGAGTCGGAGCGGGCGCGCAAGCTCATGGGACAGCTCTACGCGCCCTTCGTGCGCACGGAGAACCCCATCCTCTACATGGACACGCGCTCGGCCGAGCTGACGAAGTACGCGGCCAACGCGATGCTCGCCACGCGCATCTCCTTCATGAACGACATGGCCGCGCTCTGCGAGAAGGTGGGCGCGGACGTGGACTTCGTGCGCAAGGGCATGGGCGCGGACAAGCGCATCGGCTACCCCTTCCTCTTCCCGGGCGTGGGCTACGGCGGCTCGTGCTTCCCCAAGGACGTGAAGGCGCTGGTGGCCAAGGGCCGCGAGCAGGGGCTGGAGCTGGACCTGCTGCGCGCGGTGGAGCGCACCAACGAGCGCCAGAAGAAGCTGCTGGTGCAGAAGGCGCTCAAGCATTTCGGCTCGCTGTCCGGGCGCAACTGCGCGGTGTGGGGCCTGGCCTTCAAGCCGAAGACGGACGACATGCGCGAGGCGCCGTCCATCGAGGTCATCGAGGGCCTGCTGGCCAAGGGCGCGAAGGTGGTGGCGCATGACCCGGTGGCCGAGCACACGGCCCGCCGCGTCTTCGGCGACCGCATCCGCTACGCCCAGCTGCCCTACGAGGCCGTGGAGGGCGCCGACGCGCTCTTCGTCGTCACCGAGTGGAACGAGTTCCGCCACCCGGACTTCGAGCGCATGAAGGCGCTGATGAAGTCTCCCGTCATCTTCGACGGCCGCAACATCTACGACCCGGAGCGGATGCAGGAGCTGGGCTTCACGTACATGGGCCTGGGCCGGCGGTAGCGGTCAGGCCTTGCGCCCGATCGCCTGCACCAGCCCGGGGGAGGTGCGGAACTTCACGGACCTGCGCAAGGTGAAGCCCCCCTGGCGCAGCCAGTCCCGCATCTCCTCCAGGGTCCAGGTGCCGGACTCGCTGGTGAGGGCGAAGTAGAGGTCCATCAGCGCGCCGAGCTGATTCTTCGGTGAGGGCTGCTTCCCGCGCTCGACATCCTGGAGGATGAAGACCCCGCCGGGGGTGAGCGCACGGAAGACCTTGTGGGCGACCTCGAGGTTCTGCTCGCGCGAGAAGTGGTGCGCCACCATGGACATGAACACGAAGTCGTAGGTGCCCTCCCCGAGGTCATCGGTGAGGACGTTGCCCGCGTCGAGCGTGAGGCGCTCTCCGAGCTGGTGCGCCTCCATGAAGGGGCGCGCATGGTGGACCGCCGCCTCCAGGTCGAGAATCCTCGAGCGCAGCCCGGGGTACTTGTGCAGGAAGGCCGCGGAGTAGGTTCCGCCCGCGCCACCGATGTCGAGCATCCGGCGAGCGCCCTTCGGCACGGGCGTCCGGGCCACCACCTCTCCCAGGCTGAGCCGGCCGATGTCGGCCATGCCGGCCTGATACGCGCGCCACTGCTCCGCGCTGTTCGCTCCGTGCAGCGAGATGGACTTGCCGTCGCGGACGAAGGACTCGAGCTGATCGAGGTACCGCCACTCCAGCAACTGGAAGCGCAGCTTGTTGGCGAGCGTGTGCGGGCTGTCGCGCAGGAGCCACTTGCGAGCCACCGGTCGCAGGGCGTACCGGCGCGTCGAGGCCTCGTGCGACAGGTAGTCACACCCCACCAGGCAGTTGAGGAGCGCCTCGGTGGCGCGCGGGTGCGTGCCACACTCCCGGGCGAGCTCCTCGGCCGTGCTGGCCCGGGCCTTGAGGGCCTCGAAGAACCCCAGCTCGACGCCCGCCATCACCGCCCGCGCGCGCGTGAAGGCGAGCTGGGTGTCGATGAGGGGCAGGGGGACGAGCCCCGCCGCGAGCACGACCCGATCAATGGGATTCTCTGGAATGACCCCCAGCCGCATGCCGCGTCAGCGCGCCAGACCGCAGGCCTGCTTGCCCTCGTCCGTCTCGATGCGCTCGCAGACCGTCTTCTCCTGGGTGTCGACGCAGGTCGTCAACCGCTGCTCGCACACCTCGAGTTCCTCGTCGGTCGGCTCGATGTTGTTCTCCTCGTTGGCCACGCTGCGGATGCAGGTGTCGCGCTGGAACGACTCGACACAGTCGCAGAGACGCTCGGAGAGCTCGCGGCACGGACTCTTGCAACCAGCGAGGGCGAGCAGGGCGGAGGAGAGCAGGGTGAGGGCGACGGAGCGGCGCATAGGAGGTCGCGAAGATGCCAGATGGCGCCTCGGATGCAAGGAATGGCGGACGGAAGGTCGGGTGCTTGTCTCATCGCCTGCTCCGTCTGGTTCCGGGTGTCCTCGTGGAGTCGTGACATACTCGGGGGGGTCCATGGCTTCCGAGTCCCATAGCCGCTCGCGCACCTCCCGGTACTCCCTCGGGGCCGAGGCGGTGCTGTCGGTGCTGGTGGTGCTGCTGCCGCTGGCGCTCGGGAGCGCGCCGACGTGGGTGCTCTGGCCCCTCGTCGTGCTCTCGGGGCTCGCCTTCGTGCTGGCCTGCGTGGGCGCGCGGAGGCAGCGACAGGCGTTGCACGTGCCCCTGTTCGCGCTTCTCCTCGGGGCGGGGGCCCTGCTCTGTCTCCTTCAGCTCCTCCCGCTGCCTCCGGGACTGCTCGCCGTCCTCTCTCCCGAGGCCGCCGCGCTGCGGGACTTCACCCTCGTCCCCCTGGGGTTGGACGGGCCGCGGCCTCTGTCGCTGGAGCCGCCGGCCACCTGGCGCGAGCTGGGCAAGCACCTCGCCTACCTGCTCACCTTCGTCGCCGCGGTGCAGGTGTGTCGCTCGGGGAGCGCGCGGTATCGGCTGCTCGCCACGCTCGCCGTCACGGGCGCGGGAGTGGCCACGCTGGGCCTGCTGCACGCGCTGCTCGGCCTCACCCAGCTCCTCGGTGTCTTCTCCTTTACCCTCGCGAGCCCGCCGCTCCTCACGCCCTTCGGCAACCCCAACCACCTCGCGGCCTTCCTCTCCCTGGCGGCCACGGTGTCGTTGGGGCTCGCCCTCTCCCGGGGGCCGAGGTCGCGCACGGCCCTCTTCGTGGGCACCGCCGTGCTGAGCGGGGCGGGCGTGCTGCTGTCGCTCTCGCGCGGGGGCATCGCCTTCTACGTCTTCGGGCAGCTCGCCTTCGCCCTGCTGCTGCTGCGCGCGCGCCGCGAGGGGAAGGCGCGTAC
>NZ_DASVWK010000247.1:0-4898 GCF_036389735.1 Archangium sp. | reverse complement strand
CTCAAGGACGCCATCGAGCAGGAGCCGCGCCTCAAGGAGATGATGGAGAAGCCGAGCGCCATCGGCCAGGTGGATGGCAAGGACGTCACCACCAAGGACGTGCTGGAGATCGCGCTCGCGCTCGAGGGCCTGCACCGCCAGCCCGGCATGCACGCGGCCGGCGTGGTCATCGCCGACAAGCCGCTGTGGGAGTTCGTCCCCACCTACCAGCCTCCGGGTGAGGACACCCTCATCACCCAGTTCGCCAAGGACGAGGTGGAGGCCGCGGGCCTGGTGAAGTTCGACTTCCTCGGCCTCAAGACGCTCACCGTCATCCAGAACGCGCTCAACCTCATCAACCGCAACCCGCCCAACGGCAAGCCCATCCTGCGCGAGGACATCCCGCTGGATGACGCCGAGGTGTGGAAGCTCATGGCGGACGGCGACACGGCCGGCGTCTTCCAGATGGAGTCCAGCGGCTTCACCGAAATGGTGATGAAGCTCAAGCCGTCCTGCTTCGAGGACGTCGTCGCCGCGGGCGCGCTCTACCGCCCGGGTCCGCTCGACTCGGGCATGGTGGACGTCTTCATCAACCGCAAGCACGGCCGCGAGCCGGTGGTGTACCCGCACCCCGCGCTGGAGCCCGTCCTCAAGGACACCTACGGCGTCATCGTCTACCAGGAACAGGTGATGCAGATCTCCCAGGTGCTGGGAGGCTACACCCTGGGCCGCGCGGACCTGCTGCGCCGCGCGATGGGCAAGAAGAAGGCCGAGGTCATGCAGGCCGAGCGGGCCGGCTTCCTCGAGGGCTGCAAGAAGAACAACGTCGACCTCAAGGTCGCCGGGGAAATCTTCGACCTGATGGAGAAGTTCGCCGAGTACGGCTTCAACAAGAGCCACTCGGCGGCCTACGGCCTGGTCACCATCCACACGGCGTGGCTCAAGGCGCACTACCGCGTGGAGTTCATGGCGGCCCTTCTCACCAGCGAGAAGGACAACACCGACAAGGTGGTGCTGCACATCGGCGAGGCCCGCCAGTCGGGCGTCCAGGTGCTGCCGCCGGACGTGAACCAGTCGGACATGGCCTTCGGCGCGGTGGAGGGGAAGATCCGCTTCGGCCTGGGCGCCATCAAGGGCGTGGGCGAGGGCGCCATCGAGGCCATCATCGAGGCGCGCAAGGACGGCCCCTTCAAGAGCCTGTTCGACTTCTGCGAGCGCGTGGACTCGCGCAAGGTGAACCGCAAGGTGCTGGAGGCGCTGGTGAAGGCGGGCGCCTTCGACTTCGAGAAGCGTCCGCGCCGGCAGCTCTTCGAGAGCATCGAGCGCGCGATGAGCCGCGGCTCCAGCAGCCAGAAGGACAAGGCGGCGGGACAGAGTTCGCTCTTCGGCATGCTGGGCGGTGGGTCCTCGGGCGGCGGCGCCATGAAGGACGACTACGTCCAGGTGGAGGAGTGGTCGGAGAAGGAGCGGCTGGCGCTGGAGAAGGAGGCCATCGGCTTCTACGTGTCCGGCCACCCGCTGCACGCGTACGACAAGGAGCTCAAGCGCTACGCGCGGCCCATCACCGCCGTGCAGCGCGCGCGCAAGGACGAGAAGCTCACCATCGCCGGCGTGGTGGCGGCGCTGCGCGAGCGGCCCACCAAGACGGGCAAGCGCATGGCGTGGGTGACGCTGGAGGACCTGTCCGGCTCCATCGAGCTGGTGTGCTTCCCCGGCAAGGACGGCACGCGCAACGTCATGGGCAAGGACGGCAAGTGGACGAAGGCGGGGCCCAAGCCCGGCTTCGAGCACTGGGAGCCGCTGCTCAAGAGTGATGATCCCATCCTCGTGACGGGCACCGTGCAGCTCAACCAGCGCGACGAGGACACGCCGGTGCCGGAGCTCATCGTCGACGACATCCAGAGCCTCAAGGCCGTGCGCGAGAAGCGCACCAAGCGGCTGGAGCTGCGGCTGCCGGTGGATCTGGCCACGGAGGAGCGGATGGCGAAGCTGGCGGAGATCGCCAGGAAATACGAGGGCGCCACGCCGGTGGCCGTGAGCCTGCTGTTCACCAACGAGGCCGAGGCGCTCATCGGCAACACCTCCATCAAGGTGCAGGTGAGCGACGAGCTCATCCTCGCGGTGGAGCGGCTCTTCGGCATGAAGGTGGTCGAGTTCGGCTGAGCCGCCGCGGGCGTGGACGCCCCCCGGGCGTTCTGTTCAAGTGGCTCCCTTCCTCCGAGGAGGGGAGTCACATGGCACAGGGTGTGTTCCGGGACGATCTGTTGGCGGGCAAGGTGGCGTTCGTCACCGGCGGTAGCAGCGGCATCAACCTCGGTATCGCCGAGGCGTTCGTGAAGGCGGGCGCCAAGGTGGTCATCAACGGCCGCAACGCGGAGAAGCTGGAGGCGGCCGTGAAGGGCCTCCAGGCTCACGGCACCGCCATGGGCTTCTCCGCCGACGTGCGCAACTACGAGGCCGTGGAGAAGGCCATGCAGGCCACGCGCGAGGCGTACGGGGAGATCGACATCCTCGTGTGCGGCGCGGCGGGCAACTTCCCCGCTCCGGCGCTTGGTATGTCCTCCAACGGTTTCAAGTCGGTGCTAGAGATCGACGTGCTCGGCACCTTCAACGCGTGCCGCGCCGCCTTCGAGCACCTGCGCAAGCCCGGGGCCTGCGTGCTCAACATCTCCGCGCCCCAGGCCTACCTGCCCATGGCCATGCAGGCCCATGTGTGTGCCGCCAAGGCCGGCGTGGACATGATCACCCGCACCCTCGCCATCGAGTGGGGTGGGGTGGGTGTGCGCATCAACTCCATCACCCCCGGCCCCATCGACGACACCGAGGGCATGCGCCGGCTCGCTCCCGGCGACGAGACGCGCCAGAAGCTCTCCCGGGCCCTGCCCCTCCAGCGCTTCGGTACCAAGCAGGACATCTCGCAACTCGCGCTTTTCCTGGCTTCCGACGCGGCCTCGTACATCACCGGCTCCATCCTGGTGTGTGACGGGGGCCAGTCTCTGCTCGGCTCCGGCCTCATGCTCCAGGCCATGGGCATGTGAAGCGGGCAGCCGGCTCCAGGCGGCGGTTTTTCCAGGGGGGCGGGTGTCTGATAAAAGACACCTCGTTCTCGTCGGCCCCCTGGCCGGCGAGTGCTGCTTGCCCCTCTCTGCTTGGAGCTGTCCATGACGCATCGTCCCCTCACGCTCGCGCGACTGTTCGCGTGGAGCGTGCTGCTGCTCGGCCTGTCCGTTGGATGTGGCTCGGGTTGTGGTGCGGATCCCACCCCCCCGCCAGCGCAGCGCGAGATGCCGGATGCGGACCGCTCGTCGGTGGAGGCGAGCAAGGTGCAGGCCATCCGGGCCAACGGGAAGGACTCCGTCGACCTCAAGGTGACGGTGCGCAAGGCGGATGGGACTCCGCTGGAAGGCCGCACGGTGAAGGTGACGGTCTCCGGTGAGGCCACCACGGTGGTGCAGCCGGCGAGCCCCACGGACGCGCAGGGCATGGCCACCGCGACGGTGACGTCCACCGTGGCCGGGGTGAAGACGGTGACGGCGTCGGTGGAGGCCGAGGGCGGCCCGGTGATGCTGACGTCGCGGCCCACCCTCGAGTTCATCGTGCTGCCGGCCTCCCGGCTGGCCTTCACCACGTCGCCGCGGACTGGCACCGCTGGCGCGGAGCTCGGCGTCTTCGCGGTCGTCATCCAGAACGCGGATGGCGAGACGATGACGGGGGCGACGAACACCGTGACGGTGGCGATCGGCTCCGGTCCGGCGGCGGCCACCCTGAAGGGGACGGTGTCGGTGGCGGCGGTGAATGGCGTGGCGCGCTTCCCCGCGCTGGTGCTCGAGAAGGCTTCGCAGGGCTACACGCTGGTGGCGAGCGCCACCGGGCTGTCGGGGGCGACGAGTCCGGCCTTCCACGTGACGTCCGCCGCGCCCGCCTCGTTGGTGGTGGCGCAGGTGCCGACGACCGTGGCCGCGGGTACCGCGCTCAGCCCCGAGGTCTCCGTGCGGGACCTCTTCGGCAACGAAGTGACGGACTACACCGGCACCGTGCGCTTCACCTCCACGGACGGCACGGCCTCGCTGCCCGGGGACTACACCTTCACCTCGGCCGACGCGGGCCGCCATGTCTTCACGGGGCTCGTGCTGAAGCAGGCCGGCGCCCGTCAGGTGACGGTGAAGGACACGGCCACCGCCTCCCTCGTCTCCAACTCGGAGGTAGGTGTGGTGGCGGGCCCGGTCGCGACGTTCGCCTTCACCGGACAGCCGGGCAACCGCTCGGTGCGCTCGGCCTTCGGTGTGGAGGTGACGCTGCTGGATGCCTTCGGCAACCGGGTGGCCGCCAGCACTCCGGCGGTGACGCTCGGCCTCAACAAGTTCGGGACGCTGGAGGGCCTTGCCACCGTGACGCCGGTGGACGGTGTGGCCTCCTTCTCGGGCCTCTCCATCGCGCAGGATGACGTGGGCTACGTGCTGATGGCCCTGGCGGACGGACTCAACCCCGCCTCCAGCAACGCCTTCACCATCACCGATGACGTGAAGCCCGCCTCGCCCGTGCTCGAGGAGCTGGCGGTCTCCGCCACCTCCGTCACCATCGGCTGGAAGGCCGTGGGTGATGACGGGCAGTTCGGCATGGCCTCCCACTACGACCTGCGCTACTCCGCCTCGCCCATTGCTTCCGACGCGGACTTCGCGGCGGCCATGCCGGTGAAGCAGGTGGTGGCGACGGCCCTCCCGGTGGGCACCAATGATTCGGCGAAGATCTCCGGCCTCACGCCCAACAGCACCTACTACGTGGCCCTGGAGGTGAAGGACAACGCGGGCAACGCCGTGCGCACCACGCGCCCGGTCTCCACCCCGTTCCCCACCCCCTCCAAGCTCGTCTTCCTGGACCAGCCGACGAATGGGACGGCCGGCTCGACGCAGGTGCCCCTG
>NZ_DASVWK010000246.1:0-9063 GCF_036389735.1 Archangium sp. | reverse complement strand
GAGGCCCGCAGGGTGTTGCCCACGCTCCGGTGCTCCACCAGCACGCCCTTGGGCTTGCCCGTAGAGCCCGAGGTGTAGATGACGTAGGCCACCTGCCCCGGGTGCACCTCCACCGCGGGAGCCGTCCGAGGCGCACGCGCGAGGGCCTCCGCCTCCCCGTCGAGGAGAACCCGCTGGACCCCGAGCCCCTCCAGCCACGCCGCCGTCCGAGCCTGCGCGAGCACCACGCACGCGCCACTGTCCTCCCACAGGGCCCGCAGCCGCGCCGCTGGCCAGGAGGGCTCCAGGGGCACGTACGTGCCACCGGCCTTGAGGACACCCAGCATGGAAATGACGAGCTCCGCGGAGCGCTCCAGGCACAGCACCACCCGGGACTCCGGCCCCACGCCCAGCCCGAGCAGGTGGTGCGCGAGCTGATTGGCCCGCGCGTCCAGCTCCGCATAGGTGAGTCGCTGCTCGCCGAACACGAGCGCCTCGCCGTCCGGCAGCTCCGCCGCGCGCGCCGCGAAGAGACGGTGGAGCGTCGCCGGCTCGGAGCGCCGGGTGCCCGCACCGCTCCACTCCCGCAGGAGCCGGTGCCGCTCGGCCGCGTCCACCGGGGACAGCCCGCCCAGCCGCTGCTCGGGCCTCGCCACCATGGACTCCAGCAGGTGGCGCAACTGCCCCAGCCTCTGGTCGATGTGGGCCGCGTCGAAGCGCGCTCCGTCATACGCGAGGTGCAGCGGCAGCTCGCGCCCGGGTGACGAGATGAGCGTCAACGGGTGGTGATCCACCTCCAACGCCCGCACGTCGCGCACCTCCAGCGAGGGCAGCGACGTGGTGAGCGCGGCATCCACCGGGTAGTTCTCGAAGACCACCAGGCTGTCGAAGAGCGGAGTGCCCGCGGGCACCTCGCTCCAGCGCTGCACCTTCACCAGCGGCGAGTGCTCGTGCTGCCGCATGTCCAGCAACAAGCCCTGGAGCCGCTGAAGCCACGGGACGAGCGGCTCGTCGGGCGAGAGGCGCACGCGCACCGGCAGCGTGTTGATGAACAGGCCCACCATGCCCTCCACGCCGGGCAGTTCCGGCGGGCGGCCGGACACGGTGGTGCCGAAGACGACATCGTCCGTGCCCGCGTAGTGCCCCAGCAGGAGCGCCCAGGCGCCCTGGAGCACGGTGTTGAGCGTGAGCCCGTGCTGGCGCACGAAGGCGTTGAGCGCCTCGGTGGAGGCGGCGGACAGGTGGACCTTCCGGGTCGGCCGTCCGAGGCTCGGCGCTCCGGCGCGCGGCGGGCTCCGCCCCAGGTCGGTGGGCTCGGAGAATCCCGCGAGCGTATGCCGCCAGAAGCGCTCGGACTCCTCCAGACCCCGCTCCTGGAGCCAACTGATGTAGTCGCGGAAGGGCCGCGCCTGCTCCACGCGCGGCGGGAAGCCCCGGACGAGGCTCTCGTAGAGGACGAAGACCTGACGGATGAGGAGCGGGACGGACCAGCCGTCCAACAGGATGTGGTGGTGGCTGAAGACGAAGCGGTAGGCCGCGTCCCCGGTGCGCAACAAGCTGAGGCGCAGGAGCGGCGGCGTGCCGAAGTCGAAGCCCCGGCGCCTGTCCTCCTCCAGCCAGGCGGAGAACCGGGCCTCGTGCTCCGAGGCCGGAATCCCGCGCCAGTCCTCCTGGGCGAGCGGCACCTCCACGTCGGTGAGCACCACCTGGAGGGGCTCGTCCACGTCTTCCCAGACGATGGCCGTGCGGAGGATGGGGAAGGCCACCACCGCCCGCCGCCAGGCCTCCGTGAAGGCCGGGAGATTCAGGCCGCCGCGCAGCTCGCACGCGAGCTGGTTGAAGTACAGGCCACTGCCACTGCCCTGCTCCTGGAGGCCGTGGAAGAGCATCCCCTGCTGGAGCGGGGAGAGCGGGTACAGGTCTTCGATGTTGTCGCTCATTTGTTCTTCTTCCCGAAACGGGCGGAGAGCTTGTCGAGTTGGTTCTGGTTGACCTTGGCCAGCTTGAAGTCGGAGGGCGTATGGCCACCGGCCTCGGGGGACTGGCAGTGCGAGATCAGCTCGCGCAGCCGCTCCAGGAAGTCCGCCGCGAGCTTCTCGACAGTCTCCCTCCGGTGAGTCATCTCCCCATACGTCCACGTCACCTGGAGCTGGCCCCCCACCACCGCGCCCATCACGTCGAGCAGGTAGGGCCTGCGGGTCCGGGAGCCACGCTGGGGCCCCGGGCTCTCGGGCGCGAGCGCGAGCATTCCGCTCCCGGTCAGCGCACCGTCCAGCTGGCCGAGGTAGTTGAAGCTCAGCTCCGCCCCGGGGAGCGAGGCCAGCGCGGCGTCCCCGCCCAGGTGGCGCAGCAGCCCGTAGCCCATGCCCTTGGAGGGTACGGCGCGCAGCTGCTCCTTCACGGCCCGCAGCGCCTCACCGGGGCCTCCCGCCTCCGGCAGCTCCAGCAGCGCCGGGAAATACGTGGTGAACCAGCCCACCGTGCGCGAGACGTCCAGGCCGGCGAGCAGCTCCTCGCGGCCGTGGCCCTCCACGTCCACCAGCACCCGCGAGTTGCCGGCCCAGCGGCCCACCGTCCGTGCGAGCGCGGTGAGGAGCGCGTCGTTGATCTGCGTGTGGTACGCGCGCGGCACGTCCTGAAGGAGCGCGCGCGTCTCCTCGGCGGTGAGGCGCAGCGTCACGTTCCGGGCCGAGCCCTCGGTGTTCTCCCCCGTCGGCAGGTCCACCGGCAGACGCGTGACGCGGGACCAGGGACGCGCCGTCCACCAGGAGCGCTCGGCCTCCAATGCCCCCGAGCGCGCGTGCTCGGAGAGGCCCCGGGCCCACGCCTGGAAGGAGGTCGTCTTCGGTGGCAGCCCCGCCGAAGCCCCGGCCAAGAGCCGCTGGTACACCGTCAGCAGATCCTCCACGAGGATGCGCCAGGAGACGCCATCCACCACCAGGTGGTGCAGCACGAGCAGCAGGCGCCCGGACCGTCCCGCCCCGAGGTCGAACAGCACCGCCCGCAGCAGCGGCCCCTCCTCCAGCCGCAGCGAGCCCTGTACCTGCGTGGCCCGCCGCTCCAGCTCCGTGGCCTGGGCCTCGGCCGGAACGCCCGACAGGTCCACGCGCTCCAGCCGCACGGGCTCGCCGGGGGCCGTGCTCACCTGCCTCCAGCCGTCCTCGCCGCGAGCGAAGCGCAGGCGCAACGCGTCGTGGTGCTCCACCACGTGCCCCAGCGTCCGCTCCAGCACCGCCGCGTCCAGGGCCCCACGCACCTCCAGGAAGAGCGACATGTTCCAGTGGTGGGGCTCCGCCGGCTCCTGGGCGAAGAACCAGCGCTGGATGGGAGAGAGCGCCACCGGGCCCGTCACCGGACCCTGCTCGGCCCGCACGACGAGCCGCGTGTTCGCCACCGCCGCGAGCCGGCCCACCGTGGGGTTCTGGAAGACCTGGCGCGGCGACAGCTCGATGCCCTCCCGGCCCGCCCGGGTGATGATCTGGATGGTGAGGATGGAGTCCCCGCCCAGCTCGAAGAAGTCGTCGTCCACGCCGACGCGCTCCACGCCGAGCACCTGGCTCCAAACGCGAGCGAGGCGCTCCTCCAGCTCCGTGCGCGGCGCCACGTACCCCTTGTTCCGCTCCAGTTGGCGCTCGGGCAGTCGCAGGGCACCGGAGTCCACCTTGCCCCGACGCGTGCGGGGAATGGACTCCAGCTCCACGAAGGCCGAGGGCACCATGTACTCGGGGAGCCGCTCGCGCACGAAGGCGCGCAGCGCGTCCACGGTGGGACCCGGGCGCTCACGCGGCACGAACCAGGCGACGAGCCGCTTCGCTCCCCGCCCCTCCGCGCGCGCGTCCACCACCGTCTCACGAATGGCGGGGTGGGTGGCGAGCACCGCTTCGATCTCCCCCGTCTCGATGCGGAAGCCCCGCACCTTCACCTGTCCGTCCAGACGCCCGAGGAACTCGAGCACCCCGTCCCGCCGCCACCGCACGAGGTCGCCCGTGCGGTACAGCCGCGCGCCGGAGCCCGGCTCGAAGGGATCGGCCACGAACCGCTCGGCCGTCAGCTCCGGCCGCTGGAGGTAGCCGCGCGCGACCCCCGCTCCACCCACGTACAGCTCGCCCGGCACACCGGCGGGGACGGGCTGGAGGTGCGCGTCCAGGACGTACGCCCGGGCACCGGGGATGGGCCGGCCGATGGGCACGGAACCCGCTCCGCCCGGCTCCGTCCGGTGCACCGTGCACCAGATGGTGGCCTCGGTGGGCCCGTACTCGTTGGCCAGGACGGTGGAGGGCAGCGCCTCGTGGTGGGTGCGGACCAACTCCCGAGGACACGCCTCGCCTCCGACGAGGACGGCCCGCAGGCTGGAGAGCCCTCCCACGGGCGCCGCGTCGAGGAGTTGCGCATGGAGCGCCGGCACGCAGAAGAGGTGCGTCACCCCATGGCGCGTGATGGAGGTGGCCAGCGCCCGCGGCTCCTCCACCGCCTGGGCCTCCGGGTAGCGCAGCGTGCCGCCGTACAACAGCGTCCAGAAGAGGGCCGTCAGCGACGCGTCGAAGGTGAGCGACCACAGGGAGAGGGACACCCCTGGAGCCCCGTGCACCTCGAAGCGGGCCCGCGTGGCATGCACCAGGTGGCGCTGCTCGACCACCACGCCCTTGGGCCGACCCGTCGAGCCGGAGGTGAAGAGGACATAGGCCGCGTGTCCCGGTGCGGACCGCGGCTCGGGAGCCGTCTCCGACTCCTGAACGGCCTCCTCCAGACAGGCCACGGTCCTCGTCTCGCCCAGGGCGAGCCGCTCACGCAGGGCCTCGCGGGTGAGTACCACCCGGGCACCCGAGTCCTCGAGCACGAGCCGGCGGCGCTCCGGCGGATGGGTGGGATCCAACGGGAGCCAGGCGCCACCCGCCGCGAGCGTCCCCAGGATGGCGGGAACGATGTCCGCGGGGTGCTCCAGGGCCAGGGCCACCACCGACTCGGGCCCCACGCCGTGGCGGCGCAGCAGCCGAGCGATGCGGTGGACCCGCGCGGCCAGCTCCCGGTACGTCAGCTCCTCTCCGGATGTGGCCAGGGCCGGCAGGTCCGGCGTGCGGGCCACCTGCGCCTCGAAGAGCGCGCTCACGGTGTCGTCCGAGTCGGCCCGAGCCGGGGGGTTCCACTCCACCAGGAGCCGCTGACGCTCCGCCTCCGACAGCATCGGCAACAGGGAGATCCGCCGCTCGGGAGTCTGGACGATGCCCTCCAGCAGGCGCTGGAAGTGCGCCACCAGGCCCACGACGGTGTCCGCGTCGAACAGGTCGGTGTTGTACTCCAGGGCGGCCCACAGCCCCTCCTCCGTCTGGCGCAGCTCCAGCGCGAGCTCCAGCCTCGCGGCGCCCGTGTGTACGTCCATGCCCCGCAGGGTGAGGTCCGCCATCCGCAAGGTGGGCATGGGGACGTTGTGGAGCACCAGCAGCGTCTGGAAGACCGGCGAGACGCTCGCGTCGCGCGTGAGGTTCAGGGCGTCGACGATCTTCTCGAAGGGGACGTCCTGGTGGGCGAATGCCCCGAGCGCCGTACCGCGGACGCGACCGAGCAGCTCCAGGAAGGTGGGATCCCCGGAGAGATCGGCCCGCACGGGCAGCGAGTTGATGAAGCACCCCACCAAGGGCTCCACCTCGGGCCGGCCGCGGCCCGCCACGGCGGTGCCCACCGCGAAGTCCTCCTGCCCGCTGTAGCGGAACAGGAGCGACTGCCAGGCGGCCATGAGGCACATGAAGGGAGTGGCGCCCTCGCGGTGGGAGAGCGACACCAGGGCATCGGTGACGGAGCGGGGAATGGTGAAGCGGTGCTGCGCGCCCCGGAACGTCTGCGCCGCCGGCCGGGGCCGATCCACGGGGAGCTGGAGGACCGGGATGTCGGCCAGGGCCTCCTTCCACCAGGACAGCTCCGACGCCAGCGCGGGCCCGCGCAGCCACTGGTGCTGCCACGCGGCGTAGTCGGCGTACTGCACGGCCAGCTCCGGCAACGGCGAGCCAGTGCCCTTGACGAAAGCGGCGTAGAGGACCGCCAGCTCCTTCATCATCACGCCCGCGGACCAGCCGTCGGAGATGATGTGGTGCATGTTGACGAGCAGCACGTGCTCCGAGTCCTCGGCGCTCAGCAGCACCGTGCGCATCAGCGGGCCGGCCGCGAGATCGAACGGTCGCCGAGCCTCCTCGCGGAGCCACCCGGCGATCGCCGCCTCACGGTCTCCCTCCGCCTCCAGCCGCGTCGTCTCCAGGGGAATGACCAGGGACGAGGCGATGCGCTGGACGGGGCCGGAGTCCTCCAGGGCGAAGGTGGTCCGGAGCGCCTCGTGGCGGCGCACCACCTCGTTGAGGGCGCGCTCCAGCGCGGCGACATCCAGGCGCCCGTTCAGGCGCAGCGCGGACGGGTTGTTGTAGGCCACGTTCCCGGGCTCGAGCCGATCCAGGTACCACAGCCGCTGCTGGGCGAAGCTGAGCGGGAGCGCCCCGTCTCGCGGCACGCGGGTGATGGCCAGGGCGGCCTCGGGCCGACGCACCACCTCCGGGCGCGGGGCCGGAGCGGGGCTTGGGCGACGGGCCTTCGGGGCCTCCACCGACAGCAGCTCCACGGAGCCATCCACGCGAAGCCGGGCACGCCGCCCGGTGGTGAGCAGCCGCCCTCCCTGCTCGGCGGCATGAGGCACGAGCCGGTTGCGCGTGGCCTCCGGGGCCAGCCAGAAGCCCCGGGGCACGGCTCCGCCCCCGATGGCGAGCTGACCGGCCACGCCCACGGGCACGGACTGCCCGCGCGAGTCCAGCACGTGGAACGTGCCCGACTCGAACATTCCCTCGCGGCGCACCACCTCCACGCCCGCCGCGCGAGCCAACGAGGTGGCCAGCTCCGGAGCCACGCCTCCGACGAAGAGCCGGCGCACCGGGCGGAGCGCCTCGGCCACTCCGGGCATGGCCGCGAGCGCCTGGGCCAGGGCGGACGTGCAGTGCAGGTGCGTCACGCCGGCATCACGCACGAGCGCGAGCACCGACTCCACCTCCGAGCCGCTCTCGTGCAGCACGGTGGGCGCGGGGCCCGTCCGCTCCGGCTGCGAGCGCCGCCGCAGGGTGTCCAGGTGCTGGAGGCTGGCCAGCGTCACCTCGGTGCTGACACCGAAGTCCACCAGGCAGGCCACCTCGTCGATGTCCAGCCGCCGCACGCGCTCGATGATGGAGGCGCACGACTCGGGCGTGCCGAAGAGGCCTCCGTCCTCCATGTAGCGCTCGAGCCCATGCTCCATGAGCGTGTCCATGTCCCGGGGCGTCAGCGTGCGCGGGTCCACCTTCAGGCCCTGGCTGGCGATGAAGCCACTGAGGATGTCCACCGAGCTGCGGAAGTAGCGCAGCAGCGGCTCGCGCACGGTGCGGTGCGCCTCGGCCACCTCCGCGCCGAGGAAGGTATGCATCATCAGGCTCACGGTTCCGCGGCCCGGGTGGCCATGCTGCCGCCACGTCTCGCGGTAGAGCGCCACCTTCTGCGCCAGCGAGTCCAGCTGCTGGCCCATCAGGTTGGTGAGCACGTTGGCGCCCAGCTCACCGGCGAGCCGGAAGGTGTCGGGGCTGCCCGCGGCCGTGAGCCAGAAGGGCAGCTCGGCCTGCACCGGGCGCGGGCGGATGGCGATCTCCACCTCCTTGCCCTCGCCGTTGCGGCGGCGCACCGTCCCGCCCCGCCACAGGTGCCGCACGGTCTCGATGCCGCGCAGCATGATCTCCTTGCGGCGCGCGTAGTTGTCGGGAGCGAAGACGAAGTCGTTGGCGTGCCACCCCGAGGCGAACGACACCCCCACCCGGCCACCGGAGAGGTTGTCGATCATCGCCCAGTCCTCGGCCACCTGGAGGGGGTCGTGCAGGGGGATGACCACGCTGCCGGCGCGGATGCCGATGTGCTCGGTGAGGGTGGCGATGCCCGCGCCGGTGATGGCGGGGCTCGGGTAGAGGCCACCGAAGGAGTGGAAGTGGCGCTCGGGCGTCCAGACGGCCGAGAAGCCGTGCGAGTCGGCGAAGCGAGCCCCGTCCAGCAGGAGCTGGTACTTGCGCCGGCCGAGCCCGTCCTCGTCGTTGGCGAAGTACGAGAGGCCGAAGGCCAGCGGGCGGCGGGGCGCGGCCTCGCGGCCCGTCACCACGAACCGGGCGCTGGCGGGCTCACGCGGCAGGACGACGCGCAGGCCCCGGCACAGGGCCCACAGCACTTCCAGTCCGCTCCCCTGCCCCGCGGGCTCCTCGGCCCACAGCCACGCGCCACCCGGCGCACCGCCCTGGTCGAGCATGTGGAACAGGTGGGCCACGGTGAGGGGCGTGTGAATCGCCCGTCGCGGAGTCCCCTCGGAGCCGGCGAGCGCCTCGAGGCAGACCATGGTGTCGGCCCCCACCGGAGCGGCGTGGTGCTCGAAGGCGGGCATCGCCTCCAAGGGCGCGTCCACGTACAGCACCCGCGAGGCGTCCAGCGAGACGCTGGTGCGCAGCCGCGAGTCCGTGAGCAGCAGCGGCGCCGGTGCGCCCTCGGGCGCGAGCGAGGCCAACTCCCGCAGCCGCGTCGGAGGCACGAGCACCCAGGCGCCACCGGCCGCCAGCACGGCCCACTGGGCCACGAGGCGCTCGGGAGACGGCTCCAGGCACACGGCCACGAGCTGCTCGGGCCCCACGCCCTTGCGCACGAGCGCTCCGGCCAGGTGCCGGGCCCGCTCGCGCAACGCACCCCAGGAGAGACTCCTCTCCCCGGCGACGACGGCGAGCGCGTCCGGGGCTCGCGAGGCCTGGGCCTCCAGCAGGGCCGCGAGCGAGACGACCTCGGCGCGCGGAGACGGGGTCGCGAGGGCCACCCGCTGCCGCTCCGCCTCGGTCATCAGGGACAGCTCGGAGAGGCGCAGGCCGGGGTCCGCCACGGCGGAGTCGAGGATCGCCTCGAAGTGGCCGATCATCCGCTCGATGGTGGCCGGATCGAACAGCTCGGTGGCGTACTCCATGTCGCCGGTGAAGCCGCGCTCGTTCTCTCCGAGGGAGATGCAGAGGTTGGAGAGCAGGGAGCCGAACTGGGAGGGCGCGCCCGGCACTTCCACGTGCT
>NZ_DASVWK010000245.1:0-18739 GCF_036389735.1 Archangium sp. | reverse complement strand
CATCAGCGTGACGGGTGGCATCACCTTCGAGGAGCTGGTGGAGAACTTCGCCGCGCAGGCCGAGGGGCTCGCGGTGGGCGGCTCGGACTACCTGCTGGTGGAGACGTGCCAGGACACGCGCAACGTGAAGGCGGCGCTGCTCGGTATCGACCAGGCCTTCCGCAAGCTGGGCTGGAAGCTGCCGGTGGCGGTCTCGGGCACCATCGAGCCCATGGGCACCATGCTGGCGGGCCAGTCGGTGGAGGCGCTGGCGGTGTCGCTGGAGCACGTGGAGCTGCTCTACCTGGGCCTCAACTGCGCCACGGGCCCCGAGTTCATGACGGACCACATCCGCTCGCTGGCGGCCATGAGCCCCTTCGCGGTGTCGTGCGTGCCCAACGCGGGCCTGCCGGACGAGAACGGGCACTACCTGGAGTCCCCCGAGATGCTGGCGCGCTCGCTGCGCCGCTTCTGTGAGCAGGGCTGGCTCAACGTGGTGGGGGGCTGTTGTGGCACGCACACGGGCCACGTGCGCGCCATCGCCGAGGCGGTCAAGGGCCTCACGCCGCGCCGCCAGCTTCCGTCGCCGCGCTCCACCCTGTCCGGGGTGGACTTCCTGGAGGTGCGCGAGGAGGAGCGCCCCGTCATCGTCGGCGAGCGCACCAACGTCATCGGCAGCAAGAAGTTCAAGGAACTCATCGTCGCGGGGCAGCTCGAGGACGCCTCGGAGATCGCCCGGGCCCAGGTGAAGCGCGGAGCGCAGGTCATCGACATCTGCCTGGCCAACCCGGACCGGGAAGAGCTCGAGGACATGCGACGCTTCCTGGACGTGGTCGTCAAGAAGGTGCGCGTGCCCCTGATGATCGACTCCACGGACGAGCGTGTCCTCGAGATGGCGCTCACGTACTCGCAGGGCAAGGCCATCATCAACTCGGTGAACCTGGAGGACGGCGAGGAGCGCTTCGAGAAGGTGGTGCCGCTGGCGCGCCGGTTCGGCGCGGCGCTGGTGGTGGGCTGCATCGACGAGATCGGCATGGCCGTCACCCGCCAGCGCAAGCTGGAGGTGGCCGAGCGCTCCTTCGCGCTGCTCACCGGCAAGTACGGGATGAAGGCGGAGGACCTGTACTTCGATCCGCTCGTGTTCCCGTGCGCCTCGGGTGATGCGCAGTACACGGGCAGCGCGGTGGAGACCATCGAGGGCGTGCGCCTCATCAAGCAGCGCTTCCCCCAGTGCAAGACGGTGCTGGGCATCTCCAACGTGTCCTTCGGCCTGCCCACCGCGGGCCGCGAGGTGCTCAACTCGGTGTTCCTCTACCACTGCGTCCAGGCGGGCCTGGACATGGCGCTCGTCAACTCGGAGAAGCTGGAGCGCTACCCGTCGCTGCCCGCCGAGGAGCGCCAGCTGTCCGAGGACCTGCTCTACAACCGGGGCACGGATCCGGTGACGCCCTTCGCCGCGCACTTCCGCGAGCGCAAGCCGAAGAAGGCGGACGCCAGCACCCTGCCGCTGGAGGAGCGGCTCCAGCGCTACATCATCGAGGGCAGCCGCGACGGCCTCCATGCGGACCTGGATCTCGCGATGGAGAAGTACGCGCCGCTGGAGATCATCAACGGCCCGCTGATGAAGGGCATGGACGAGGTGGGCCGGCTCTTCGGGGCCAACGAGCTGATCGTCGCCGAGGTGCTCCAGAGCGCCGAGTCGATGAAGGCGGCGGTGAGCTACCTGGAGCCGAGGATGAGCAAGGCGCAGGCGGCCGCGCGCGGCAAGGTGGTGCTCGCCACGGTGAAGGGCGACGTGCACGACATCGGGAAGAACCTGGTGGAGATCATCCTCGCCAATAACGGCTTCCACGTGGTGAACCTGGGCATCAAGGTGCCGCCCGAGCAGCTCGTGAAGGCGGTGCGCGAGCACCAGCCGGACATCCTCGGCTTGAGCGGCCTGCTGGTGAAGAGCGCGCACCAGATGGTGGCCACGGCGGAGGACCTCAAGCGCCAGGGCGTGGCCGTGCCCATCCTGGTGGGTGGCGCCGCGCTGAGCCGCAACTTCGTGGACCGCAACATCGCGCCGGCCTACGGCGGCACGGTGGCCTACGCGCAGGACGCCATGAGCGGCCTGGAGCTGGCCAAGCAGATCGTCGACCCGAGCGGACACGAGAAGCTCAAGGGCGAGCTGGCGGATCGCCGCACGAAGCTGTCCCAGCAGGACAAGGATCGGCCCAAGGCCAGCGCCCCGGTGTCGGCGGTGCGCAGCAAGGACATCCCCATCCTGGAGCAGGTGCCTCCGGCGCCGGACTACCTGCGGCACGTGCTGACGAACACGCCGCTGGACACCATCTGGCGCTTCATCAACCCGGTGATGCTGTACGGGCGGCACCTGGGCCTGCGCACGGCCTCCCGCGCGCTGGGCACGCCGGCCGAGGCGGAGCTGGCGAAGACGGAGGAGGGCCGCAAGGCGCTCGCGCTCAAGGAGCAGGTGGAGATCATCAAGGGCTCGCTGCGCGGTGGCCGGATGCAGGCCAAGGCGGTGTTCCAGTTCTTCAAGGCGGCCAGCGACGGCAACCGCCTCCAGCTCTTCGACGGCGGGACGGGCCAGCCGGGCGTGGTGTTCGAGTTCCCGCGTCAGGACAAGCCGGGCGGGCTGTGCCTGGCGGACTTCGTGAGGCCGCTGGAGAACGGCCAGGCCTCGGACAACGTGGCCATGTTCGTGGTGACGGCCGGGCAGGGCATCCGCGAGCTGAGCGAGGAGTACAAGGCGAAGGGCGAGTTCCTGAAGATGCACGCGGTGCAGGCGCTCGCGCTGGAGACGGCCGAGGCCTACGCCGAGATGCTGCACACGCAGCTGCGCAGCATGTGGGGCTTCCCGGACAAGCCGGACATGACGATGCTGGAGCGCTTCCGGGCGGAGTACCAGGGCAAGCGCTACTCGTTCGGCTATCCGGCCTGTCCGCGCCTGGAGGACCAGACGCTGCTGTTCGAGGCGCTGCGGCCGGAGGAGATCGGCGTGCAGCTCACCGACGGGTGCATGATGGAGCCGGAGGCCAGCGTCTCCGCGCTCGTCTTCCACCACCCGCGGGCGAGCTACTTCGCGGTGACGTGAGCGGCCTCGCGCCTCCTCATCCGCACTGGAGCCCGAGCCACGCGTTGTCGAAGCGGCGGGCGCGCAGGTCCTGGTTCCGGATGAGGAGGTAGAGGTTGCCCATGTCGCCCCACATGAAGCCGGACGCGTCGTCCGAGCCGATCTGCCACAGCAGGTTCCAGTCGGTGGCGCCGGGCTCCAGCTTCCGGGCCTGAGGGGAGTCGTAGCCCCGCGAGTCGCCGCAATACAGCCCGTGCGTGACGAGCTGCGCCTCCAGGCGCGCGTCGCTCTGCACCCACCAGGGGTTGCCCCCCACCTGGTGCGCGTGCTCGCCGCCCGTGAGCCGCTCACGCAGCACGAGGTAGTCCTCCGACTGCTCCTGTCCCCACGCGTCGGCGGGCACGGGCGCGCGGTTGTCCCAGAAGTCCGGCAGGGACAGGCCGAGCCGCGGCGTCAGTTTCAAGGGCAGGTCGAAGGCGAGGCCCGCCTCCTCCAGCTCCGGGGGCGGTGCGAGCGGCACGGCGTCCTCGCGGTGCGGCGTCCAGACGAGCTTCCAGAAGGCGCGGTCCTTCGGGTCATACCCCCAGCGCTGCTCCTGCACATCGTAGAAGAGGGCGAGCACGCCATCGCGAGGCAGGTCCGGCAGGGCCTCGCCCCGGCACGCGGCGAGCTCGGCGAAGTCGAGCTGGCCCACGAAGGCGAGCGGGCCATTCGGGGAGTGGGGCCACTCCGTGCCCGGAGGCACGAGCGGGTGGCCTCCGTAGCGGCAGCCGGGGAGGGCCGGGTCTTCCTCGTCACGGGTCGTGAAGAGGATGCAGGGCGCGGCGACGGTTTCGAGACGCTCGTGCCAGGCCGCGAGGGAGGGGGGCAGGGGGGGAAGCTCGAGCATGGGGCAAGGCTAGCCGAATAGGCGGGGCGGGCGGGGTCCTGTATAGGTCATGCCATCGGCACACCCACCATGCAGGGCTCCTTGTCCGGTCGCGCCACGCAGGGCAGCTTCTTCGAGGGCCTGTTCATCCGCTCGCTCCAGGCGAGTGGGGCCTTCGCGACCGCGCTGCGGGACTGTGGCTTCGACCCACATCAGCCCCGGGCCATCTACCCCATCGAGGTGTGGAACGCGGCGCTCGAGGTGGCCTGGCGCCACTGCTACCCGGAGCTGGATCGCGAATCCGCCTACCGGGAACTGGGCCGCCAGCTCTGCCGGGGCTTCCTCCAGACATGGATGGGCAAGGTGGTGGACATGGGCCTGCCGATGCTCGGCCCGGAGCGCCTCCTCGCGCGCGTCCCCAGCCTCTTCGCGCTCGACACCTACCGCTACGACGTGACGGTGCTGTCGCTCGGCTGGCACCACTACCGCGTCTCCTTCCGGAACGATCCGGACGCCAAGCCCGACCTCATCGCCGGGCTCCTCGATGCGGGTCTGCACAGGACGGGCGCCAGGGCCACCGTCACCGTGACGCTGCGGAACGGGCCGGACTTCGACCTCGACGTCTCCTGGTGACCCCCGTCCCTCCCTTGCAGCTCCAATAAGTTGTGTGGATGCTCCCGATTTTCGAGAATCAGTAATCGTGTTTTGACTTCACAGTCCAACTTAACGATAAATCTCCTATCAACGAGGAATTCCAGGCGAGCTGAATCAACCAGGATTCCCGGTGATGTCTCGAAACCACCCACAGGGGGCCTGTGAGGCGCATGCCTCGGGCCTTAGCGCGGAGCGCCACATGAATCGCTTCTCGGCGAAGTTCACTCGTACTCTGGTTCTGGGCCTGGCTGCCGCTGGCGCGCTGAGCGCGTGCGGTGCGGAGGACGCGCCCGTCATCCCCGGTGTCGAGGAAGTGGGAGTGACGCAGGCGGAGCAGGCGCTGGCCGCGCACCTGGACAAGGCCGCCGCGTCCCTGGGGACCGCCCGCGCCGAGTTCGTGCGCAGCTCGGCCTTCCGGGACGAGTCGGGCGTCGAGCACACGCGCTTCCAGCAGACGGTCCGTGGCGTGAAGGTGTTCGGTGGCGAGGCCATCGTGCACCGCGGCCCCACCGGTGAGGAGCTCATCACCGACGACTTCCGCCAGGGCCTGCGCGTGGCCAACGCCGCGCGCCTCAACGACGCCGAGGCCATCGCCAAGGCCGTCAGCGCGCACGGCGGCTTCGACAAGCTGACCGCCGCCCCCGAGTCCGAGCTGGTGGTGCTGCCCCTCGAGGACGGTTCGGCCCGCCTCACCTACAAGGTGCAGCTGCGCCAGGAGGACGGCTCGCACGACACCTCCATGCCCGTGTTCTTCATCGACGCCGAGTCGGGCGAGAAGGTCTGGGGCTATGACAACCTCCAGACAGCGGGGGCCACCGGCACGCTCAAGACGCTCTACTCCGGCTCGCCGACGGGCACGACCTTCCTGAGCGGCACCACCTACTACATGGAGGACGTGACGCGGAAGGTGGGCACCTTCGACATGCGCAACGGCTCGACCGCGTACCGCTTCACCGACACCGACAACATCTGGGGCACCAACACCACCGCCAGCACCCAGTCGGCCGGCGCGGACGCGCACTACGGCGCGCAGAAGACTTACGACTACTACAAGAACACGCACGCCCGGAACGGCATCGACGGCGCGGGCGGCCCCGGCGGCCTCACCAGCATCGACGGCGTGACGAAGCTCATCTCCTCGCGCGTGCACTACGGCACCAACTACAACAACGCCTACTGGAGCAGCCCGTACATGACGTACGGCGACGGTGACGGCACCACCTTCCGCTCGCTCGTCACCCTGGACATCGCGGGCCACGAGATGACCCACGGCGTCACCCAGTACTCCGCGGGCCTCGTGTACTCCAACGAGTCCGGCGCGCTCAACGAGTCCATGTCTGACGTGTTCGGCGCCATGGTGGAGCGCTACGCCCGGGGCGAGACGACCAACACCTGGCTCATCGGCGAGGAGGCCTACACCCCGGCCACCGCGGGCGACGCCCTGCGCTACATGGACAACCCGCACCGCAAGGCGGGCGGCACCTACACCGTGGATGACGACCCGTGCCACTACGCCGAGCGCTACACCGGCACGGCGGACAACGGGGGCGTGCACATCAACTCCGGCATCGCCAACCACGCCTTCTACCTGCTGGCCAAGGGTGGCACCAACCACCGCAGCGGCGTCGCGGTGACGGGCATCGGCGCCGATGCGGCGGCGAAGATCTGGTACCGGGCGCTGACCGGCTACATGACGTCCAGCACCAACTTCAAGGGTGCGCGCACGGCCACGCTGAACGCGGCCGCGGCCCTCTACGGCTCGGGCAGCGTCAACTACAACGCCGTGGCCCAGGCCTGGACCGCGGTGGGCGTGCTCTGAGCTTCACGCGCCGCGTGTGAGTCGAAATCCCGAGGGGCCGTCCGGTCGCGTGCCGGGCGGCCCTTCGCCTTTTCCGTGGTAGGAAAAGGGCCATGGTCTCGCGCACGCTCGATCTCGGTGGACCCGTTCACTACATGGACTTCGGCGGCTCCGGGCCGACGATGGTGCTGGTGCATGGGCTGGGTGGTTCGCACCTCAACTGGATGATGGTGGGGGAGCGACTGGCCCGGCGCGCCCGGGTGATGGCGGTGGACCTGGTGGGCTTCGGGCGGACGCCGCTCGCGGGCCGCTCGGCGAGCGTCTCCGCCAACCAGGCGCTGCTGGACCGCTTCATCCAAGCGGTATCCCCCTCGGAGCCGGTCATCCTGATGGGCAACTCCATGGGAGGCGCCATCTCGGTGATGCAGGCGGCGCGTCAGCCCCAGCGGGTGTCCGGGCTGGTGCTGGTGAACCCCGCGCAGCCTCGGGCCGATGACTCCCGGCTGGAGCGGGCGGTGCTCACGCAGTTCGCCCTCTACGCGATGCCGGGGGTGGGCGAGTACTTCGTGAAGCGGCGTACGGCCCGATTCGGGCCCGAGAAGCTGGCGCGGGGCATGCTCCAGCTCTGCTGCCGGGACCTGGCTCGCTTCCCGGACGGGGTGGTCCAGGCTCACGTGGACTTCGCCCGCGAGCGGCACGAGCGCATGCCCTGGGGCAACGAGGCCTTCGTGCAGGCGGCGCGCTCGCTGGTGTTCCAGTTGATGCGCAAGAAGCAGTTCCGGGCGATGGAGAAGACCGTGCGGGCCCCCACGCTGCTGCTCCAGGGCAGTGAGGACCGACTGGTGCCGGTGGCCAACTCGCGCGAGCTGGCCCGGGTGCGGCCGGACTGGACATATGTGGAGTGGGCGGGGGTCGGTCACACGCCGATGATGGAGTGCCCGGATCTCTTCCTGGATACCGTGGATCGTTGGCTGGAGGGCGCTGGACGCGCCGCGGCAGAGGTCGGTACGAAGGTGGCGCGGGCTTCCTGAAGGTAGACTGGCGCCATGAGCGCTCCGAACATCCGCCGGGCCATCCAGCTGCTGCCCACCTGCGCCACCACGGGCATCGGGAGCCTTCCGCACACGCAGCTCGAGCTGGGCCTCCAGGCCGCGCTCGCGCTGGACATCCCCTTCCTGCCGCAGTTGCCCATGGGGCGGCCCTCGGAGTTCATGATTCCGCAGGCGCTCGACGGGCTGCCGGGCCTGCGGTGGGACGACGAGGGCATGTGCACGGTGGACCTGGAGGCGTGGGAGGCGGGGCGCGCCGACTTCCAGGGGCGGCTGGAGGCGGCCCTGTCCTCGGGGGCGCTGGAGGGTTTCGAGCCCTCGCTGGAGGGGTGCCGGGCGTGGCGGCCGTTCCTCTGGGAGGTGGAGAACCGGAAGCTGGCCTTCGCCAAGGCGCAGGTGGCGGGGCCCTTCACGGTGCGCTCGGTGGCGCGCACGAGTGATGGGCGCGCGGCGCTGGACGTGCCAGGACTGGACGAGGCCATCTTCCGGTTGGTGCTGGCGCGCTCGCTGGCGATGGTGAAGGCGCTGCGCCGGGCGGGGACGACGCCGCTCTTCTTCCTGGACGAGCCGGGCCTGTACGCCTTCGAGCGGGCGAACCCACGCCACCTGCTGGCGATGCAGGAGCTGCGGCTGCTGGTGGTGGCACTGCAGCGCGAGGGAGCGCTGGTGGGCGTGCACTGCTGCGGCAACACGGAGTGGGCGAGCCTGCTGGACGCGGGGCTGGACATGCTGTCGCTGGACGTGAAGCTGTCGCTGGACGCGGTGCTGGAGGAGACAGGGGCGTTCGCGCGCTTCCTGGACTCAGGGGCGACGCTGAGCCTGGGCATCATCCCCACGGATCTGGCGTCCACGTACGAGGTGGGGGAGTTGGTGGACGCGGTGGAGGTGTCGCTGAAGGCGGCGCTGCCTCCAGGGCACTCGTTCGCGCAGGTAGGCACGCAGGTGGTGCTGACGCCGGCGTGTGGCCTGGCGATGCGCAGCGTGGTGGATGCCGAGCGCGTGCTGGAGCAGCTCAAGGTGGCGCAGCGGGGGCTACGGGAGGCGCTGGTGGCCGAGCCCACCTCACTGCCGCCCCCATTCGCGAGCTGATCATCCCTCCAGAAAATGAAAACCCCGCCCTCTTTGGGAGAGGACGGGGTTGCACTACTCCCGGCGTGAGCGCTCAGCGCCCGAGCTTCAGCTCGCGCTCGGCCTGGAACCAGTCGTCCTCGGGGTTGCCGTGGGTGGCACCCCGCGCGCAGAAGATCTCATAGGCGCGCCGGGCGATCTGCTCCTGGGTCGGCTGGGTGCGGTTGGCGGTCGCTGCATTGCGCGCCGAGGACTCCGGCACCTGCTGGGAAGGCGTTTGGGAAGTCTTGTTGGACTGGGTGCGTGCCATCGAAGGGACTCCTCCAGAGGGATAAGGAAGACTGCGCCCCGAATCATCGGTCCCCGGTGGGGCCAGGCAAATTGGGCCCGGGTGCCTGAGTCGTCGGAGTGACATGTCGGCCCGAGTGTCCGTCAGGTGCTGGACAGTGAGCGCTCAGTCCTGGAGCGCGCCCGCGGCGACGGCGGCCTCGAGGGCCTTGTGCATGGCGGTGCTCATGCCGAGCGCGGAGGCCTCGTCGGGGGTGCACCAGCGCAGCTCGCGGAAGGCGGGGGCCTGGGCGGGGCGTTGGTGGCCCTCCACGCGCAGCAGGCGGAGCGAGAGCGCGCGGTGGGTGAGCTGCCGACGCACGGTCCCGAGATGTCCGCGCGAGGAGAGGCCCACCCCGAGCGCCTCGGCCAGCCGGGAGGAGGACTCGGCATCGGGCGTGTCGTCCTCCACCTCGGCGGCGGGCAGCTCCCACAGGCCGCCGAAGAGACCCTTCTCCGCGCGGCGCGCGAGCAGCAGCCGGCCCTCGTGGGCCCAGACGGCCACCGCGAGCGTCATCCTCTTGGGGGCGGCGCGCACGCGGGCCGGGGGCAGCTCGTCCACGCGGCCGTGACGGTACGCGAGGCACGCCTCTCGCACGGGGCACAGCAGACAGAGGGGATTCTCGGGGCGGCACACGGTGGCGCCGTGCTCCATGAGGGCCTGGTTGAAGTCGCCGGGCCGCTCACCGCGCACGAGCTCGGTGGCGAGCGCCCACAGCCGGGCCTCGCGGACGCGGTCTCCCGGAGCACCCTCCACCTCGAAAAGGCGCGAGAGGACGCGGGCCACGTTGCCGTCCACCAGGGGCGCGGGCTCGCCGAAGGCGATGGAGGCCACGGCCCCCGCGGTGTAGCGGCCGAAGCCAGGCAGGGTGAGCAGCTCGGCGGCGGTGGAGGGCAGTCCGCCGCCGAAGCGGGCCACCACCTCCTGGGCGGCACGGTGGAGGTTGCGTGCGCGCGAGTAGTAGCCGAGCCCCCGCCACCCGGCGAGCACGTCCGGCAGCGGCGCGGCGGCCAGGGCCTCCACCGTGGGGAAGCGCTGGAGGAAGCGCTCCCAGTAGGGAATGACGGTGGCCACCTGCGTCTGCTGGAGCATCACCTCGCTGAGCCAGATGGCGTACGGGTCGCGGGTGCGGCGCCAGGGCAGGTCGCGCTTCTGCCGGTCGTACCACTCCAGCAGCCGGGCGCGCAGGGTGTCGCGGCGCTCGGGCGCGACGAGCGACTCGGGGGTGGAGTCCTTGCGCTTGCGGGGAGGGCTCATGGAGCCTTCTTGGCGGGATTCACGATGCGGCGGGCCACTCGGTCGAAGAGCGCGGGGACGAGCCGGTTGGCGAGCACCATGACGCGCCCGGGGAGGGTGAGGACCGTCTCCCGGTGCTTGCGGCGGCTGGCGCGCACCATGGCGGAGGCGACGGCCTCGGAGCTCATCGCGTTGAGGGGGATGGCGTCCTGCTTCCAACCCTCGGCGTTGAGACGGGCGTCGCGGAACTCCGTCTCGGTGAGGCCGGGGGAGACGAGCAGCACGGAGATGCCCTCGGCGGCGAGCTCGGCGCGCAGGGACTCGGTGAGGAGGTTCACCGCGGCCTTGGAGGCGCCGTAGCCGCCGAGCAGGGGCAGGCCCCGGTGGCCCAGCACGGAGCTGACGTTGACCACCTGCGAGCCCGGCGCGCGCTTGCGCAGCAGGGGGAGGGCGGCCTGGGTGACGCGCACGAGGCCGAAGAAGTTGATCTCGAACACCTGGCGCAGCTGCGCCTCGCCGAGGGCCTCGACGGGGCCGTAGAGACCGAGCCCCGCGTTGTTGACGAGGACGTCCAGCCCTCCGAAGGTGGCCTCCGTCTCGCGCACGAGCCGCGCCACGTCCTCCTCGCGGGTGATGTCACAGCGCACGGGCAGGGCGCGCACTCCGAGTGCTTCCACCTCGCGCGCGGCGTCCTGCAACTGGGGCTCGCGGCGCGCGGCGAGCACGATGTGGGCCCCCCGGGCGGCGTAGGCCTTCGCCGCCGCGCGGCCGATGCCGCTGGAGGCTCCGGTGACGAGCACCACCTTGTCCTGGAAGTCTCTGGTCGCCATGGGGCGGCACCTTAGCGACTCGCCCGTGGAGGAAAAGGACCCGCGGGGGCGTGCCTGCACGTTTGCCCTCTTTCTGGCGGAGCGAGCCCCCGTCTAGGATGCTCCGCGTCCATGCCGCGTCCCGCCTTCACGAACGACTTCTCCTGGTCCAAGAGCCGCCACGAGAAGTTCCAGGAGTGCCTGCGCTCCTATTACTTCTTCTACTACCGTTCTTGGGGAGGCTGGGAGGCGAGCGCACCGAAGGAGGTGCGAGAGCTGTACGTGCTGAAGAAGCTGGGCAACCGCTACGCGTGGGCGGGTAGCGTGGTGCACGACGCCATCAAGGACGCGCTGCTGGACTGGCGCGCGGGGCGCACGGTGGATCCGGCGAAGGTGGAGGAGCGGGCGCACAGGCTGATGCGCGAGGACTTCCGGCACTCGTCCAGCAAGGGGTACTGGACGCAGAAGTACCGCAAGACGTTCTCCGGCCTGGTGGAGCACGAGTACGGCGAGTCCGTCCCGGACGATGCCTGGAAGCAGAACTGGGAGACGGTGCGCTCGGCGCTGGGCTGGTTCTTCGGCTCGCGCTGGCCGGAGCTGGCGCGGGGGCTGAAACCGGCGCAGTGGCTGGAGGTGGACGCGGGCGCGGACTTCTCCACCTTCACGCTGGACGGGGTGAAGGTGTTCGCCATCCCCGACTTCGCCTACCGGGAGGAGGACGGCACGCCCGTGGTGGTGGACTGGAAGACGGGCAAGGCGCGGGACGGGTATGACGAGCAGGTGCTGGGCTACGCGCTGTACGTGACGCAGCGCTACGGGCTACCGCTGGAGAATGTGCGCGCCTCGCTGGTGTACCTGAACGACGGGGTGGAGCACGCGGTGCACGTGGACCAGGACGCGGTGGAGGGCTTCAAGGCCCGCTTCGCCGGGAGCGTGGCGCGGATGCGCGAGCTGCTGTCGGACCCGGCCAGCAACACGCCGAAGGACGCCTCCGCCTTCCCTCAGACGGAGGACCTGACGGCGTGCGTGCGCTGTGCCTTCCGCCGCCCCTGCGGTCGCGAGGCGGCTGCCGCCGCGGCGGCGAAGGTGGCCTGAGGCCTACCGAGCCACGGACAGGCGGCGCACCACCACGCCCGCCGCGTTCATACCGAACACGGAGGTGACGAAGGCCACGCTGCCGTCGATCTGCGTGCGCTTCTCGCAGGTGTGGAAGTCGTTGTCGTTGGGGCACACACACGAGAAGCCGTCGTCGGCGTCGTAGCGCAGGGACAGGGGCTGGCGCCGCGTCTCGATGGAGTAGACGGCGGTGATGCCGGTGGGCCTGTCGGTGTTCACACCGTACTTGCGCTTGAGCAGCTTGCGGATGTCCTTGGCGAAGGGGTCCATGTGCGTCTCGCACAGGTCCTCCACGCGGATGGCGGTGGGATCCAGGCGGGCCGCCGCGCCCATGGAGCTCACCACGGGAATCCCCAGGCTGACGCAGCGGTGGAGCAGGTGCAGCTTCGCCTTCACGTTGTCGATGGCGTCCACCACGTAGTCGTAGCTGCCCGGGGCCACGAGCTGATCCGCCAGCTCGTCGCGGTAGAACTCGCGCAGGGCCGTGACGTTGGCGTCGGGGTTGATCTCCTTGCAGCGCTGGGCCATCAGCTCCGACTTGGGCTTGCCCACCGTCTTGGCCGTGGCGTGGAGCTGCCGGTTGGCGTTGGTGACGCACACCGTGTCGAAGTCCACCAGCGTGATGTTGCCGATGCCGCTGCGCACGAGGCCCTCGGCGGCATAGCTGCCCACGCCGCCCAGGCCGAACACCACCACGCGGGCTTGCGCCAGCCGCTCCATCGCTGGATCGCCGAGCAGGCGGCCAGTGCGGTCGAAGCGTCGGTGCAGCTTGAAGGGCTTGGCCTCCGAGGGAGCAGGGGTGCCAACGGGGGCGGGGATGGTCTCGGGGGGAGTGGGCTGCGTGTCCATGGGAGGCCTCTATAACGCGACCGCTCCCCTACAGCGAAGCAGGGGGAAAGGCTTCCCGGAACAGGCGGTGGGCATTCTCGGTCGTCCGCTGGGCGAGCACCTCCACCGGCTCCCCCAGCACCCGGGCCATGCCCTCGATGACGCGCGGCAGGTAGCCGGGCTCCGAGCGCTGCCCCCGGTGGGGCGTGGGCGCCTGATCCGGGGCGTCCGTCTCGGCCATCAGCCGGTCGGGGGGAATGACGCGCAGGGCGTCCAGCGGCTTGCGGGCCTCGGCCCAGGTGACGGGGCCCGCGAAGGAGAAGTGGCAGCCCTTCTGGATGTAGAAGCGCGCCAGGTCCGCGCCTCCGCCGTAGCTGTGCATCAGCACGCCGGCCTCGGGCAGGGGCTCCTGCTTGAAGAGCTCGATGAGGGCGGGGTGCGCGCGGAAGCAGTGCATCAACACGGGCAGGTCGTGCTTGCGCGCGAGCTGGAGGTGCCGCCGCAGCACGGCCACCTGGCGTTCCATGGGGGCCCCCGCGGCCGAGGGCCCATCCAGCCCGCACTCGCCCACGGCGATGGCGCCTCCCCGTGCGAGCAGCGCGTCCAGGCGCTCGAGGTGTACGTCATCCTCCTCGGGAGGGATGCCCGGGAGGAACTGGGGGTGGATGCCGAGCCCCACCTGGAGGCGCGGCTCGGCGCGGGACATGGCGAGCAGCGGCTCCCAGTTGTCCGGACCCACGCCGGGCACGAGGATGCCGTGCAGTCCAGCGGCCCAGGCTCGGGCGAGCACTTCGTCGCGGTCTGGTTCAAAGCGCGACGCATCGAGGTGGCAGTGGGTGTCAATCATCGGAAAGGTCCGGTGCAGCGGCGTTCATCCCGAGACAGGGGCGCGGAGTAGTTGCGACGAAGAGCCTCCAAGGAGCGCGCGGGCAACCTATACGCAGCGGCGGGTTTGGAGGGTCGATTATGACGAAGCGAATTGTCCTGGGTGCGCTCATGGGCGCACTGATGGTGGTGGCGACCGGCTGTGCTGACGAGTGCACCAGCCAGTCCGAGTGTCGTTCGAAGAAGGGGGCGCCAGCGGAGGGCAAGGAGTGGGCCTGTGTCAGCAACGAGTGCGTCCAACAGGACGTCACGCCGCCAGCGGGAGAGGACGCGGGCACGGAGACGGACGCGGGGACGCAGACAGACGCCGGCACGCAGACGGACGCGGGGACGCAGACGGATGCCGGGACACAGTCGGATGCCGGGACGCAGACGGATGCCGGCACGATGACCGTCGACAAGGGCGGGGCCTGCACCGATTCCGTGAACTGCATGGCCGGCCTGCGCTGCGAGGGCGCTGCCGGGGCCAGGACCTGCCAATCGCTCCACATCGCCGTGTCGGCCACCCTGACCAGTGGAGGCCCCATCGAGGCGGTGGCCGTCCGTGCGGAAGCGGGTGCCACGCCGTTCGAACTCAGCGAGGCCGCTGGCGCGAGCCGCTACCCGCGTTGGAACCAGGACGGCACCGCGGTGGCCCTCGTGGAGGAAGAGACCGCCGGCAGCCCGGCGCTCGTCAGCCGGAGCCTCCCGCCCACCGCCGGGCAGAAGACCCCCCTCACCACCGCCGCCACGGCGGCTACCGAGGACTTCCGGCACCTGGAGTGGGCGCCGTCGTCGCGCATCGCGTGGGCCAAGAGGACCACCGCGGGGGGCATCTCGGGCATCTACGCCATCCAGGGCACGGGGGGCACTGTCGAGGAGCTCTCCTCCAACGGTGGCTTCCCGTCCTGGAAGGACGCTCAGAGCCTCGCCTACAGCGCCAAGGGCGTGGGCCTGTTGACCCGGACGCTCGGCGCGGCGGCCCAGCCCGTGACCGGTGCCGAGCAGGGTGAGCAGCCCAAGTACAACAGGGTGAACCAGTTCCTGCTGTACCTCGTCGGTGCCGAGTCGGACACCTTCTCGGGTGGTGAGACGCAGCCGCTGTATGAGCTCTTCACCGTCCCGGCGACCGGGACGACGGCCACCCAGCCGGTCAACACCATCGCCACGAGGAGCACCCCGACGCCCGCGACGGGTGGCGAGGTCAAGTCGTTCATCACGGCCCACCACTGGGCTCCGGATGGGACGTACGTCACCTACGTCCGGGCGTACTACTTCGATCCGGCCGTCGCCGCCGCTCCCGCCATCATCTGCGGCAATGCCGGTGCCGAGTGCGGCAATCAGGCCGGCCCCAACGTCTACCTCCAGCGCATCAACCCCGAGAATGGCCAGGTGGTGGGCGATCCGCTCCTCGTGGCGGCCAATGCCACGCTGCCGGCCGTCTCCCCGGATGGGTACTTCGTGGCGTACGTCCAGGGCCAGCGGCTCTACGTGCAGCGCATCAACCCCACGGATGGGACCCTCGTCGGGGACCCCGTCGTGCTCACCCCAACGACGATGAGGGTGCAGACCGGCCTCGGCGACGACCACCGCCCGCGCTGGCAGCCGCGGTAGTCCGCTGTAGAGCGGGGTAGGGCCCGACGCCCGCGTTCCGGAAGCCTCGGAGCGCGGGCGTTCTCATGTGCACAGTTCGTCCCGCATAGGCACCGCCAAGACACTTGCGTCCCAAAGCAAGGCGACGTACGCAGGCGCCCTCGTTTCCCCGCTCGCGGGCCGCTGTTGTCGGGAGGTCTCGGAATGAAGCTCCACGCCGTGCTCTGCGTGCTGGCCCTGGCTGGCTGCGCCACCCTGCCTCCGCCGCCCTCCGCTGGCAGTGGTGGCCCCGCCGGGGACTCGAACACGGTGAGCGAGCCGGTGCGCCTGGAGACGCCCGCGGGCTCCTTCCTCGTGCACCCCAACAACGCCGAGGACTTCGCGAAGCTGCTCGCGGGAGAGCCCACCGCCAAGCAGTACCTCTCCGTCACGGACGTGCCTTGAAAGGCCTCCGTGCGTCCAGCGGAGAAGGGAAGTCTCAGCCCACCAGCACGATGCGCCGTCCCAGCACCCGGCTCATCTGCGATGAGGTGACCAGCTTGAGCACCTCGAGGGGCTCCCCGCCGGCCGTGTCGTAGGCCGCCGCGATGAGCTCCCCCACCGTCAACGCCGGGGTCGCCGCCTTGCGATGGGTGGTCCTCCGGGGGGCCGGCATGACCCGTCGCCCCTGTCGCTGGACCGAACCGCGCTTGCGTGTCGCCGTCTTGGCCATGGTGTCCTCCCACCCTCGTCGTGTGGGTTGATGGACTGGTGTGGCCAGATTCAATGCATGCGACATGCCAGGGGCTCGTCTGCTCGCCCCCCATGGGAAATCAGGGATTTACAGTCACCACTTCCCTCGGACCTGGGGACGGGATTCCATACTTCGTTCACCCCTGTAGGGCGAATGGCTCGTTTCGTTGAGTCTTTTCGTACACATCTGACAGCGGAGTCGGTAAAGGCGCGCCCATGAACGTCCAGGTTCTCTTCCACGACAACTGCTTCGACGGCGCCGCCAGCGCGGCGGTCTTCTCCCGCTTCTACCGCGAGCGTGTCCGCCCGGATGCCACCTTCACCTACAGGGGGCTGTCCCACCAGGCGGGGGGCGCGGCGATTGATCCGGCCGTCTTCACCGGGGACGAGAACGTCATCGTCGACTTCCGCTACAGCCAGGAGGCGCGGCTCACCTGGTGGTTCGACCACCACGTCTCCGCCTTCCAGCAGCCCGGCGACGAGGCCCATTTTCGCGCCGACACCAGCGGCCGCAAGTTCCACGACGCACATCGCAAGAGCTGCACGTGCTACCTCGCGGACGTGGCGCGCGAGCGCTTCGGGTGGGACCCCTCGCCGCTGGCGGACCTGCTGCACTGGGCGGAGATCATCGACGGAGCGCTCTTCCCCAACCCGGAGATGGCCGTGGCGCTGGAGGAGCCCGCCCTGCGCATCATGACGGTGCTCGAGGCGAACAAGGACCCGGCGCTCATCCCCCAGGTGATCGAGCGCCTTCAGCACGAGCCGCTGGCGTCCCTCGCCGCCTCGCCGCTGATCGCCGGGCCGCTCGCGCCCCTGCTGGAGCGCCACCGACGCCACATCGAGCTGGTGCGCGCCAAGGCCCGCTACGACAAGGGCGTCGTCTCCTTCGACCTGGCGGACGAGGGCGTGGACAGCCTCAACAAGTTCATCGCCTACGCGCTCTACCCCGAGGCCCGCTACACCCTCTGGGTGGGGCAGGGGCCCACGCGCGCCAAGGTGTCGCTCGGCTCCAACCCGTGGCGGCCCCAGGAGCGGCGGCACGACCTGGCCGCCATCGCCTCGCGCTATGGCGGCGGCGGTCACCCCGTGGTGGCCGCCATCAGCTTCAAGGCCGGCGAACTCGTCCGCGCCCGGAGCGCCTACTTGGAGATCCTGTCCGAGCTGTCGGCTTGAGCCCGAGGCGCTACTCTTTGCGAACCTCGCAAAGTTTGCGAGGGTTCAGACCGCAACGCTTGCGATGAGCGCCACCCGACACTCGTCGTTTCAGGGGGTTGGCAGGCGGCCTGGCCCTTGCTTCCGCCCTGGGGCGTGAACGGGCTCCTCCCCTGGCCGTCTGCCTTCACGCCGGGTGCGCACCCCGGTTTGCTTCCGCTCGGCGGAATGAGGGATTCTCTCCCTCTGGGGGATATCTGTCATCCGGTTTCCCATGATTCAAGAATAGTTTGTTTGTTGTGAAAAGCCGAACACCATGCTGTCCTGTACAGACTTGGTCTCATGAGCAATCACGTAAACCCAGCGAAGCGGGAAGGGCGAGACGGGGGTTACACCCTCCTCGAGCTCATGATCACGCTGGCCATCGTCTCCATCCTGGCCGGACTGTCCGTGATGGGCTACGCGGCGGTGGGGCGGCGCGGGGCGCTGCAGAACGTCTCGTTCGATCTCCAGGGGGTGATGGGCGCGGCGCGCACGCGCGCGGTGTCGCGTGGCCATCCGGTCTGGGTGGTGCTCTTCCCGGCGGCGAGCCACAAGGCGAAGACGGGGGGCCTGGGCGCGTTCATGGTGGTGGAGGATCGCAACGGGGGCTTCATGCGCTCCCCGCTGTCGCCCCTGGAACTCCCGCTGGTGGTGGATGACCTGGAAGGCGTGTCGGAGACGTACTTCCTGGAGGACTACAGCAAGAAGGTGCGCTTCGGGGCGCTGACGCCCGGCCGGACGGACCTGTTCGGCGCGCCCTTCTCCGGGATGACCGTGCAGACGTGCAGCTTCTGCTCGGGCGCGGACCACCCGCGGGGCGCCATCGTCTTCCTACCGGACGGGGGCGCGCGCTTCGTGGATGGGCAGGGGACGTTCCTCTCCACCGCCAACCAGACCATGGCCTTCAGCAGCCTGGAAGGCCGCAAGCAGCACCTGTTCGCCATCTCCGGCCCCGCCGGCTACATGGCCTCTTTCGCCGTCGACAAGCTCTGAACGGAGGAACCGCCGTGGACTCCAGCTCCCGCCGCCTTGTCCGTCGCAACCGTGCCGCCCAGCGCGGTGTCTCCCTCATCGAGGGAATGACCGCCTCCGTGGTGCTGCTGATCGGCCTGATGGGCGTGTTCCAGGGCATCGTGGTGGCCAGCCGGCAGAACTCCATGGCCAACCAGGCCACGCGCGCCTCCGGCATCGCCTCGCAGGTGCGCGTCGCGCTGGATACCCTGGGCCGGGCCCGGGTGATCGGCTCGCGGCAGATGCCGGGCATTCTCACCGGGGCCGCCTGCACCCCGACCTCCGAGGTGAGGGCGCTCGCCGGGGGCATGGAGGACCTGACGCCGGACCCCACGGATGTGTGGAGCGTCCGGTGCATCTTCGACCTGGACGCCTACGAGAAGACCGCCCAGCCCGCCAGCCGCCTGCTTCCCAGCTACGCGGACTCGGACCAGAGCCGCTACCGACGCGTCCTGGTGGTGATCGAGAAACCCGACGAGCTGACGGGCGTCGCCGTTCACGAGGTGACGGTCGTGGTATCGTGGACGGAGCTGGGA
>NZ_DASVWK010000244.1:0-9629 GCF_036389735.1 Archangium sp. | reverse complement strand
CCGTGCTCGCCCCGCTGCTCAAGGCGGTGGAGCAGGCGGAGAAGAAGGAGGCGGCCCAGGTCCGGGAGATCACGGATCTGCTCCAGGAAGGTGAGGAGACGGCCCAGCGGCTGAAGGAAAAAAAAGCCGGTGGGGCCCATTCGGGAGTAGCGCCCCGCACGAAGAAGTTGTAGAAGGGCGCCGCTTTCGACGTTGGCCACTCCCCAGAGCGGCCGACCACGTTGTGGGGCTATAGCTCAGCTGGGAGAGCGCTTGAATGGCATTCAAGAGGTCATCGGTTCGATCCCGATTAGCTCCACAATGAAGAAGGCCTGTCAGGTTCGTACCTGACGGGCCTTTTCATTTTCCCCACGTTCGTTGGAGGCGGAATCCACTGGGGCGCGAGCGCGCCCGTGGACTCGAAACGCCCGGGGACTTCGAGGCGGAGGACTACGCCTCGCGGATCATCAGCATCTGGATGAGATCGCGCAGCATCTGCTTGAGACCACCGGCCTCGGGCAGGGACTCGAGGATGCGCGAGGCGGCGTTGGTGGAGCGCTCGATGAGGCGCTCGGTGGCGGCGCGGCCACCGCTCTGCTCCACCAGCTCGCGGGCGCGCTGGAGCATCGTCTCGTCCTTGGGGCCGGGGATGCAGAGTGCCTCCAGCTCCTGGCGGGCCTCGGGGGTGGCGCGCAGGTACGCGGCCAGCAACGCGAAGGTGCGCTTGCCCTGCGCCAGGTCCGAGTCCGTGGGCTTGCCCACCACGGAGGACTGCCCGTACAGGCCGAGCAGATCGTCGCGAAGCTGGTAGGCGGTGCCCACGTAGCGGCCAAAACGCTCCAGCTTGTTGATGAGCTCGGGATCCGCGCCGGCCAGCATGGCGCCACACACCAGCGGCGCGGTGAAGCCGTAGAGCGCCGTCTTCAGGTAGGCCACGCGCAGCGCGTTGTAGATGGAGAGCTCGGCCAGCGGCTGGTACGGCAGCCGGATGTCCATGTACTGCCCGGCCGCGGTGTAGCGGCACACCTTGAGGAAGTAGCGCGTGGCCACGTCCGCTTCCGGCAGGTTGCAGCCCAGCATCACCTCGAGCGAGCGCCCGTAGAGGTGATCGCCGATCACGATCGCCAGGTTCTCGCCGAGCCGACCATCCCCGAGCATCTTGTGGAGCGCGGCGCCCCCGCGCCGCGTGTCCGCCTGATCCGCCACGTCGTCGTGGATCAGCATGAACGTGTGCAGCAGCTCCGTGGCCGCCGCGAACCGCCACAGCCCCGACGGCGCCCGGGTGTCGCCCCGCCCCAGGGCGTAACCCACCAGCACCAGTCCCGGCCGGATGCGCTTGGAGGGACGCAGGCTGTAGCTGCGCACCTGCTCGAGCACCTTGTTCCACGCCGGATCCAGGTGACGCTCGTCCTCGAGCTCGAGGATCTGATGGAGCACCACCTGCGTCTGGTACTGCACCGTCTTCGCCCACGACGCGAAGTTCACGGGAGACGCGGATTGCTCAGCCGCCGGAGTCCCGGCCTGGGATGTCTTCCGTTCTTTCATGACGGGGTAGTTCGCACCGGAGGCTCCGCGCGTCGGCATCGTATCCTGCACAGCGGCAACCAGCGTTAGCATGGCGGACCTCCGGGGCTTCGGCGGCTTGGGGGGGTCAAGCAAGCCCCATATCGGTTCTTTCTGATTTTAATAACAGAAAATTTTTATACAGGCAAATCCCTTTAAGACAGAAATATGGCTCTTTTGTCCTCTGAGGAAGGGTCTCTGAGAGGAAAGCAAGGGCGTGGGTCAAACACTACCCATGGATGGGTTTTGACTCAGGTGACGGGTTATTCAGCCTGAATGAAAAAAGCGGCCGGTCACGAAAGACCCGGCCGCTTTTCGTCCCCGGGAGGGGTGGGTTACTTGGCGTTCTTGAAGATGTTCATCACATCTTTCAGCAGCTGCACCGACTCGGCGTGCGGCCGCTGGAAGGCGTTGCGGCCCATGATGGAGCCGAAACCGCCGCCCGCGGCGATCTGACGGATCTCCTCGAGGAGCTCGTCGGTGCTCTTGTTCTCGCCGCCGGAGAAGATGACGATGCGCTTTCCGTTGAAGGCGGATTTCACCACATCGCGAATCCGCTCCGTCATGGTCTTGGTGGGGATGTTGTACTTCTCGTAGACCTTCTTGGCCTCGGCCTGCTCCAGGAAGTCCTTGGGCGGCTTCACCTTGATGATGTGGGCGCCGAGCTGGGCGCTGATCTGCGCGGCGTAGGACACCACGTCGATGGCCGTCTCACCCTCCTTGGACAGGCTGCCGCGCGGGTAGGCCCAGAGCACCGTGGGCATGCCGTGCTCCTTGGCCTCGGCGATCAGCTCGCGCAGGGCCTCGTACTGCTCGTTGCGATAACCGGAGCCCGGGTAGATGGTGTAGCCGATGGCCACGCAGCCCAGGCGCACCGCGTCCTTCACCGAGCCGGTGACGGCGGACATGGGGTGCTCGGGCTTGCCCAGCGTGTCCGAGTTGTTGAGCTTGAGGATGAGGGGAATCTCACCGGCGAACTTGCCGGCCACCAGCTCCAGGGCACCCAGGGGCGCCGCGTAGGCGTTGCAGCCCGAGTCGATGGCGAGCTGGATGTGGTACTCGGGATCGTACCCGGCGGGATTGGGGGCGAAGGAGCGCGCGGGACCGTGCTCGAAGCCCTGATCCACCGGGAGGATGACCAGCTTGCCCGTGCCGGCCAGCGTGCCGGTGTTGAGCAGTCGGGCCAGATTGGTCAGCGTGCCCGGGTTGTCGGACGGGTACCACGAGAGGATCTGCTTGACGCGATCGGTGTAAGCCATATGGCTCCTCGGGTTGGGGGCGGGAGGCCCCTTGACTTGGCGGCGCGGATTCTGCCCACCGGCGAGCCATGTACCAAGCAGATCATTTGAGCCTTCGTCGCGATGCGAACGCTCGGGAAGCACGATCTCGATGACGAGCGTGTGACGAAGGTGGATGCTGCGCCGCTGCGAAGGAGGGGCGAGTGGTGAATCGCGGAGAGTCGCAACGAGTCATGGGAGTGGGACTGGTGCTCGTGGCCACGCTGGCGGGAGCCCAGGTCACGCCCCAGGTGTCCCAGCCGGCGGAGCAGGCGGTGCCCGAGCAGGGGCCACCCAGCGCGCCCGGACAGGTGCGGGAGGCGCTGACGCTGGAGCGGCTCGTGCGGCGCGCGCGCGAGCAGGACGCGCGGGTGGAGGCGGCCCAGGCGGAGCTGCGTCGGCTCCAGGCGCTGCTGCGGCAGGCGCGCTGGGCGTGGTTCCCCAAGTTCGAGACGATCGTGGGCGTGGGCGGCCCGCTGCCCGAGGCGCGCAACAACGGCCTGGGTGGACCGCCGACGACGGAGGCCTCGCTGGAGGGAGACCTGAAGTTCGGCCGGCTGGGCTTCTCGGCCTTCCTGGAGACGAACGCGGTGCTGCCCGTCTACACCTTCGGGAAGCTGAAGGCGCTGGAGAAGGCGGCGGAGCAGGGGCCCGTCATCGGCAAGGCGCTCCAGCAGCGGGCCGAGGACGAGGCGGGATTCCAGGCGGCGCAGGCGTTCTTCGGCTACCAGCTGGCGCGCTCGGGGCTGGTGCAGCTGGACGACACGTCGAAGCGGCTGGAGGACGCGGCGAAGCAGCTGCAGAGGCTGCTGGACGAGGAGTCCCCGCAGGTCTCGAAGATGGATCTGTACAAGCTGGGCTTCTTCCGCAAGCAACTGGACGCGCGCCGGGCGCAGGCGGAGCAGGGACGACAGCTCGCGCTGGCCGCCATCCGGCTGCTGGCGGGGATTGCCCCCGGGGAGCCGGTGGAGGTGGTCGAGGTGGAGCTGGCGCCAGAGGGTGAGGTGAAGGCGCCGACGCTGGAGGAGGCGCTGGCGCTGGCCGAGCAGCAGCGGCCGGAGCTGCCGGGGATCGCCGCGGGCATCGTCGCGCGCGAGCAGGAGGTGTTCATCCGCGAGCGGGCCTTCTTCCCGGACTTCGGGCTCGCGGGGTTCCTGTCGCTCCACTACACGTCGAACGCGACGCGGCAGAGGGATCCCTTCGCCTACGACCCGTACAACCAGCGGGATGTGGGCGTGGGCATGGTGGCGCGGAGCACCTTCGACTTCCCGGTGAAGCAGTCGGAGCTGGATCAGGCGCGGGCGGAGCTGGACAAGCTGAAGGCGCAGCAGCGGCTGCTCCAGGCGGCGATCCGCCTGGAGGTGACGAAGGTGCATGGAGACCTGACGGCGGCGCTGGAGCGGGCGAGGGCACTCACGCAGGCGGAGCGGGACGCGAGGCGCTGGGCCACGGCGGCCATGGCGGCCTTCGAGCTGGGGACGAGTGGCACGCGGGACGTGGTGGAGGCCTTCACGGCGTACGCCCAGTCGGCGGCCGACCGGGCGCAGAGCTGGCATGATTTCCAGGTGGCCCAGGCGGAGCTGACCCGGGTGACGGGGACGGCGGTGCGGGAGCCGTGAATAACTCGGGGCCGGGAACTGTCGTCTCTCCTGTCCTTCACTTTCAGAGCTTGGGAGTCATACACGCATGATTGCTTCGTTGATCGCCGCCGTGCTGCTGACCGCCGCTCCGGGTCCCCTGGAGGTCGTGAAGTCGGGCAACGCGGACGTGCAGAAGGTGGCCGCGGCGCCAGGGGCCAAGGTGGAGCAGCTCGCCAAGGCGGTGGAGCGCTTCGTGGACTTCGGGGAGTTGTCGAAGCGGGCGCTGGGCAAGCAGTGGGACTCGCTGACGCCAGCGCAGCGCGAGGACTTCTCGGCCACGATGGAGGGCCTGCTGAAGGCCTCCTATGCCCAGAAAGCCCTGGGGCAGGGCAAGGCGCAGGTGCGGTACGGCAAGGAGTCGGTGGAGGGGAACGAGGCCACCGTGAGCACCACGCTGAAGGTGCAGCAGGACGAGGTGCCCGTGGAGTACAAGCTCTTCCGCGAGGACGGCAAGGGCGAGTGGCGCATCTACGACATCGTCACGGATGACGTGTCGCTGCTGGAGACCTACCAGGGCCAGTTCCGCAAGCTGCTGGCCGACAAGGGCTTCGACGGGCTGCTGACCACGCTGAAGACCAAGCGGGCGCAGCTCGAGAAGAGCGGCGCCGCGCGGTAACAACCCGGCCTACCGCGTCTACAGGGGCTTTTCGTAGACGCGGTACGTCTTGGACTTCTTGCCGCCCATGGACTCGATGGCGCGGTTGACGAGGTGGTTGTCCTCGAGGGTCCAGGAGATCTCTCCCCCCTCGTAGCCCAGCTCGCGGGCCTTGTTCAGGGTGTCGAGGTAGAGGATGGCGTCCAGGCCGCGGCGCCGGTAGCCCTCGACGGTGCCCAGCAGGACGAGGCGCAGCCGGCGGATGCGGCGCGAGGCCAGCAGCAGCTTCGCCAGACCGATGGGCAGGCCGAAGGTGGTGAGCCGGCCATTGGCGGCCTTGAGGGCCTCGTTGGCGTCGGGGATGGTGAGCGCGAAGCCCACCGGCTCGCCCTTCACCTCGGCCACCAGGGCGAGCTCCGGGCGCACCATCTGCTTGAGATCGCGCGCCAGGTGGTCGAACTCGTGATCCGTCATGGGGACGAAGCCCCAGTTCTTCTCCCAGGCCGCGTTGTACATGGCCTTCACCCGGGCCACCTCGGCGTCGAACTTCTTCATGTCCACCGGGCGCACGGTGACGCCCTCGCGCTGGCGGATCTTCTCCGCGATGCGCGCCACCTTCTCCGGCGGCGGGGTGGAGGAGGACAGCTCCCAGGCGTACAGGTCCTTGGCCTTGGTGAAGCCACACGCCTCGATGAGCGCGGGGTACCAGGTGGGGTTGTACGTCGTCATGATGGCCGGCGGGGTGGAGAACCCCTCGATGAGCGTGCCCACCTCACCATTGGTGGAGTAGCTCATCGGGCCGATGACGGAGGTGAAGCCCTTGGCGCGCAGCCACGAGGCGGCGTTCTCGAAGAGCGAGCGGGCCACGCCGACGTCATTCACGCACTCGAAGAGGCCGAAGAAGCCGACGTTGGTGCCCTGGAACTCGTTGTAGCGGGGGTTGTTCACCGCGGCGATCCGGCCCACCACCTCGCCGTCTCGATGCGCCAGGAAGAACTCCACCTCGCCGAACTCGAAGAAGGGGTGCTTCTTCGGGTTCATGAAGTCCCGGCGCTCCATCTCCAGGTGCGGCACCCAGTTCGGGTCGCCCTTGTAGATGGTGTAGGGGAACCGGACGAAGGCCGTGCGCTCCGCCGAGGAGCGGACGGGAGTCACCTGCACGTTGGTGGGGAGGGGCGGCAGCTTCGACTCGGGCATCTGCTTCTCGGCGGTGACGGCCATGGCGCGCTCAGCTCCTGTCTTCGCGACCGTTGCGGATGAGGAGGTTGGCGCCCTTCTCCAGCAGCAGGCCGGGGATGTTGGCGCGCTTCTCCCAGAGCTTCATCGGCACCTGACCCAGCTTGCGGATGTCCTCGGACTGGAGGTTGGCGGCGCGCCAGGTGAGCGTCTCCACCGCGTCGAACAGCTTGCCGGCCACCTCGCGCGAGGACATGCGCGAGAGCTGATCCAGCGAGAAGCCGTTGCCCGCGAGCTCGCCGACGCTGGCGGCGGCCCACTTCTCCGAGGCCTTGTTGTTGCGCACCATGGTGCCCGGGCGGGCGATCCGCACCGGCTCGAACGAGGACGGACGCGTCTGGGGGATGACGTCCAGCTTCTTGCCAATCTGCTCGAAGATGTCGAGCACCCGGTTGAGCTGCTCGTCCGTGTGCGTGGCCATGTAGCTGGTGCGGATGAGGGCGTGGCCCGCCTCGACGGCCGGGGGGATGACGGGGTTGGCGAAGACGCCCGCCTCGTGCAGCGCCTTCCAGAAGCGGAAGCACTTCACCTGGTCACCGATGTGCACCGGCACCACCGGGGTCACCGACACGCCCGTGTCGAAGCCCATGGCGCGGAAGCCGTTGTGCATCTTCTCGGCGATGTCCAGCAGGCGCGCGCGCCGCTGGGGCTCGGCCTCGATGATCTCCAGCGCCTTGATCGCCGAGGCGATGGACGCCGGCGTCATGGACGCGGAGAAGATGACCGAGCGCGACTTGTGGCGGATGTAGTTGATGACGTCCGCGGGGCCGGACAGCACGCCGCCCAGCGACGCGAAGCTCTTGGAGAACGTCCCCATCACCAGGTCCGTCTCGGCCTCCAGCCCGAAGTACTCCGAGGTGCCGCGGCCCTTCTCGCCCAGCACGCCCATGGAGTGGGCGTCATCCGTCATCACCCGCGCGTTGTACTTCTTGGCCAGCTCCACGATGCGGGGCAGGTCGCACAGGTCGCCCTCCATCGAGAACACGCCGTCGGTGATGATGATCTTCCCGGCCTTGGGCTCCTTCTCCGCGGCCTGCTGGAGCAGCTGCTCCAGGTGCTCCAGGTCGTTGTGGCGGAACTTGCGCTCGGTGGCGAAGGACAGGCGGATGCCGTCCACCAGCGAGGCGTGGTTGGCCCGGTCCGAGAAGACGATGTCGTGGCGGCCGAGGATGGAGGAGAGCGCCAGGTTCGTCTGGAAGCCGGTGGAGATGACCACCGCGGCCTCGCGGTTGAGGAACCTGGCCAGCCGCTGCTCCAGCTCCTCGTGCAGCGCCAGGGTGCCGTTGAGCAGGCGCGAGCCGGAGCACGTGGTGCCAAAGCGCTCCACCGCCTTGATCGCCGCCTCCTTCACGCGGGGGTCCGCGCTCAAGCCCAGGTAGTTGTTGGAGCCCACCATGATGACCCGGCGGCCCTCGATCTGGACCTCCGTGGCACCGAACGACTCCTCGATCGCGCGGAAGTACGGGTAGAGGCCCGTGGCCTTGGCGATGCGGTAGTCCTTCCAGCTTCGGCACTTCTCGAACACGTCACTCATGGTGGTCTTCTCTTCGGCGGGGGAGATCCGCTTCCGCGGATCCTGGGCGCGCGCATCCCTACGGTGTTCGTACCGACCCGGGGCCCTACTGCGCGCGTCTTCCTCGGGGGGGTAGGCGTGGCCGTGAATAAAGAGTCACCCTCCGGGTGTCAAGACGGCGACTGTCGAGCGGCGGGCACCAGAGACCCGGAGTGCTTTTAGGGTGGGTTGACAGCACGCCTTATTCCCGTTCCTGGGCAGGCGAGTGCGCAAGCGGTTGCACAGTCGGGGCACGCCTGCCCTGGGTTCGGGGTGGGAGAGGGGGGAGGGGAGGGCTTCCAGGCGGGGGGGTGGAAGCCTTCCGGCCGCGGCGCTGTTGGTGACGGAATTCCGCGCGCGTCCGTGACAGGTAGCGGGAAGTTTGCTTTCTGCGGTCCTCCTTTCCACTGGGGTCACAAGCTTGGCTGAGTCTCTTCGACGGCGTTGGTCCGAGGCCTTCATCCGGGGCACGTTGGCGCGCCCCTGGCGGGTCGTCCTGCTCTTCACGGTGCTGGCCCTCGTCGGCACGGTGATGGCGGCGCGCCTGGAGTTCCGGGGCTCCTTCGTGGAGCTGCTGCCCCAGGAGGCCCCCGAGGTCCAGGACCTGACGCGCGTGGCCGAGAAGGCCGGCGGCGACGGCTACCTCGTGGTGCGCGCCCAGGGTGACAAGCCCGAGGCGCTGCGCGCCTTCTCGGACGTGCTGGCCAGGAAGCTCGAGGCCCTGCCCGAGGTGCGCTACGTGGAGCACCACTTCGACGTGGGCTTCTTCGAGGAGCGTGGCCTGCTGCTCATGCCCGCCGAGAAGCTCGCGGAGCTGCGCCAGGACGTGGACGCGCGGCTGCGCTTCGAGAAGGAGAAGGCCATCGCGGTGGACCTCCTGGACGACTCGGAGAAGGACGCCCCGCCGGACTTCGACGCCATCGTCAAGAAGTACAGCCCGGACGCGCCCATGCGCGAGTACCTCGGGAGCGCGGACGGCGCCGAGGTGTACCTCATGGTGAAGCCGGGCGGCACTGCGGGAGACCTGGTGTTCGCGCAGCGGCTCGTGGACGACGTGCAGCGCGTGGCCGACGAGGTGTCCCAGGGCTGGCCCGACGTGAAGCTGGACTACGCGGGCGCCTTCCAGGCCCGCCTGGAGGAGGACAAGGTGATGCGCGCGGACCTGTCGCGCGCCGCCATCCTCTCGGCCGTGATGGCGGTGGCCATCATCCTGCTGGCCACGCGGCGGCTGTGGGCGCTGGCGGTGGTGGGCGTGCCCGTCGTCTTCGGCGTGTCGCTGACGTTCGCCGTCGCGGAGCTGGCCATCGGCCACCTCAACGTCGTCACGGGCTTCCTGGTGGCCATCCTCATCGGCCTGGGCCTGGAGTACGGCATCCACCTGTCCATGCGGTACTGGGAGGAGCGGCGCGAGCACCCGGTCGCCGAGGCGCTGGCCAACACCGTGCGCGGCACCTTCTCCGGAGCCCTCACCTCGGCGTTGACGAACGCGGCGGCCTTCTTCGTGCTCCTGTTCGCCCAGTTCGATGCCTTCAAGCAATTCGGCCTGCTCGCCGGCGTGGGTGTCCTCATGGCCGTGGTGGTGGCGTACGGGCTGGGCCCGGCGCTGCTCGTGCTCGCCGAGCGTCTGCGCCCCGGTGGTGGCAAGGCGGCCACCGCCGCCCACGCGCCCACGGCCCCGGAGCAGGCCACGCCCCGCCTGCCCGGCAAGCGCATGCCCACTCCGGTGGTGCTGACCCTGCTGCTGTCGGTGCTGGGCTTCGCGGCCTACTCCGCCTACGTGATGCCGC
>NZ_DASVWK010000243.1:0-3540 GCF_036389735.1 Archangium sp. | reverse complement strand
TGCGAGGTGATGTGGATGATGCGCCGCGCCGAGCCGCGCCGCAGGGCCGGCAGCAGCGCGGAAGTCAGGCGCAGGGGCCCGAGCGCATTGGTGGTGAAGGTGCTGGCCATGTCCTCGAAGTCGAGCCGACCCAGGTACTCGTTCTTGCCGAACACCCCGGCGTTGTTGATGAGCACGTCCAGGGGCTCGCCCTGTCCGACCTCCGCGGCGAAGCCCGCCACGCTGCGCGGGTTGGAGACGTCGAGCGCGTGCACCCGGAGCCGGCCCCGGGAATCCCGGGAGAGCCCCTGGAGCTGCCTCGCATCGGCCGGGGAGCGAACCCCCGCGTCGATGGAGTCTCCACGGTTGAGCAGTTGACGGACGAACTCGAGCCCCAAACCCCGACTGGCACCAGTGATGGCGTAGCGCATGACGTCCCTAGATGGGGATGGTCCAGTGAAAAGGCACGCCGCACCGCGGTACATGAGCCGCGAGTGATGGACGGTTGAAACCCGCGTTGCACCGGGAGCGGAACCAAGCATGAGCGTCGTAATCATCGGCGGTGGAATCAGCGGACTGGCGTTGGCCCACGGGCTGCATTCGCGCGGAACCGAGGTGACACTGTTGGAAGCCGGCCCGCGTCTGGGGGGCAACATCCAGTCGCGACACCGGGATGGATTCCTCACCGAGGCGGGGCCGAACAGCTTCTTGGACCGGGAGCCCACCCTGCGTGCGCTGGCGGCGAGCCTGGGCCTCGAGGGCCACATCCGGACGGCGGACCCGGCGGCGAAGCGTCGCTACGTCTACACCCGGGGAAAGCTGCGGGCCGTGCCCATGTCGCCGCCGGCCTTCCTCAAGTCGGACGTGCTGCCCCTGGGCGCGAAGCTGCGGATGATGGGGGAGCTGTTCACCCGGCGAGCGCCCGAGGGGGACGAGTCGCTGGCGGCCTTCGGACGGCGGCACCTGGGGAGCGCGGCGACGGCGGTGCTGGTGGATGCGATGCAGTTGGGCATCTACGCGGGCGACGTGGAGGCGCTGAGCGTGGCCGCCATCTTCCCCAAGGTGGTGGAACTGGAGCGCAAGCACCGCAGCCTCGTGCTGGGCATGGCACGCACGCGGGCAGCCGAGCGCAAGGCGCTTCCCCCGGGCCAGAGCGCGCCGAAGCCCTCGGGGGCGGTCTGCTCGTTCGATGGGGGCCTCCAGGTGCTGGTGGATGCCCTGGCCCGGAAGCTGGGACCGGTGGCGCGCACGGGGGCGCGGGTGACGGGGCTGCGCCGGGAGGGCACTGGCTGGCGGCTCGCGGTGGAGGAGCACGGGCAGCGGGCGGAGCTGGCCGCGGACCAGGTGGTGCTCGCGGTGCCGGCGTACGTGGCGGCCGAGCTGCTGCGGCCGCTGGACGAGAAGCTCGCGGCGCGGGTGGAGGGCATCGCCTACGCGCCCGTGGCGGTGGTGCACCTGGGCTTCGCGCCAGGCTCGACGCCGCCTCAGGACGGCTTCGGCTTCCTGGTGCCCACGCTGGAGCGGCGGCGCGTCCTGGGAGTCATCCACGCCTCGGCCACCTTCCCCTGGCGCGCCGAGGGCGGACGCATCCTTTATACGTGCATGGTGGGTGGGGCGAAGCGACCGGACCTGGTGGACCTGGACGAGGAGGCGCTGGTGAAGCTCGCGCGCGAGGAGCTGCGGGAGCTGGCGGGGGTGACGGCCGAGCCCTCCTTCACCGAGGTCATCCACTGGAAGCGGGGCATCCCCCAGTACAATGTGGGCCACCTGGAGCGGGTGGCGGCCATCGACGAGGGCGTGGCCCGCCTGCCCGGGCTGTACCTCATCGGCAACGCCTACAAGGGCGTGGGCCTCATCGACTGCGTCCGCGCCGCCAACGAGCTGGCGGACACCCTCACGCGCTGACCCGTCCCGGCTCCGGAGCCCCGTGAAGCACCTGGTCCGCCACAGCGCCCTCTGTCTGGCGGGCACCGAGGACGGACCTCGGAACCGGGTGATATGCTCGCCTCCGGCCCCCGATGAATGAAGGCTCCATCGTCCGCGCCACCCTCAAGGCGCTCTTCCTGCCCAGGCGGCTCATCCCGATCGTCCTCGTCTGCCTGCCGCTGGTGGCCGCCCAGGCCCGCTTCAGCCAACAGGCCATGGCCGGACCGCTGGGCGTACTGCTGTGCGTCCTCTGCGTGGCCGTGGCCCCGGTGTCCTACCGCGTCCTCTTCCCCGAGGGCCTCGACTTCAGCCACGGCGGCATCCGCCTGCTGCTCTACGCCACCGTGGGCCTGGGCGTCGTGCTCTCCGTGGGCGTCGTGTTGCCCCAGGTGCTGAACATCGGGCGCACCTTCCTCACGGACCGCTACAGCCTCGCCGTGTGCGCGGCCCTCTTCCTCGTGGGCGGCTGGGGCCTGGGCCGGGACATCGACTTCGAGGAGAGCCTCGCCCACGAGCGCGCCCGCGCCGCCCGACTCCAGGTGGAGGCCGAGCAGGCCCAGTTGCTCGCCCTGCGCAGCCACCTGGATCCGCACTTCCTCTTCAACACCCTCAACGCCATCGCCGAGTGGTGCCAGACGGATGGGGCCGTGGCCGAGGCCGCCGTGCTGCGGCTGTCGGCCATGCTGCGCAGCGTGCTCGCCGGAGTGCGCGCCGCCACCTGGCCCCTGGAGCGCGAGCTGGAGCTGGTGCGCACCCTCTTCGAGCTGCACCTGCTGCGCGACCCGGACCTCTTCCAGCTCTCCGTGCAGGTGGAACCGGGCCTGGAGTCCCTCCCCGTGCCGCCACTCGCCCTGCTGCCGCTGGCGGAGAACGCGGTGAAACATGGGCCCGCCGCCGGCCACCGCGGGCGCATCGACCTGACCCTGCGCGTGCGCGGGGACGAGGTCGTCCTCACGTTGGAGAACCCCGGAGCCTCCAAGGGGCCTCGCGAGGGCAGCAGCGGCCTGCCCACCGTGGAGCGTCGGCTCGCCCTGGCCTACGCGGGCCGAGCGAGCCTCGTGCTCACCACCCAGGACGCGCGCACCCGCGTCACCGTCACCCTGCCCCGCTCCGGCCCCGTCCCCGGCATCGTCACTTGAGCGGGAGTCGCACCCGGAAGGTCGTCCCCTTCTCCGGGGTGCTCTCCACACAGACGCTTCCGCCATGGGCCTCGGCCACGCCCTTCACCAGGGTCAGCCCGATGCCCCAGCCCTTCTTTCCACTGGCCTCCGCGCTCTTCGCGCGGGCGAAATACTGGAAGAGCAACGCCTGCTCCTCGGCTGGGATGGGATTGCCCCAGTTGTGGACGCGGAGCTCCGCCTGGTCGCCGTCTCGTTTCAGGCTCACGGTCACCCGGCTCGTCGGATCTCCGTACTTGATGGCGTTGTTGCAGAGGTTCTCGGTGAGCCTGCGCAGCGCATGGGCATCCCAGTTGCCCTGGATGCCCTCCTCCCCTCGAAGCTCGAACCGCTCTCCGTGAACGGTCGAGAGATCCTCCAGCGTGTCGACCACCACCTGCCGGAACTCGCACGGAGCCATCTCGACTGGCAGACCCTGGCCCGCCCGGATGCGGTTGGCGTCCAACAGGTCGGTGAT
>NZ_DASVWK010000242.1:0-22043 GCF_036389735.1 Archangium sp. | reverse complement strand
AGCCTCTCCTTCCTGACGCTCTACTACCTGCTCTTCTCGGTGGCGCTGCTCGTCCACCCGCGCGAGCTGTCCAGGCGCGCGAGCCTCTCCTTCGCGCTGCTCAACTGGGTGGGGATGCTCGCCCTGGGGGCCCTGGAGGTGGAGCGCTGGGGCAAGCCGCACCTCTTCACCTTCTTCGCGCTCGTCGCGCTCGCCCAGGGCGTGGGGGCGGCGGTGGCCCGCTGGCGGGGCGCGGCCTCCGTGCTGATGCAGGCCTTCCTCGCCACGGGCGTCCTCACGCTCGCCCTCGGCCTGCCCTGGGAGTACGGAGACACCGCGCTGGTACGGGCCTGGACGGTGGTGGGGCTCACGGCGGGGCTCGCCGGGCGCGCCCTGGGCGCGGGGGCCCTCCAGTCGGTGGGCGTGGGGCTGCTCTACGTGGCGCTCGGAGCCACCTGGCAGGTGCCCTCGGGACGCGCGCTGCTGGATGCCACCCTCTTCGTGGGCTTCGCGCTCGTCGAGCGGGGCTCGGTGGTGGAGGCGGCGCGGCTGCCCCCTCCCCTCCACGGGCGACGACGCGACACGCTCCAGTTCTTCTGCGCGGCGGGCGCGGGGCTCGCGCTGCTGTGGCTCGTGGGCGAGCTGATGCCCGACGTGCTCACCACCCTGGGCTGGGGCGTGGCGGCCTTCGGGCTGTTCGCCCTGGGCTTCGCCGTGCGCGAGCGCTGGTACCGCTTCGTCGGCCTCGGCGTGCTGGCGTTCACCCTGGGGCGCCTGCTCCTCGTGGACCTGGCGGGGCTGCCGCCGGACCAGCGCATCCTCACCTTCATCCTGCTCGGGGTGATGCTGCTGGCCGTCTCCTACGTCTACACCCGGCTGCGCGGGCAGAGGGGCTGAGCTATTCCAGCGCCGGCGGCTGGGGCCCGTGGGTCTTGCGCAGCGGCAGCTCCGGGAGCGCCAGGGTGACGAGGAACGCCAGCACCGCGATGAGGAGCGTGATGCGGTAGATGTCGCGGGTGGCCTCGGAGAAGGCCTCCTTGAAGGCCAGGGCCGCCTTGTCCACGGTGGCCTCGGCGGTGCGCTGTGCCTGCTCCAGACCCGTGAGCCGCTCCTTCGCCGCGAGGTCTCCCGCCTGGGCCGCGGTGGCGAGCGCCTCGCGCTGCCGCGTGAAGCCCTCGGCGAGGCGCGCCTTGAGGGCCGCCGCGTCGAAGGAGCGCTCCGTCGGACCACCCTCCTCGCTCGCGTGTCCGCCCGTGGCCTGTCGCGGCGCGAGCTGTTGGCGGAGCTCCACGGGCACGTCCCGGGTGGCCTCGGCCATGCGCGTGGCCATGGACGAGGAGAGCGCCACGCCGAACACCGTGCCCAGGAGGGCCACGCCGATGGTGGAGCCCATCTGGCGGAAGAAGGTGGCGCTGGAGGTGGCCACGCCAATCTGGTGCGGGGCCACCCCGTTCTGGATGGCCAGGGTGAGCAGTGGGATGGCCGGGCCGAGCCCCAGGCCCACGAGGATCATCTTCAGCGTGAGACTCAACTGGGTGGAGGTGGGCGAGAGCGTGAAGGCCATCAGCCCGAAGGCCACCGTCAGCACGAGCTGGGAGCCGAGGATGAGGGCCTTGTAGCGACCCAGCCGCGACACGAGCTGGCCGGAGAGGATGTTGCCCGCGACGATGCCCAGGGTGAGCGGGGTGAGGGTGAAGCCCGAGCTCGTGGCCGACAGGCCCACCACGTTCACCATGAAGAGGGGCAGGAAGACGATGGCGCCCAGGAACACGGCGCCGCTGACGAAGGCGGCGGCGTTGCCCACGGCGAACACCTTGTTGCGGAAGAGTGCCAGGTCGAGGATGGGCTCCTGCACGTTGCGCTCGACGACGATGAAGGCGATGAGCCCCACCACCGAGAGGGCGAACATGCCCACAATCTGTGGCGAGCCCCACGCATAGCCCGTCTCGCCCGGGGCGACGACGCCGCGGCCCAGGGACAGCGCGAGGAGCAGCGGCACGGTGAACATCGCCAGCATGAGCGCGCCCAGGACGTCGACGGAGGCCTTGCGCCCCGGGTGCCGCATCGGAGGCATGCGGGTGAGGATGAAGGTGAGGGCCACGGCGCCCAGCGGGAGGTTGACGAAGAAGACCCAGTGCCAGCTCAAGTGGTCCGTCAGGAAGCCGCCCACGAGTGGGCCCACCACGCTGGAGAGCCCGAAGACGGCGCCGAAGAGACCCTGGTACTTGCCGCGCTCGGAGGCGGGGAAGATGTCCGCGACGATGGCGAACGCGCTGGTGAAGAGCGATGCCGAGCCGACGCCCTGCAACGCTCGGGCGAGGATGAGCTGGAGCGTCGTCCGCGACAGGCCGCACAGCGCCGAGCCCAGCAGGAAGATGACGATGCCGATGACGAGGATGCGCCTCCGGCCGAACGCGTCCGAGAGCTTGCCGTACACGGGCACGAGCACGGTGGACGCCACCATATAGGCCGTCGTGATCCACGCGTAGAGCGAGGCGGGAATCTCCAGGTCCCTCTGGATGGCGGGACCGGCGGTGGACACGATGGTCTGGTCGAGCGCGGCCAGCAGCATGCCGAGCAGCACGCCCAGCAGGGTGAGGACCTTCTGCGGGCGGGTCAGCTCGAAGGGCTGGAGGTGAGGCAGGGCGTCGGACGAAACGGCCATGAGGAGCAATCTTCAGCCGCGCGGGGGTCAACGCACCGGAGAGCAGGCGAGCGGCCAGGACCCCAGCCCGTCGGCAACTCCGAGTCCAACCAGCCCGTGCCCCCTGGCTGCCGGTGTCACGGTCCTTACTGTCGAAGGGGATAGCCCATGCCCCGAGGAGCAGCCATGCGCACCGACAACCCTTCTCCCCAGAACGCACCGCCGGGAAGTGGAAGCGAGGGCGTGCCTCCCTGGCAGGAGGTGGGTGAGGCCTGGGCCTCCGTCCTCACCGCGTGGGCGGATCTGACCACGGGCTGGACCTCCCTGGTGACGGCCTGGATGAGGGCGAGCGGCTCCTGGATGGGCTTCCCCTCGATGATGGGGATGAATCCGATGATGGGGATGAGCCCGTTCATGGCGGGACCCCAGGCGGCGGCCGCGTGGGCCCGACAGGCCATGGAGTGCATGGCCCGCTACGCCCCCACGGCGACGGTCGCCCCCGCCGCTCCCGAGCCACCCGCTCCGGCCCGGCCCCACACGGGCGCCAGACCCCATGCATCGCCGACCCGGCGCGCCTCGGAGGACCACGTCCGCGGCATCATCGTGCACCGAGGCGACACCTCGGAGGACCTCCCGCCCCTCGCCGATGGGACGTAGCGCCCGGAGAGCCGCTCAGCTCCGCATCTCGGCGAACCCGGCCTCGCGCGTCATATGGCCCACGTAGCCCAGCTCCGCCCGGGCCTTGGCGTCGTTGACCGTCACCTCCTCGCCGATGAGCCGCAGGATGGAGCGGTGGAGGGGCGGCTCGCCCTTGAGGGGCAGCACGCGCCAGGCCGTCTCGGCCACCGAGGCCACCAGCTTCGCCACGCCGTAGGGCAGTTCCCCCTGGGGGGCCTTCACGCCGGCCGTCTCCATCATCTGGGAGACGAAGGCGCGGAACTCCACCGGGGAACCATCGGTGAGGAAGTACGCCTGCCCGCCCCGGCCCTTGTCCATGGCGAGCAGGATGCCCTCCACCACGTTGGCCACGTGGCAGGTGGACGTCAGGTAGCGCCCGCCGCCAATCCAGCGGAACTGGCCCGTGCGCACCTTCTCGATCATCTCCGGCAGCAGGGTGAGGTCCCCCTTGCCCCAGATGAAGCGCGGGCGGACCACCACGGTGCGCAGCCCGTCCTGCCCGTTGGCGGCCAGCACGCGCTCGTCGGCGAGCCCCTTCGTCAGCGGGTAGAGGCCGAGCGGCTTCTCGGGGCGCGTCCACGTCTCGTCCGCCTGGACGATGGGCTTGCCGCCCACGAACATGGCCTCGGTGCCCACATGCACGAGCACCTTCACCTTCGCCGCGCGCGCCGCGTCGATGACGCGCTGGGTGCCCTCCACGTTGATTCGGAAGAACTCCTCCGAGGAGCCCCACGCCTTCACGTGCGCGGCGGCGTGAACGACGCCGTCACAACCCTCCATGCCCCGCCGGAGCGCCTCCGCGTCGTCCAAGTCCCCGCTCACGGGCTCGGCGCCCATGGCCCTCACCGTCTCGACGGACTTGTCCGAGCGCGCCAGGGCCCGCACCTCATCGCCCCGCGCCTTGAGCGCCGAGATGAGCCGCCTGCCCACGAAACCAGAACCTCCCGTGACGAACACACGCATTGAAAACCCTCCAGATGCTCAGAATGAAACGCCGTAGAGCGCGCCGTACTTGGACTTGAGGTAGGCGAGGAAGTCCCTGTCGGTGAGGCCCTGGCCCGTCACCGTGCGCACCAGCTCCTCGGCGGGCCGTCGGTGGCCCTCGGCGTGGACATGGGTGCGCAGCCAGTCGCGCAGGGGCTTGAGCTCGCCGCGGGCAATCCCCTCCTCCAGCGTGGGCAGGGCGCGCTTCGCGGCGGCGTAGAGGGACGCTGCGTAGAGGTTGCCCAGCGCGTACGTGGGGAAGTAGCCGAACTCGCCCCAGGCCCAGTGGATGTCCTGGAGCACGCCCCGCGTGTCATCCGGCGGGGGGCTGCCCAGGTAGCGCTCCATGCGCTCGTTCCACGCCGCGGGCAGCTCGTCCAGCGGCAGCTCGTCGCGGATGAGCAGCAACTCCAGCTCGTAGCGCAGGACGATGTGCAGGTTGTACGTCACCTCGTCCGCCTCCACGCGGATGAGCGAGGGCGTGACGCGGTTGACGGCGGCGTGGAAGGTGTCCAGGTCCACGCCCGCGAGCGCCTCGGGGAAGGCCTCGCGCAGCGCCGGGTAGTAGTGCGTCCAGAAGGCCCGGCTCCGCCCCACCAGGTTCTCCCACATGCGCGACTGCGACTCGTGCAGGCCCATGGAAGGCGCGTTGGCCAGCGGCGTGCGGTAGTGGGCCTCGGAGAAGCCCTGCTCGTACAGGCCGTGCCCGCCCTCGTGCAGCGAGCTGAAGAGCGCCGTCAGCGTCCCCTCCTCCAGGTCCGTGGTGAGGCGCACGTCCGTGGGGTGCTGTCCGCTGGAGAAGGGGTGGATGCTCTTGTCCTGCCGCCCCGCTTCCAGGTCGAAGCCCATGTCCCCCAGCAGCCGCAGGGTGAAGCGCCACTGCGCGTCCAGGTCGAAGCGCCGGCCCTCGAAGAGGTCCGCCACCTTGCGCGGCGCGGCCTGGAGGGCCCCCACCAGCGGCACGAGGTTGTCGCGCAGCGCGGTGAGCACCGGGGTGAGGCGCGCCACGCGCATGCCGGGCTCGAAGCCCTCGAGCAGCCCGTCATAGCGCTCACCACCGTGGCCGTACGCATCCGCCTGCTCGCGGCGCAGGGACAGCATGTGCTCCAGCGCGGGCTTGAAGGGGGCGAAGCGGTTCTGCTTGCGCGCCTCGCGCCACGCCATGAGGCCCCGGCTCTGGCCCTCCGCGAGCGCCTGCACCAGCCTCTTGGGCACCTTCGCCGCCCGGTCCCGCTCGTGTGTCAGCACCCGCGCCATCGCCCGCTGGTCGTCCGTGAGGCTCTTGTTGTCGACGGCCCAGGCGAGCAGCTCGCCCAGTCGGGGGTCCACCAGGCGCTCATGGTGGATGCCCTGCACCGTGGAGAGCTGGAAGGCCCGGGACTCGGCCGCCTTCGGGGGGAGGTACGTCTCCTGGTCCCACGTGGCCAGCCCGATGAGGCCGCCGAGATCCCGGAGCTCCTGCATGCGGACGAGCAGTGCGTCGAAGGTCGGTTGCATCCTTGGCCTTGTAGCCTGAAAGTGCGCGTCCATGGCCACCCAGCTTCAGTTCTTCATGTCCCCCGACGACGAGGTCGCCTTCTTCCGCCACCTCGAGCGCTTCGAGCTGGAGGTGTACCCCCGGCGCGTGCCCCAGGACTGGAAGCCCTTCCGGGCCACCCAGGCGAACATCCCCCTCCTGCCCGAGGAGGACGTCTATCTGGTGGCCAGCGGCATCGGGCCGGCGATCGTGGACAAGGTGAAGCGGGGTCCGGACAAGGGCTACTGGCGCATCGACGAGGTGCGCTCGCCCGTCATCTTCTTCGAGCGCTGCCGGCTCAACGAGGAGGGCGAGCTGCTCAGCGGTCAGATGTGGGCCGAGCTCGAGGTGACGCCGCAGACGGGTCGCAAGGAGGCCGCCTCGGACCAATTCCTCCGCCTGTTCCGCGAGGTGGAGGAGTACATCAAGAAGACCTTCCGCAAGGGCGACCCCAAGGCCTTCTTCGTCGGCCCCAAGGCCGCGCGCCTCCACAAGGAGGGCAAGCTCGTACTGCGCGACTCGGCCCACCGCGGTGGCACGGTGGTGCCGTACAAGTAACGCCCCGGGGGTCGAGGGTCACACTCCCTGGAGCGCTTGATCGCGCTCAATGCGGCTTTGTATCGTTCGAGCTCACACGATTCGCGATTCCAGGGCAGAGCAACCTCTAGAGCCGCCTCCAGTTGGCTGGCCTCTATAAAGGGTCCGTCGATGGTTCCTACGGACCGACCATGGCCAATGCCGTCAGACAGTTTCAGAACACCCGGAAGCTGGTGGCGGACGGGGTTGTGGGTCCCTCGACCTGGGCGGCCCTGAACACAATCTCTTTCCCTCCTTCGACCGCTGGCAACGCCCACATCCCGAAGGGCTTCCCGTTCGAGATGGGCCAGGGGGTCTACAGTTTCGGCCGGGTGTCCAACGACGACGGAGTGAATCTTCGCGCTCAGCCCAACGCAACAGGCGTGATCAAGAAGAGACTCCCGTTCAATACACGCGTCTTCGTGAGCCGTGAGTTCTCTGGCGACTGGTACTTCGTGACACTCGGAGATGGAAGCTCCGGCTTCGTCTACAAGAAGTACGTCAGCATCCATCCGCCCGATCCCGGGGCGGTCCTCCATAAAATCAAGAAGAACGAAGGAGCGCTGGCAATCGTCCTTCCCTATCGCTCCGTGAGGATACCATGTGGATGAAGTGCATATTGTCCGATGAGGAGCTCAAGCGGAGCACCTCATCCGAGGCCGATGATTTGCTGGTGGGATACCATCTCTTCCAGACAGCCGTCTTTTTCGGGACGGATACCCGATCGAATGTCTTTGGTGATGCGAAGGCCGCGGCAGCAGGGGACTTCAGCAAGTCATCGTTCGTCGTGCCAGGAGTAGACTTCGCGCTGGCGTGGTCCGGTGTATTTCCCTGGCTCGAATCTCCCGAGAAAAAATGGGTCTATGAGCATCCAGACGATGCCGCGCGGCTCATCCTGGAGAAGAGCGGCTCCGGACGGGTCAGGATCTACCTGGACTGGAAGCCCAAGGAATTCATCGAGGTGGGTGAGAACGAGCTGTGTGAGGTAAGCCTCGAGGTGGTGGACGAGCTGGTGCTCAAGCTGGTGGACCACCTGCCAAGCTGCCCTGCAAAGGACGTGGCGGACAGCTTGGAGGAGTTGGAAGAGGCCTACTCGGAGCCGGAGTAGCGCGCGAAGCGCTCCTCCGCTCCTCCACAGTGGTGTCCGCTCAAGAGCCCGTAGCGGCCAGCTGACGCAGCAGCGGCGCCGCCGAGAGGAACTTCAGCTCCGGGTGCTTCTCCTCGGCATGCTGGAGCGCCCAGTCGTCCCGGAAGAGCACCAGCGGCAGCCCGTCCCGGTCCTGCACCGTCTGCCGGTTGCCTTCCCAGTCGAAGCTCTTCGGATCGAAGTTCGGCCCCACCACCCACCGCGCGGGGCTGAAGGGCAGCCGGTCCAGCATGATGCGCGCGCCGTACTCGTGCTCGACCCGGTACTGGAGCACCTCGAACTGCAGCGCTCCCACCACGCCCACGATGGGGTCCTTCATCCCCATCCCGAGCTGCTGGAAGATCTGCACCGTGCCCTCCTCGGAGAGCTGCTCCAGGCCCTTCTCCATCTGCTTGCGGCGCAGCGGATCCTTCGAGCGGACGATCGCGAAGTACTCCGGGCTGAACCGGGGCACGCTCTCGAACAGCAGATCCTCGCCCTCGCAGAGCGTGTCCCCGATGCGGAACATGCCCGGGTCGAACAGGCCGATGACGTCCCCCGGCCACGCGTCCTCGATGGCCGTGCGCTCCGCCGCCAGGAACTGGCTCGGCTTGGCCAGGCGCACTTCCTTGCCCAGCCGCGAGTGGAACGCGCTCATCCCCTTGATGTACCGGCCCGACACCACACGCATGAACGCGATGCGGTCGCGGTGCGACGGGTCCATGTTCGCTTGAATCTTGAACACGAAGCCCGCGAACTTCGGATGCGTGGGCTCGCGCACCCCGTCCTTCGTCTGGCGCGAGGTGGGCGCCGGCGCCAGCTCCAGGAAGTGGTCCAGGAACGGGCGCACGCCGAAGTTCGTCATCGCGCTGCCGAAGAACATGGGCGTGAGCTGACCCGTGGCCACCTTCTCCACGGTGAACTCGTCGCCGCCGATGTCCAGCAGTTCGATCTCCTCCTTGAGCGTGGCCAGCTCGCGCTCGCTCAGCACCGTGAGGATGTCGGGCGAGTCGATGGACACGGAGCGCTCGGCCACCTCGGATTCGCCGTGACGGCCTTCCGCGGAGAAGACGTGCACCACCTTGGTCTGCCGGTCATACACGCCCCGGAACTCCGGCCCCATGCCAATGGGCCAGTTCATCGGGTAGGCGCGGATGCCGAGCACCTGCTCCAGCTCGTCCATGAGCTCCAGCGGCGCGCGGCCCCAGCGGTCGAGCTTGTTGACGAAGGTGAAGATGGGGATGCCACGCATGCGGCACACCTTGAAGAGCTTCTTCGTCTGGGGCTCGACGCCCTTGGCGGCGTCGATGAGCATCACCGCCGCGTCGGCGGCCGCGAGCGTGCGGTAGGTGTCCTCGGAGAAGTCCTGGTGGCCCGGGGTGTCCAGCAGGTTCACCGCGTGCCCCTTGTAGGGGAACTGGAGCACCGAGGAGGTCACGGAGATGCCGCGCTCCTTCTCCAACTCCATCCAGTCGCTCGTCGCGTGGCGGCTCGCCCGCCGGGCCTTCACGCTTCCGGCCAGGTGGATGGCGCCGCCGTAGAGCAGCAGCTTCTCGGTAAGAGTCGTCTTACCCGCGTCCGGGTGGGAGATGATCGCGAAGGTGCGCCGACGGGCGACCTCCTGTTGGAGATCCGATGCCATATCGGGAGGGGAACTATCACGGGGCGTGTGTTTTTTCGCGGGGTTCCATGCGAGAGGGCCGCTCCGCCGGGAAGCTACCGGGTGAACAGAGCCCTCCCCCGCCCCCCCGTACACCCCCGGTATGGGTCCCCTCTTCCTCTGGGAGGGGGTTAGGGTGAGGGGCGTCCCTTCACTTCCCGCTCCGGAGGCCACCATGAAGCGCACCACCTACTCCACGGGGACCTCCTGGGAACCCCGCGTGGGCTACTCGCGCGCCGTCCGCGTGGGGCCCTTCGTGTCCGTCTCCGGCACCACCGCCACCAATGCCTCTGGCAACCTGGTGGGCGAGGGAGACGCCTACGCCCAGGCCGTCCAGTCGCTGCGCAACATCCAGACGGCACTCGAGGCCCTGGGGGCCCGGCTGGAGCACGTGGTCCGCACCCGGATGTACGTGACGGACATCTCCCGCTGGGACGAGGTGGGCCGGGCCCATGGCGAGGTCTTCGGCCCCATCCGCCCCGCCACCAGCATGGTGCAGGTCACCCGGCTCATCGACCCGGCCATGCTGGTGGAGATCGAGGCCGACGCCATCGTCCCCGAGTGACGCGGGTCAGCTGCTCGCCGAGGTGTAGTGGCCGATGGCGTGCAGCCACACCCGGCGCGAGATGAACGCGAAGAGGATGGAGCCCACCACCGCCCAGACCAGCGACATCATCGGCAGCCGGCCCAGCATGGCCTCGGCCGGGAAGGTGGTCATCACCGCCAGCGGAATCACGAAGGTGAAGACGAAGGACAGCGCCCCGCGGAAGACCGGGGCCGGCCAGCGCGCCGCGTCGAAGATGGACGTGAAGAAGTACGTCAGGTTGTCCACCTTCACCACATAGAAGGCCGCGCACACCGTGAGGATCCACAGCGAGTAGAGCAGCAGCACGCTCGTCCCCAGCAGCACCAGCGCGGCCAGCACGCCCAGCGGCGCCGGAGAGCGGCCCAGGACATGGAAGCCGTAGACGAAGATGGCGAGCGCCGCCAGCGCGTTGGTGGCCCGCCAGGGTAGGAAGCGCGTGGTGGACACCAGGAACTGCGCGTCCGCGGGCTTGAGCAGCACGAAGTCCAACGTCCCCTTGCGGATGTGCTCCACCACGCCGGTGAGGCTGGGGCTGATGGCTCCCTCCAGGACGCCCTGGAGCAGGGTGAACCAGCCGATGACGATCAGCGCCTCGCCGAAGCTCCACCCCTCTATCCGCTGCCCCTCCTTCTGGAAGACGACGAAGAGCGGGGCCAGCGAGGTGGCCGACCAGAAGAGGGAGATGAGGCCCTCGATGAGGAAGTCCCCGCGATACTGCATCGCGAGCAGGCTGGAGGCTCGGAGCTGGACGCCGAGCAGCCGGATGTAGCGCCGCAACATGCCCCTACCCTCCAAACGCCGCGAAGCGCTTCAGGCCCCGCTTCCAGAGCCCAACGGAGAGGACCAGCAGCAGGCCCACCCACAGCCACTGTTGTCCCAACAGCCTCAGGGCCGTCCAGAAGTCGTGCTGGTTCGTCATCAGCTCCACCCCCAGGCCGATCTGGTAGCGGAAGGGCAGCCAGTCGATCAGCCCTCGCACCGCGGGCGGGAAGAGTTCCACCGGGTACAGGTAGCCCGAGAAGACGAAGAAGAGGGCGATCCACACGTCCATCAGCTTGGTGCTGCTTTCCATGTAGAAACTCAGCGTGCCGAGCGCCACGTTGGCCAGGAAGGTGATGAGCCACCCGCCGACGAGGGCCACGAGGAAGAAGGCCCAGCCCCACACCGTCTGGGGCACCGCGCTCCAGCCCTCCAGGTACACCGCGGCGATCGCCACCGGCGTCACCACCACCAGCCGCAGGGGCATGGCCCCGAGGTTCTCCGCCGCATAGCCCCACAGCGGCGAGATGGGGCGCAGCAGGCGCATGGCCAGCGTGCCCTGACGCACCTCGTAGTTGATCAACCAGGCCGCCCACGCCCCCGTCAGCTGCCGCACCACGAAGGCGGCCAGGAAGTAGCGCACGAAGTCCGAGCCGCTGTAGCCGCCCACGGACGAGGAGCGCGCCACCGCCGTCCACAGCGCCATCATGATGAACGGCATGGTGGTGGACAGCACCCAGATGAACATCTCCGCCCGGTAGGCCACCGCCTCCGAGACGCCCACCCGCAGCAGCGTGGGCATGGCTCGCAGCGCGCCCCGCAGGCTCATGCGCTCACCGTCCCCCGCCGCGCCTTGGTCTCGGCGAACAGCTCGCTCATGACCTCCTCCAGGGGAGCGTTCTCCACCGTCAGGTCCTGCACCGGCAGACTGGAGAGCGCCCGGCTCACGGTGGAGTTGACGCCCTCCTGGGGAACCTGGAGCACCGCGGTGACGTTGTCGTGCGTCACCACCTTGCCCAGCGGCGCCAGCAGGCTCGCGTCCACCGGCTGCTTCAGGCGCAGCACCACCCGCTTCTCCGGCCGCACCCGCTGCACCAGCGCGTCCAGACCCCCGTCGTACGACAGCTGGCCCTTGTCGATGACGATGACGCGCGGGCACAGCGCCGCCACGTCGTCCATGTAGTGGCTGGTGAGGATGAGCGTGGCCCCGTGCCGCTCGTTGTAGGACTTGATGAAGGTCCGCATGGTGGCCTGCATGGACACGTCCAGCCCGATGGTGGGCTCGTCCAGGAAGAGCACCTTGGGCCGGTGGATGAGCGCCGCCGCCAGCTCGCACTTCATCCGCTCGCCCAGCGACAGCTGCCGCGCCGGCTTGCCGATGAGTTCCTCCAGCTCCAGCAACGCCACCAGCTCGTCCAGCGTCTGCTTGAACTGGGCGCGCGGGACGTCGTAGATGGCGCGGTTGAGTTCGAACGTCTCGGAAGGCGGCAGGTCCCACAGCAGTTGTTGCTTCTGCCCCATCACCAGCATGATCTTCTTGAGGAACGCATCCTCGCGGTGGCGGGGGACGTGGCCATCCACCAGCACCTCGCCGCCGGAGGGGTGGAGCAGACCGGACAGCACCTTGAGGGTGGTGGTCTTCCCCGCTCCATTGGGGCCCAGGAAGCCCACGCGCTCGCCGGGTTTGATCTCGAAAGAGATGCCATCCACGGCCTTCACGGTGGTGTAGGTACGGTGGATGAGGGACCGGAGGGCGGCCTTGAGGCCGGGCGGGCGCTTGTGGACCTGGTAGTGCTTGCGCAGGTCTCGGACGGAAATCATTCGGACAGGGTTTAACGCGGTTGCCCGAAAGAGGCGACCCCCAAGGATGGAAGGCAGGGCGGAATGAGTGGCGCATACGGCAAGGACCTGGAGCGGTGGATTCCCCGGCTCATCGCCGTGTGGCGCGCCGCCCGGAACCGGGGGGACGGCCCGGAGACCCGCCTGACGCCCCAGGAAATCCGGGAGGTGGGCGCGGGGGTGAAGCAGCTCTCCCTCGGGCTGACGCGCGACCGGAAGCTGGCCGGGGCCCGGTACATGGACGACCCGAGGCTCCTGGGTGCCTACCTGCTCTTCTACTGGCCGGTCTCCTATGCCCAGGCCCGCGAGGCCCTGGGCGAGCTGCCCAACCGGCCGCGCGGCGTGCTGGACCTGGGGAGCGGCCCGGGCCCGATGGCCTTCGCCGCGCTGGACGCGGGGGCCTCCGAGGTGACGGCGGCGGACCGGAGCAAGCCGGCGTTGACGCTCGCCCGGTCGCTCGCCGCGGAGGCGGGCGAGGCGCTGGCCACCCGGGAGTGGGACCCCACGCGCAAGGCGGCCCCGCCCGAGGGCAAGTACGACCTGATTACGATGGGCCATGTCCTCAATGAGCTGTACGGCTCGGGGGACGAGGCGGTGAAGCCACGCGCGGCGCTGCTGGAGCAGGCGCTGGCGCAGGTGAAGCCAGGTGGGAGCCTGCTGGTGCTGGAGCCGGCGCTGCGCGAGACGTCGCGGTTGCTGCTGAAGGTGCGGGACGCGATGGTGGAGAAGGGTTACGCCATCCGCGCGCCGTGCATGTTCCGAGGAGCGTGCCCGGCGCTGGTGAAGGAGAGCGACTGGTGCCACGCGGAGCGCGACTGGCCCATGCCCAAGGTGGTGGAGGAGATCGCCCGGGAGGCGGGGCTGCACAAGGAGTCGTTGAAGATGAGCTACCTGATGCTGGCCCCCAAGGGCGAGGGCTGGCCGGAGCCGAGGCCGGATCGGCTGTTCCGCATCGTGTCCGAGTCGCTCGAGGGCAAGGGGCGGCAGCGCTACATCGGCTGCGGGCCGGAGGGGCGCATGGGACTGGCGATGCAGGAGAAGCACCGGTCGGAGAAGAACGAGCGCTTCTTCAAGCTGCACCGGGGGGACGTCATCTCGGTGACGAACACGGAGACGAAGGGAGACGGCCTCGGGCTGGACGACACCTCGGAGGTGAAGGTGGTGGCCTACGCGGGCAAGGGCGTCCCCCCCGCGCCCAAGGACCACTGAGCCCTCGGGTTCACCCCCGTCCCCCTACATCCGGTAAGGTACTGTCCACAGCACCACCCGAACGAGGGGGACACGGATGAACGCGGACAAGGCGGCACGAGGCTGGGTCGAGGAGAGCGCGCTGCGCGCGGCGGGAGCAGCGGCCATTCCGATTCCCGTGCCGGGCGCACACACGGCGGTCACGTCGGCCATCGAGGCCTACATGATCTACCACGTGGCCGGCATCTACGGAGAGAAGCTCACGCTGGGCGAGGCGCTCGCGCTCATCCCCACGCTGGGCGCGGGCATCATCGCGCGCAAGACGGCCACGGCGGTGGTGGGTGAAACGGTGGGGTGGATTCCGATCGCCGGGTGGCTCCTCAAGGGCGCGGCGAGCGGCGGCACGGCCTTCGCCATGGGCATCGCCGCGGTGAACTACTTCGAGAAGAAGTACCCGCAGCGCCAGGCCTCGCCCTTCGAGACGGCGTCCATCAAGGACTGGGTGATGGCCGCGGTGTCGCAGCTCGGCAACACGGCGAAGAAGTAGGGCCCACTCAAGGCGCCTCGCCCCGCTTCAACCGCCGGAGGAGTTCCCGCGCGTTCTTGATCGCATAGCCCTCGCGATCATTGTTGAAGTACGCCCAGACGCGCTTCGCCCCACTCTCGCGGATGCGCTGTACCCACACCGCGAGTTCCTCCTTCGTGTAGTCGTGCCGGTACCACCGCGTCGTGCCGTGGAAGCGCACGTACACGTCGTCCGCCGTGCGCACCAGCTCGTCCGGCAACCGGGGCCCGCTGCACGAGCAGAAGGCCACCTTCGCCTCTCGGAAGGCGTCGTACACCCGCTCGTTCCACCAGCTCTTGTGCCGGAACTCCACCACGTTGCGCCGCGCCGGATCGAGCTGGGCGAGGATCGTCTTCAACCGGGCCGGCGTGTAGTGGAGGCTGGGCGGGAGCTGGAACAGGAAGCACCCCATGCGCGGACCGAGGAGGTCCGCGATGTGCCCGAAGTCCCGCACGAGCGTCTTGGTCCCCACGAACCGCTTCACGTGCGTGATGAGCTCCGACACCTTCACGGTGTAGACGAACTTGCGCCGCCCCGCCTGCCGAACCCACGTGTTCACCGTCGCCACCGTGGGCCAGGCGTAGAACGGGGCGTTGAGCTCCACCGTCTTGAACTGCCCGGCGTAGTGCTCGAACCACCGGCTGCTCGGCATCCCCGGTGGATAGAAGCGCTCCCGCCAGTGCCAGTAGAACCACCCCGAGCAGCCGACGTGAATCTCCGGCCCGGCCGTCTTCCTGGAGGAAGCACTCGGCTCAACCGGCTCCCGCTCGAACGCCAGGCGGGCCTCGTGCATCCGCTTCGCGCGGCCGACGTTCTCCACCCGTTGCTTGTCCCGACGGGCCTGCCTCTTGGCCCGCCGCTCGAGGATCCGCTGGCGCTCCGCTTCCGCTTCGGTCACGTGGGGCCTCGGGTTACTTCAGGTCCTTCGCCAGCTCCGCGTAGAGGTGGATGGCGCTGCGCACCGCCTTCTCCCAATCGCCCAGGTGCAGGCTCTCGTTCTCCGAGTGCGCGTTGGTGTACGGGTCCTCCACGCCGATGAGCAGTGCCGGCACCCCGCCCAGCTCCTTGGCGAACGGCTCCACGAAGGGAATCGACGCACCGCATCCAATGGCCACCGGCTCCGCGCCGTAGCCCAGGCGCAGCGCGCGAAACGCCGCCTGGAAGGCGGGATGTGAAATATCCGTGAACCACGGGCCCGCCGGAGGGTCCGCCTTGATGTGAAGCTCCAATCCCCAGGGCACCACCCGCTTCAGGTGCTCCACCAGCCGCCGCTGTACGTCCTGGGCGTCCATGTCGGGGACGACGCGGATGCCCACGCGGGCCCAGGCCGTGTCGCAGATGATGTTGCGCGCGTCCTTGCGGCTGCTGGCCTGGATGGCGTTGATGGCCAGCGCGGGCTGCCGCCAGTTCATCTCCCACGGGTGGCGCCCGCCCAGCAGCTGTGCGCCCTTCACCATGCCCGCCTGCTGCTGGAAGTATTCCGCGTCTCCGGGCAGCGCCTGGATGCTCTTGCGCTCGGCCTCGCTCAGCGGGCGCACCTTCTCGTAGATGCCCTCGATGGCGATGCCGCCGTCCGGGTTCGTCAGCGTCGCGAGCATCCGGCACAGCGCCATCACGGGGTCCGGCACCGGCCCGCCCCACATGCCCGAGTGAATGGCCTGCCGGAGCGCGCGCACCTCCACGTCCACCGTCACCAGTCCGCGCAGCGCCGTGGTGATGGAGGGCAGCCCCGTGTCGAAGTTCGTCGTGTCCGTCAGCACGATGGCGTCCGCCTTCAGCAGCGCCTTGTGCTTCTGGAGGAACGCGCCGAGGTGTTCACTGCCCACCTCTTCCTCGCCCTCGATGATGACCTTCACGTTGAGGGGAAGATGGCCCGCGCCCTTCAGCCACGCTTCCACCGCCGAGGTGTGCACCACGATGCCCGCCTTGTCGTCCGCCGAGCCACGACCGAACAGGCGCCCGTCGCGAACCTGGGGCTCGAAGGGTGGGCTCTTCCACGCCTCCGCGTCTCCCGCCGGCTGCACGTCATGGTGCGCGTACAGCAGCAGCGTGGGTTTCCCAGGTGCCTTCAAAACCTCGCCGTACACGTACGGATGTGCGCCTTCGATTTCCAACAACCGCACGTTTTCGAAGCCACGCGACTTCAACAGTGTCGCTGTCGCCTCGGCGCTCGCACGCACCCGCGCCGGGTCGAAACCGTCAAAAGACACACTGGGAATGCGGACGAGTTCCTTCAAATCTTCGAGGTAGCTGTTCTTCCGCGCGTCGAAATGACTCAGGGCCTTGTCGGTGGACATGCTTCCCCACTTACTCCGAAAGCAGGCACCTGCGCGCCTTGCGCTTTGGCTCCACGTCCATCACCTTTCACTGCCCGTTCAGCCCTGCACGGGTTCTCCGGATCCACAGGCATTCACGAGCCCCTTGGCTTATCATTCATGAGCATGTCCCCTCCGACCCTGCTGCTCGTCGACGACGACAAGTTCGTCCGCAACCTCCTCAAGGACGCCATCCAGGAGAGTGGCCTCGAGGTGCGACTCCTCGAAGCCTCGGATGGTCAGGAGGGACTGGAAGTGGCCACGCGGGAGCGCCCCGCGGTGATGCTGTTGGATCTCTTCATGCCCCGGCGTAGCGGCCTGGAGGTGCTGGCCGCCATGAAGGATTCCTCTCCGGATACGCGGGTGCTCATCATCAGCAGCATGGATGCCGAGCCCGTGGTGGAGCAGGCCATGTCCGCCGGGGCCGTGGGCTTCGTCGGCAAGCCCTTCCACCCGCTGGAGATCGCCCTGGCCGTCCGGCAGGCCCTGGCCCACTGAATTCCTCACGAGGTGAGCGGATGTCGAATTACTGGATTGGAGACACCCTCGGGCGCGTCCTGGGACCCCTGACGCTCCAGTCGCTGCGAGAGCTCGTCGGCTCGGGGCGGCTCAAGGCCGTCAGCCGCGCCTCGCGCGATGGCTCGTCGTGGGAGCCCATCGAGAACTTCACCGAGGTGAAGGATCTGCTCGCGGCGGCCAGCAAGTCCAACCCCGCCGTCGAGCAGCAGCAGGCCGAGCGGCTGCGGCAACTGGTGCGCAGCATGCAGAACGCCCCGGCCCACCAGGTCTTCGGCGTGAAGCCGGACGCCCCGCTGGAGGAGATGCGTGGCGCCTTCTTCCGGCTGGCCAAGCGCTACTCGCCGGAGCACCTGACCCCGGAGACGCACCCCGAGCTGCGCACGGCCCACGCGGAGATCGCCGAGTTGCTCGCGCGCCGCATGCGCGAGGTGGAGGCCCAGCTCACCCCGCGCGCCGCGCCCGGCGCCCGGACGACGACACCCAACGCGGTGCGCGCCGCCCAGCACGCTCCCGCCTATACCTACTCGGCCGAGGAGTTCGTCGGGCTGCAGATGACGCGCAACGAGCGGCTCCAGGTGGACATCAAGGTGTCCAGGCGCAACGCGGGCATCTTCACCGACCACCGCATCATCAACCTCCAGGCCGGTGGCCTCTTCATCCCCACGGACAAGCCGCTCAAGCTGGGCACCAGGGTGGACCTGGTGCTCAACTTCGAGCAGCCCCCGCGTCAAATCAAGCTGCGCAGCTCCGTCATCTGGGAGTACACGCTGGACGACGGCAAGCAGCCGCGCGGCTATGGGCTCGGACTGGCGGATCTGCGCGCCGAGGAGCGCGGCTTCATCGACGAGTTCCTCCGCAACCCCCGCGCCGCGGCCCCTACATCATCTGGCTGAGGAACACCGCCGTCAGGCAGAACCAGGTGGCCGCGACCGCCGCCACCGCCCTCAGCTCCAGCTCGTCCCGGTCCATCATACTGGCGAAGCGCATGTGCATTTCCCCCAAGTGGCCTACGCTCCCTTCTACGGAGCAGCCCTGGGGTGATTGCATCCCGCTGGGAAGGCTGCGGAGGAGGTGGACGTGTCCGACACGGCGGAGTACCGGGCCTTGGATGGGCTTCCGGTGCCGGCACTGGTGGTGCGCGGCGAGCACGTCATCCACGCCAACCCGGCGCTGCTGACGCTGCTGGGCATCGGCCTGGAGGAGGTGCGCTCCGTCCAGATGCTGGAGCTGCTGACCCGCTTCTCCCCCGCGGACCGCTCGTGGCTGGAGCCGATGCACGCGAGCCGTATGCGCGGGGAGGACCTGACCGACACGCTGTGGCTGCGCGTGCGCGTGGCGGGAGGCCAGGAGCGCACCTTCTGCTTGCGCCAGGGCACGGGTCCGCGGACCGGGGACTCGCTGTGGGTGCTGCTGGACGCCGAGGGCGAGGCCAGCGTGCGGCGGCTCACCGAGGCTCTCGCCGTGGCCTCCGGGGAGATGATGCGCTGCCGCGACGAGCAGTCCGTGTTGGAAACGGCCGTCGAGGCCATCCACCGCCAGGGCTTCTACGTGTCGGTGATGTTGATGGAAGGGGACGTGCTCGTGCACGGGCCCATTCGGCAGGATCCGGCCGCGCTGGCCACCGCCGAGCTGCTCTACGGTTGCCCCATCCACGAGGTGCGCTTCCCCCGCGCGAGCCTGCCGCACCTGGAGGAGGTCTTCACCCGGCGCAAGGCGGCCTTCCACCAGAACCTCCTCCTGTCACTGGAGCGCTTCCACACCCCGGAGGTGCTGGAGATGCTCAAGCGCATGAACCCCAGTCCGCGCGCCCTGGACGCCCCCATCTACGTGGAGGAGCAGCCCCATGGACTGCTCTCCGTGCAGGGCGAGGCGCTGACGCCCGTGAGCGCGGCCACGTTGGAGCTCTTCGCGCGGCAGGTAGGCGGGGCGCTGGAGAACGTGCGCCACCACCGGCTGGCCGCCGCGCGGCTGGCCGAGCTGTCACGGCTCCAGGCGGAGCTGGTGGCGCAGGAGCGGCTGACGGTGCTCGGCGAGGCCGCGGGCGTGGTGGCCCACGAGGTGCGCAACCCCCTGGGCTCCATCCTCAACGCGGTGGCGGTGCTCAAGCGCGACAAGCTGAGCCCCATCGGCACCAGCGCGGTGCAGATGTTGGAGGAGGAGGCCACGCGGCTGGACGCCATGGTGCGCGACTTGCTGGACGTGGTGCGCCCGCTGGAGCCCCGGCCGCGCCCGCTGCACCCGGGCGAGCTGGCCCGGCGCACGCTGGAGCTCTTCCACGAGCGGCGCCAGCTTGGCGAGGTGCGCCTGACCCTGGAGGAGGAGCCGGGCCTGCCCACGCTCTCCGCGGACGAGACGCTGCTCCAGATGGCGCTGGAGAACCTGGTGCGCAACGCGGTGCAGGCCTCGCCCGCGACAGGCCGGGTGCACGTGACGGTGGCACGCGCCGCGGAGGGCCTCCTGCTCGTCGTGGAGGACGAGGGCCCCGGCGTCTCCTCGGCGGATGCTCCGCGCATCTTCGAGCCCTTCTTCACCACGCGCGCCACGGGCACCGGCCTGGGGCTCGCCGTGGTGCGACGCGTGGTGGTGGCGCACGGGGGCACGGTGTCCGTGGGCGAGCGGCCGGGGGGCGGCGCGCGCTTCGAGCTGCGGCTGCCGCTGGAGGTGGAGCCGCGGCCCCTCCCCCCGACGCCCTCAGGGAAGCGGGGTTAGCAGGAGCCGGCAGCGCAGGCCGCCGTTGCGCACCGGCAGGCTGCGCCCCTCGGGCAGGCCCAGCGCGCGAATCAGCCCCGCGTCCTCGGGGACGAGCAGTGCCGCGCGCCAGCCGGCGAAGGCCCGCCGCAGCGTGGCCCCCAGCGCGTGGTAGAGCCCCGGCAGGTCCTCCGCCTCCCCCACCCGCTTGCCGTAGGGCGGATTCACCACCACCAGCCCGCGTCCGAGCCCCGCCGGCGCCGCCAGCGCACGCACGTCCTGGCGCTCCAGGGTGAGCGTCAACCCCGCCCGCCGCGCGTTGCGCCGCGCCGTGCCCAGCGCCCCCGCGTTGAGATCATGGCCCCGGAGCGGCGAGCGCGGCGCCGGCAGGGCCTCCGCCTGCGCCCGGGCCTTGCGCGCGGCCCAGCCCGCCGCGTCGAAGCCGGGGAAGCCCTCGAAGGCGAAGGCGCGCGACAGGCCCGGTGCCCGCCGCTGGGACATCCACGCCCCCTCGATGAGGAACGTGCCCGAGCCGCACATCGGGTCCACCAGCGGCTCCACCCCGTCATACCCGGCCAGCACCAGGATGCCCGAGGCGAGCGTCTCGCGCAGGGGCGCCCGGCTCACCTCCTGCCGGTAGCCGCGCCGGTGCAACGGCTCGCCACTGGTGTCCGCGCTCACCGTGCACGAGTCGCCCTCCAGGCGCACCAGCAGGGTGAGGCCCTCGGAGGGCTCCTCGTCCAGGGGCCCCGCGCGCCCCACCGAGGGCAGCCCCCACGCCCGCGCCGCGGCCCCCAGCACCGCGTCCGGCCCCTTGAGGCGCGCGTGGTGCAGGGTCACCGAGAGCTTCGGTGCCGTCCGCCCGTCCCACACCGGCCCCAGGGGCAGCCCCGCCAGGCCCTTGGCCAGGGCCCCGGCGTCCGGCGCGGGGAAGCGCCCCAGCCGCAGCAGCACCCGGCTCGCCGTGCGCAGGCGAAGGTTGGCCTCCTGGTGCAGCCCTGGGCCGCCCGAGAGCTCCACCCCGCCCTCCACCTTCCGGGGCGAGAGGCCCAAGGCATCCGCCTCGGCCTCCAAGGCGGGCTCCAGCCCCGGCAGCGCCGAGACGAAGACATGCTCCCTCTGTTGGACGTTCGTCACCTGAAGCGGCATTGTCCGCGCCCGAGGCCCGGCCGCAATGCTTTCCTCGAAAGAACGTCCACCGGGCTGGTACGGAGGAGGCCATGAGCGCAGCCGTGACGACCGCCCGGAACCGCCCCAAGGAGTACGAGGTGACGGTGACCGACGTGCGCCTGGAGACGCACGACACCGCCACCCTGTATCTGGACTTCGGCCCCGAGCGCCCCGAGTACCGCGCCGGCCAGTTCATCAACATCGACCCGCACCAGTTCCCGGTGCTGGGTCGGCTCTCCACCTACCTCCAGGAGCACAAGGGGCGTAAGGAGCCCGCGCGCTCGTACTCGCTGGCCTCCGCGCCGCACGAGCCCCTGGTGACCATCACCGTGAAGGACGAGGACTACATCCCCGGCTTCACCCGGTACCCGCCCCTGCTCTCGCCCCTGCTCGTCCACGGCCGGCTCACCGGCGCGCGCATGAAGGTGCTCGGCTTCATGGGGCCCTATGTCCTCCCGGACGACATCGAGGAGCGCACGGACCACCTCGTCCATGTCATCGCCGGCTCCGGCGCCGTGCCCAACTTCTCCATCATCAAGGACGCCCTGCACCGGGGCCTCAAGCCGCGCCACACCGTCATCTACTCCAACAAGACGTGGGGCGACATCCTCTACCGGGAGAGCTTCGAGGAGCTCGAGCGCGCGCACCCGGACAAGCTGCGCGTGGTGCACTCCCTCACCCGCGAGACGGACGAGACGCGCTTCGGCCCCAACGTGCGCAAGGGCCGCATCGGCCAGGCGCTGCTGGAGGAGCTCATCCCCGACAAGGCCACGTGCCTCATCTACGTGTGCGGCCCGGCGATCACCCCCTGGGACCGGCGCAAGGCGCTGGAGACGCGCACGCCGGCCACGCCGCGCTTCATGGAGACGGTGCTCGGCCATCTCCATGACCTCGGCATCGAGGACAAGCGCATCAAGCGCGAGTCCTACGGGTAGCGAGCCCCTCAGCCTGGAATGCAGTGCCAGGGGTCCAGGGGATTCGGGCGCCCACACGTCAGCCCTGGACCGCAGGCCTCTGGAGCCTGTGGTTCGCAAGGTTCGCGGCATTCATAGTTGTGACAGAAGGTCCCCGCGGGGCAGGGGGAATCTTTGTCACACAGTTGCCTGCATTCCGTCCGCAGTTCCCAGGGGCGCCGTGGGGGTTCGAGCACCCGGCAGACATGCCCCTTGGAACATGGGTTCTTCCGACAGTCGTCGCCATGGACCCGAGCGCACACGGAGGCCCTCTTGCCACGAGGCACACATTGAAGCC
>NZ_DASVWK010000241.1:0-2449 GCF_036389735.1 Archangium sp. | reverse complement strand
TCACCTGGTTGCGCTTGCCGAAGACGTCCGTGCGCACGGCCTCGGCATCCGCCTCGCCCAGCAGCCGCCGGAGGGCGGCCAGCGAGCTGTCGAAGAAGATGCCGAGCAGCACGTCCTTCTCGGTAGCCGCTCCCATGCGGAGCAACAACATCTCAGCGGTATCCATGGGGCCCCCTCGCGACGAACCAGCCGGCCGGGCCGGTTCATACTGGAAGGCCCGGCCCGACGCATCAACTCGTTCCAGGAGATGCGTCAGGGGGGCGCTCCCGCTACTTCGCGTCGAGGTAGTTGCGGTAGGCCTCGAAGCCATAGGGCCTGCCGAGGAAGTCCTTCACCAGCTCGGCGGCGGGCTTGGAGCCACCGGGCTCCAGCACCGTCTTGCGGTACTTCATCGTGGTGGCCGGGTCCAGGTAGCCGTGCTTCTGGAACTCGGTCTCCAGGTCCTTGGCGATGACGAGCGACCACACGTAGGTGTAGTACGCGGCCGAATAGCCCTCCAGGTGGCCGAAGGAGAGCTGGAAGTGCGTGCCCTCGCGGTACTCGTGGCGGAAGGGGCTGTACTTCTCCTGGAGCTTCTTGAGCGCCTCGGTGGTGTCGAAGCCCGGCTGGCGCGAGTAGTAGTCCAGCGACACCGCGGCCAGGAACATCTGCCGGCGCGTCCACAGGCCCTTGCCGAATTCCTTGGAGGCCCGGAGCTTCTCCAGCAGCGCGGTGGGAATCGTCTCCCCCGTCTGGTGGTGGCGGGCGAACTCCTGGAGCACGGAGGGCGTGTCGGCCCACTGCTGGAGCAGCATGGAGGGCGTCTCCACGAAGTCCCACTCGGTGGAGATGCCGGTGATGCCCTTCCACTGCTGGCGGCCCGCGAAGACGTGGTGCAAGAGGTGGCCGAACTCGTGGAAGAAGGTCTCCACCTCGTCCTGCGTCATCAGCTCGCCAGGGCGCGGGAAGTTGCACACCAGCGCGCCCTCCGGGTAGTGCTTGCCGGCCTGGCCCGCCACGACGTCGAACTGGGCCGCGTGCTTGTACTTGTCGTCACGCGGGTGCATGTCCAGGTAGATGCGACCCAGCAGCGCGCCGTTCTCGGTGACGTCGTAGGTCTCCACCTCGGAGTGCCACACGGAGGCGTCCTTCACCGGCACGTAGGTGATGCCCCACATGCGCGAGGTGATGTCCATCACCCCCTTCTTCACGCGCCCGTACTCGTAATAGGCGCGCAGGGCCTGCGAGTCGAAGCCGAGTTGCTCGGCCTGGACGCGGTCCGCGTAGTAGTCCTGGTCCCAGGGCTCGAGCACGGTGGCCTTGGGGTCGTCCTTCTGCTTGCGGGCCAGCAGCTGCGCGTACTCCTGCTTCGCGCGTTGCTCGGCGGTGGCGGCCACCTTGTCGATGAAGTCCGCCGCCGTCTGCTGGGTGCGCGTCATCTTCGTCTCGGTGACGAACGCGGCCCAGGTGGGGTAGCCCAACAGCGTGGCCAGCTCGTGGCGCCTGGCGATGAGTTGGTTGAGCACCTCCACGTTCTTCGGGTAGGCGCGCTGGTGGTAGGCCCGCCACACCTTCTCGCGCGCCTTGCCGTCCCGGGCGTACGTCATGAAGGGGAAGTAGTCGGGGTAGTTGGAGGTGATGACCACCTTGCCGGTGGCGCCCGGCGCGTGGGCCTTGATGAAGTCCTCGGGCAGACCGGCGAGCTCCTTCGGCTCCAGCTCCACCTTGCGCACGTCCTCGGCGATGTTCTGGTTGAAGGTCTGGCCGAGCTTGAGGATCTCCTCGTTGAGTGCCTTCACCTTCGCGCGGGTGGCGTCGTCCCGGTCCACGCCAGCACGGCGGAAGTCGAGCAGGGTGCGCTCCATCCAGTAGCGGGTGGCTGCGTCGGCCTTCGCCAGGTCCACGGCGCTCAAGGCGTCATAGACGCCGCGGTCCTGGGAGATGGCGACGTTGAGGGTGTCGGCCTGCTGCTCGCAGATGCGGGCGGCATCGCGGAAGGCGGCGTCGGGGTGGACCTCGCGGGCGAGGCTGGAGCGGCTGCTGGCGGTGCCGATGGCGCCCGTGGCCGTGTCATAGGCCTCGAGGATGGCCTGGCCGTCGGTGGCCTTCAGGGACTTGAGAGCGGCGATCCGCGCGCGGGCCCTGTCCAGGTCGGCCGAGCAGGCGGCGGTGAAGGCCTCGAGGGAGCCCGAGAGGGCCTTGGAGCCCTCGGGGGCGGGGAGGGACTGGCGGGCTTCGGCCTGGGGGGCGGAGGAGGGCTCGGGATTCGACATGGGGGTATGGGAGCAGCCGGCCGTGGCGAGCGCGGCCGCGAGGGTGAGGGCGGCGATTCTCAAGACGACTCCTTCTACGGGGGACGGAGCGGCGGAATCTAACGTCCGGGGGAAGAGGGTCCCAGCTGGAATGGCTCGGGGTGACGAGCAGGCAACCGATGTGCCTGCCCGCCGCTTGGAGCCTCTGGGGCTTTTCG
>NZ_DASVWK010000240.1:0-6266 GCF_036389735.1 Archangium sp. | reverse complement strand
TGCTCGTCTACAACAAGAGCGACCTCCTGGACGAGGGAATGGAAGGGCATATGGCCTACCTCACCTCGCAGGCCCGGGAGAACGGCATCGCCATCAGCGCGAAGACGGGCGAGGGGCTGACGGAGCTCCTCCACCGCATCGAGGAGTTGCTCTGGCGCGAGGGCAAGTCGCTCACGACCAACGGTGCCTCGATCCTGGATGACCCGCATCCCCATTGACGAGCGGAGAGGGTGCGGCCCTCCCCGCGTCGAGCGCTTCGACGCGGGGTGACAGGGCCCCCGGTTCATTGACCCGTCGACCAATTCAGAACAGGCCTCCACGACCCCAGTTTAAGGAGCAAGGTTCCGGGCGGAGAGCAGTCCCACGCTCGGGGCCCCGGTGCGTGCGCGAACCGGCCGCACCTGCGTGAGCCGCCTGCTGCTCATTCCTATTGCCCGTGCAACTCGGAGGACACAGCCCATGTCATCACATCCCAACGCCAAGGATTCCCAAGGGCTCGAACTCTGGGGTGGCCTCGAATGCACCGTCAACCGCGTGGGAGACGTGTTCTTCGACCAGATGGAACGCAACGGCCACGCCACGCGCGTGAGCGATCTCCACCTCTTCGCGGGCCTGGGCATCCGGGCCATCCGCTATCCGGTGCTGTGGGAGCGGGTGGCGCCCGACAGCTTCGAGAACATCGACTGGACGTGGGCGGACGAGCGGCTCGGAGGCCTGCGGGAGCTGAACATCCGCCCCATCGTGGGGCTGACGCACCACGGCAGCGGGCCGCGCCACACCAGCCTGATGCACGACTCCTTCGCCACCGGGCTCGCGGACTTCGCCCTCCGGGTGGCCGAGCGCTACCCGTGGGTGGATGCCTACACCCCCGTCAACGAGCCGGTGACCACGGCGCGCTTCAGCGGGCTCTACGGTGTCTGGTATCCGCACGGCAAGGACCACCCCACCTTCGCGCGTGCGCTGGTGACCGAGTGCCGGGCCGTCGTGCTCTCCATGAAGGCCATTCGCACCGTCAACCCGCGCGCCCAGCTCATCCAGACCGAGGACCTCGGCCGGCGCTACAGCACACCCGCCCTCGCGCAACTGGCGGAGTTCCAGAACCAGCGCCGATGGCTGTCGCTCGACCTGCTCTGCGGACGGTTGGACCGGGAGCACCCTCTTCATGGCCACATGCTCCAGTGGGGCATTGGCGAGGCCGAGCTGGAGTGGTTCCTCGAGAACCCCTGTCCGCCGGATGTGGTGGGCATCAACCACTACGCGAGCAGTGACCGCTACCTCGACGAGCGGCTCGACAACTACCCGGCCCGCGCGCACATGGACGAGGAGGGGGTGCGCTACGCGGACATGGAAGCCGTCCGCGCACGGCTGGACATCCCCATCGGGGTGGACCGGATCATCCGCGAGACCTGGGAGCGCTACCGGCTGCCCGTCGCGGTGACGGAGGCCCACCTCGGCTCCACGCGGGATGAGCAGGTGCGTTGGCTCAAGGAGTTCTGGGATGCGGCGAGCCGGATGCGCCACGAGGGCGTGGATGTCCGGGCGGTGACGGTCTGGTCCCTGCTGGGGTCCTTCGACTGGAACATCCTGGTGTCGCGCGTGGAGGGCTTCTACGAGCCCGGCCCCTTCGATGTGCGGGCGCCCCGGCCACGCCCCACCGCCCTGGCCCATCTGATGCGAGACCTGGCGGCGGGCCGCACGCGGGACGATGACCCGCTCCTCCAGATGCCAGGGTGGTGGCACCGGCCGGACCGGATCGTCCACCCGCCCGTCGAGGGCCGTTCCTATGCGCGCGCTCCCGTGGGGCCGGGCCTCGACATGGAGGACCGCGGCTGCCGGCCGCTCGTCATCCTCGGGGCCACCGGCACGCTCGGCCACGCCTTCGCGAGGCTGTGTGACGTCCGTGGCATCCCCTACCACCTGCTCACCCGCTCCGAGCTGAACCTCACGGACCCGCACGCGGTGGACTCCGTGCTGAGGAGACTCAAGCCGTGGGCGGTGGTGAACGCGGCCGGCTACGTGCGCGTGGACGAGGCCGAGCGCGAGGCGGAGCAGTGCCTGCTCACCAATGCCGTCGCGCCCGCGAGGCTGGCGGGGGCCTGCGCTCGCCACGGCGTGCAACTGGTCACCTTCTCCTCGGACCTCGTCTTCGATGGAAGCCATGCCCTCCTGCACAAGCCCTATGTGGAGAGCGACCCGGTGGCGCCGCTCGGCGTCTACGGGCGCAGCAAGGCGGAGATGGAGACGCGGGTACGCGAGGTCATGCCCCAGGCACTCATCATCCGAACCAGCGCCCTCTTCGGTCCCTGGGACGACGCCAACTTCATCACTTCCACCCTGCGGGCCCTGGACGAGGGAAGGCGCGTGGTGGTGGCGGACGACGAACTCGTCTCCCCCACCTACGTGGTGGATCTGGTGCACACGGTGCTCGACCTGCTCATCGACCGTGAGGAGGGGGTGTGGCACCTCGCCAACCAGGGTGCCACCACCTGGATCGCCCTCGCCAGGCGCGCCGCCATGCTCGCCGACATGGATTCCGGAAGCCTCGAGCCACGTCCCGCCTATTCGCTCGGACGGACGGCGCGGCGCCCGCGCTACAGCGTCCTGGGTAGCGAGCGCGGCGGCCTCATGCCCACGCTCGAGGATGCCCTCCGGCGCTACGTGAGGGAGCGCCGCGTGCAGAGGATGACCCACAGGCAGTCGGAAGCCTGGGGCTGAAGAACCACACCAGGGACATTGAAAACGGGGCTGGGAGCCGCTGAACCCTCAGCGACTCCCAGCCCCGGTACTCGTTCGTCTTCGGGTCTACGCCGCCATCCTAGGCGATGAGCGCGCGCCGCCTGGCCGCCGCGAGGTCGTCACCAGCGGTGAGCGCCGGGAGAGCGCTCTTGTGCGTCTCGTGCGTCACTTCCTTGACCGTCTTGCGGAGCTTGTCGAGCGACGCGAGGATGTCCTTCAGCTTCGACGAGCCCACCGCGGTGCGGACGTCCTCGGCCGCGGCCAGCAGCTTCGTCGCGCCATTCGTCTCGCCATTGCCGGAGAGCTTGCCGGCCAGCGCCGCCGCCGCCTTCGCCGCCCCCAGGTAGTCCTTGGACTGGATGGCGTTCTCCACCACGTTGGCGCCCTGGAAGATCTCGGCCGCCTTCTCCAGCTTCTGCTTCGCCTTCGGGTCCTTCACCTCACCGGCCGCGAAGGTGGCGAGTTCCTGCGCCGCGCCCATGTAGTCACCGCTGAGCACCGAGCTCCGGACGATGTTGGCCGTCTGCGCGTAGCTGGCGATGTCGTTGAAGGTGTTCTGGCCCTTCGTGCCCTCGCCCTTGCGGCTGGCGGCGTGGGAGGCGCCCTCGGCGATGGCCCCGAGCACATCCCCATTCTTCGCCTTGTTCGCCACCGAGGCGTACTTCGAGACATCCTTGAGGGTGTTGTCGGCCTTGGTGCCGTCCTTGGTCTGCGACGCCGCGAAATCCGCACCCGCCGAGACCGCGCCCAGCACATCGCCCCGCTTGATGGCGTTGAAGGCGGACTGCGCCATCGACGCATTCGACGCGAGCCGCTGGAAGGTGTCCGCCGCGCGGCTGTTGGGAGCCATGCCCGAGACGAGCTCGGAGCCAGCGCTCAGCGCGCCGATGATGTCGCCGTTCTTGGCGGCGGCGGCGACCTGAAGCGCGGTGTTGCCGCGGGTGGCCCACGTGGCCACGTCGTTCATCGTGTTGGCGAGCTTCTGGGCACCCGCGCCCAGCGCGCCCGCCGCACCCGCGGCTCCAGTGGCCACCGCGGTGAGGACCGAGCCCCAGTTCTTGTTCTTGATGCCTTCGATGACACCCTTGGCGGCCGTCGCGCCCTTCTCGACGACGCTCGCCACGGTGGCCACCGTCTTGGCGACACCGGAGACCGCCTTGCCGGCCAGCGCGCTCGCCCCACCCGCCAGGGCGCCCGCGGCAGCGGCCAGGCCACCGAGGATGTCACCCTTCTTGAAGGCGCCGATGGCGCTGATGACCGCGCTGGCGATGCGCGCGGCGACACCGATGGGCCCGGGGATGAAGCTCGCGATGGACAGCGCGATCTGCCCGTACTTCTTGATGCCGTCCAACACCTTGCCGAAGAAGCCCTTCTTCTGCTTGATGCTGATGTCGAGCTCGCCCTTGGTCGGGTCGAGGTGGATCTTCGCCTCGTACTTCTTGCCGGCGATCTTGAACTTGAGCTTCGCATCACCAGGCGTCTTCATCTGATCGACGATCTGGTTGAAGGCGTTCTCGATCTCGTGCGGCTTGGCCTTCTTCAGGTGCTTCTCGCTGACGCCGAACTGCTTCAGGAAGTCCTTCTTCTCCTGGAGCGACATGTTCTTCATCGCGTCGAGCTGCGCGTGCTGGGGGTTGACCTGGGGCTGGGGCGCCGGAGGGGTCGCCGTCGCCGTCACGGGAGGCGCGGGCGGCGTCGCGACGAGCGGCCGCTGGTAGGAGCTGGACGTCGTGGCCAGCGCGGACTGCTGGGTGCCGGCATCGAACCCGCTCTGGGCGAACGCGTCGTACCGGTTCGCCTCGGCCGGCGTGGCGGTGGTGTTCGAGGCGGCCGGGGACGGCCCACCCGCGGGGGCGCCAGCGGCGGCGTCCGGACGGGAGTAGGAGTTGTGATTGATGGGGCTGGAAGAGGAGCGGATGGTGGACATGGGCGCGAACTCCTGCGCGAAGCGGAATGAGTGAGACGACTTGCACTCATTCTCGGAGCCCACCGCTGGCGGTTGTGTCGCGGCCCCCTTTCTTGGGCGCCAAGAAACAATGGTTTCAATAGGTTGCGTGGGCACCCGAGCACCCCCACGGCGCGGCTCGCGAGTGGAGCGTGCCCGCACCGCGTCCCATACAAAGCGCATGGGAGGTCAAAATCGAGGCCCCGCGCGCACGGTGGATCCGGCGGTCGGGCCCCCCATTTCCGGGCCGCCCGATTTAATTTGGAATTTCCGGACGCGAGGACGTTCCAGGCATGACGCAGTGCGCCTCACGGAGGGGATTCGTCTCCGTGTCACGGACTCTCATAATCTGGGGAAACACCACCCCAGGGTCACCCCATGTCCTTCTCCGTCACCTCGAAGTCCGGCCCCCGTGACTGGCTCAACGAGAACCACGAGATGAAGAGGCGGGTGGACTCCGTCTTCGGGTGACCGGGATGGCGCGACTCAAGCCCCCTCGAGATGCCGTCGCCCTGGCCGAGAGGATTCTCGGCCTGCTGGCGGAGGGGAGCTTCTCCGCGACCTACAAGTACGCGCTCTTCATCGCGCTGCTGGACCTCTGCCTGGAGCAGACGACCCAGCACGGTGCTCCGCCCAGTGTGCTCACCTCGCGCCAGCAGGCCGAGAAGACCGTCGAGATCTACTGGCCCCACGCCCTGCCCTATACGGAGACCAGGGTGCTGCGCCAGGGCGGCACCCACAGCGGGAGTCAGGCCGAGATTCTGCGGGCCATCACCCAATTCAGGGAGAAGCGACTTCCTCGCCGCGTCCGAGCACGTCGAACGCTGGGCAGAGCGCGCCCGGTCGTCCGAGCACGCCCTCGATACTCTCGCGAAGCAACACGAGTGGACCCGGGACTCCCAGCGGACCCTTGGCGTTGCGCGCGCCATGTACCTGCGCCTTTCCGAGGGCACCCGGCTCTGGCTGCTCGAAAAGGACTTCGTCGACGTGCAGAAGGAACGCATCGCCGAGGCGCTCGCGGCCTGACGGCGGCTCCTCCAGGAGCCCATCAGACTTCCGTGAACCGGGTACCAGTAACGCCCTCGCTCTCCAGGGCCTGCTTGATGCGCTCGGAGACGATGAGCGCCACTGTCCAGCCCCAGGGGCGAAAGATGCTGGCTCCTCCCACCTTCGATGGGTCTACCCTCAAGCCTCGGACATTCCGGTACTGGCCCGACTTGTCCGGGCGGTTGTCCTCGGGGCGCCAGTAGAGCACCTCCTCGGAGCGGGCATCATCGATGCAGCGGATGATGCGGAGGGCATTGAGAAGGAAGTAGGGCTCGGAGAATCCCTCCACGCGTGTCGGTATGAACTGTACTTCCTGCTGGAGGCTCAGACGCTCGAGGAGAGAGACGACGCGGCCATGGAGCAGCGGCACCGTGAGTCCGGTCATGCTGAAGTCGAGGGCTCGACCGGGGCGAAGCATGCGGAGGACTGGCGCTGCGTTCACCTCGAGGAGCACGCCATCCTTGAATTGCCAGGGGTCTACCTCCCGTCCCTCTTCATCCATATCGGGAGCACTCAGGTGCCACCGCCCGGCGGCGTG
>NZ_DASVWK010000239.1:0-3427 GCF_036389735.1 Archangium sp. | reverse complement strand
TGCTCCGGCGCCGTGACCGAGTTGACGAGGAGGGGCCGGTTGCCCGCGGTGATGGCGAGCGACAAGCCTTCCCCGCGCCACTGGGTCGTCAGCCGATAGGCGCCGTTGGCCACGGGCGTCAGCTTCCACATCTGCCCGTCGACATTACGCGTCCTGGCGAGGATTGGGACGTTGTTGGACTTGCCGTCATAGAGGATGTCCAGCGACATGTCATCGCCCCGCCACTGGGTCGTCAGCCGGTAGTAGCAGTTGGCATTGAACGGAGAACCGGCCGTGGGCGGCGCAGGCGGGGGCGCGGGAGCGGGGAGCGGCGCGGTCACCTGCCACAACCGCTGGAGCAGCGCGGCCATGGTCGGATCATGCCGGGTCAGCTCGTCCCGCGTGAAGGGGAAGAAGTCATTGTGCCCGAAGAATGCCTCGGAGGTCTCCGTGAAGTACTCCTGCACATGGTTCATCGCATAGGCGCGCTCGAACGTGTTGTTCGGACGGCAGGGGCCGTTCCTGCGCTCCACGAGATCGTAGCTCTTGCTGGCCACCGCGCGCTCATAGGCCGCCTTGATCTCGGCGTTGTCGTAGCCGAGGACCTGGTCGTGATAGGCGTGGGCGAGCTCGTGCAGCACTAATGAGGGCATCCGCTGGGTCTCCGCCTCGAAGATGCGGACATTGGTGAATTCGATGCCCTTGGCCATCGCCGGGTTGCGGCCGTTCTGGCTCAGCCAGGCAGCGCTGGGGTGATACTCGCCGACCGGCGGCGCATTGGGGTATGGAGGCGAGAACCACAGCGTCACCTTGCGGAGGCGGGCCACGGGCCCCGCGGGGACGACCCGGGCGACCTCCTTCAACTGTGCCGCCAGGATCACGAGGGACTTCTCGGTCCCGGCCTTGTCCGTCGTCATCAAGCGATCATCGATTTGGACGGTCCAGCCTTCGATGGTGCGCGTCTGGTGGCCAGCGACCGCCGCGGACGCGACGCCAGAGAATGCCAGGATGAACAGGAGCAGCGGAGAGAGTTTGTTCATGGGAGGAGGCGTGCAGGAGGACTTCATTCGCACCATGTGCAGGCTCTGTATTAGCACAGGCTCCTGGGCCTCATCACTCAGCCCGGCCCGCTCCGGGTCGTGCTGGGGCCCATAGGAACTCCGTTCCCGTCACCCGAACGAGCCGCCGTTTCCTCCCCAGATGCCACGGGCTCGGCTGGCATCTCGGGCCACCGTGCCCCTATTTCTCTTAACCGCCCCACCTTCCTCGACAAGTTGGCGCGCAGGTATTGCATGAAGCCGGCGAGCGCGGCCCCCCGCGCCCACACCAGCAGGTGCGTATAGGCGGAATGGGGGCCGTGTTGAGGGAGAGGGCTGGAGCCGAGGGGTCGAGGAGGGCTGCTGACGGGTGCCACGAGGGCTGTGCGCCGGGCCGGTGGAGACGCGGTACAGGCCCATTGGGCACACGCTGGCCCAGGTGGCCCCCCAGGGGGAGGCAGCAGGGGCGTGGGCGTCTGGGGCAGCGTGACTGCTCGAGGTGCAACACCACGCGAGCTGGGGTGGCCCCTGCGCTGCAGCCAGCTGAGCAGGCCGCGTGGGCAGTGACAGGTGCTCCAGAATGGCGCGCACTGCGTTGGGTGCCGTCAAGTACGCCAACACCCGGCGCCTGCCTCCACACCAGGCACAGGTGAAGACATCCAATGCGAACGTCCTGCGCAGCAGCTTCGCCCAGTCCACTCGCGGCGTCCGCTGCTTCTTCGGTTCCTTCCTGACCGCTGTCGCAGGTGCCACGCTCGCCCCCTCCTCTCCTGCTTGGGGGACCAGACTCGCTCTGGGAGTGCCAGGCGGCGGGTTCGATTCCCGCCGCCTCCACTAGAAGTTACCCGCCGCTGTGAGCCGCGCCCCACTCCTGTCGAGGGGGCGCGGTTTGCTTTTGGGGACCAAATCGTGCTCCCTGGGGTCCAAATAAGGACCAAAACGGAGCGCACGACGTGGGCAACAACAGGGTATGGACCGGGAAGTGGAAAGGGGGGCGGACGTTCAACGGGAAGGATGGCCGTCCGGTGTTCGTGCTGCGGAAGATGGTTCAGGGACGGGCCTATACGGTCCACCTGGACGCCCGCAGCGAGACGGAAGCGGAAGCCGAGCTTGCCCTCTTCATGCGCGATCCCGAGGGCTACAGCACCAAGCGGGAGGCGCGGCAGCAGCAGCAGGAATCCGCCGTTCACCTCAACGCCGAGACAGTGGGCCGCTTCCTCGATTCCATGAAGCAGGCGAAGACCACGGAACGCTACGTGGGCAACGTGGGCTTCTACTTGGCGACGTGGGCCGAAGCTCTCTCGGGGAGGGACCTGCGCACCGTCACCCTCCAAGAACTGCTGCGGGAGTTGGCCCAGCACAAAACGGCCAGGAAGAACCGCATTACGGCGCTCAAGTCGTTTGCCGCTTGGTTGAGGGAGCAAGGGGCCCTCTCCCTGGCCGAAGACCCCACCGTGTCCCTCAAGGTGCCCGTGACCCGTCCCGAGAAGGCAGTGCGGGAGAAGGGTTACAGCATCGAGACCACCGAGCGGCTCTATCGGGCCATCAGCGGATGGGAGTTCACCAACTTCGGGCAGGAGGAAACGCGGCGCATGACCGACGTGCAGTGTGTGCGCGACGTGCTGTGTATCCACGCCAAGACAGGGATGCACGGCACGGAGATAGAGCGACTGGCGAAGGGTGAGGGCAAAGTTGCCCTGTTCGAGGACCAAGGCGAGATCGCCGCAACGGTGACCTTCATTCACAAGAGCGGGAACGTTCACCGTCAGAGCATCGACCGGCAAACCCTGGCGGCTGTGCAGCGGCTACAGGCGCGAGGGGCCGCGCCGGTTGATAGCCATATCCGCCGGGTTGTGGCTCGTGCCTGTGAATCCCTTGGAATCGAGCCGGTTCATTTCGGGGAGTACCGGCACAGCTTCGTTACCTGGGCTTCGGAGTGCGGCCAGGAAGTGAGGCCCAAGGCGGGAGGGCTCCCACTGGCCGCGATTGCCGCCGTGGTCGGCCACCACTCGGCAAACACAACGAAACGCTTTTACGACAACGTGAAGGTGCCCCCGATGATCAAGATTCCGATCAAGCTGGAGCACCCCGACGATCCGGCACTGCTGCCCGTGCGGCGAGCGCAGATCAGGCTCGTCGAATCAGCTTAAGGATTTCATCCTTTTCCCCCCGCCCGGCGTTGCGTTGGGCGGGGCGCCGCTTGAGCTTCGGCGCTGGCTCACGTTTGAGCCTGGGCGCTGGCTCGCGGGCGATGCCGTCAATGAGAGCTTCGAGGCTGGGCAGGTCGATCATGGCCACCTTCCCAAGCTTCGGGGCACGACGGAGGGCGCCACTTTTCAAAAGCTCGAAGATGCGCGAGCGCCCGCAGCCGAGTAGGGACTGCGCGGCTTCGATGGAGACGGCCCGCACCG
>NZ_DASVWK010000238.1:0-1587 GCF_036389735.1 Archangium sp. | reverse complement strand
CTGGAGCGGGACGCGCATGCCCAAGTATTACGAGCTGATGGATGACCGGCACCATCCAGAACGTTGGCATCTGGGGGGCCCCCTTGATGCGCAGGGGCAGGAACTCGACCCCTGGCAGTTCCGCAAGGGCAGGAGCCTCTCTCTGGAGTGTGTGCCGCGATTCCCTCTCGATGTTCCCGGGCATCCCCTGGACTTCTGCTGGGCCGCCTTCGCGATTCCCGTCGTCCACGCCCGTGTCGCCCAGCTCTTCCAGCAACTGAAGGTTCGCGAAGTGCAGTTCATCCCCGTTCAGGTGGAAGCCCATGCGGAGCCCTACTTCATCCTCAACGCCCTCCAACTCATTCCATGCATCGACGATTCCAGATGCGAGGAGGTGCGGTACTGGAAATCGGAGGATGGACAGCCGGAAAAGGTAGGGGAGTACCGGAGGGTCGCGGGATTGCGTATCGACCCGATGAAGGTGAGCGATGCCCGCGTCTTCCGCCCCTGGGGATGGCGGGTGGCCTTGATCGTCTCCGAGGACCTCAAGTTGGCCCTCGAGCGAGAGGGTCTCACCGGCATGCGGTTCGTCGAGGTCTGAGCCTACGGCGCGGGCCGCACCAGCCGCAGGTGGGACTTCTTGCGCCCATTGCGCGTCGGCTCATGGCCTTCGTCCGGAGCCAGGGAGAGCGAGTCCTCGCCCAGGCCCATCTTGCGCTCATCCGGAGCGAACGGATCCGTCGGCCCGCGCAGCCCCGAGCGCAGGAAGACGAGGAAGAGCATCGTCAACAGCACCGAGACGGTGAGGAGCGTCATGGTGTTGGGGTGCGGCCCCTCGGGCATGGGGTCCGGCAGGAAGAGGATGGCGGCGTCGATCAGCCACAACAGTCCGCACAGCACGAGGCCCGCGGCGCCGATCCAGATCTTCACCCGAGCCCAGAAGGGGCGCTCGAAAGCGGGGTGGACCTTGCTCGGATCGCCCCAGGAAGGCTCGTCGTCCTGGGCGCTCCGGCCCAGCGCGCCCACAAATCCGCCGCTCCACGACATCCGCGCGGCGTGGGGAGCCGCATGGGACTCGCGACCCCAACCCACCACGGTCGTCAGGACCACCAGCACGAAGAGCACGAACACGGACGGGCCCATCCGCCAGGCCTCGCCGGCACCGTGCAGGAGCACGGCCCAACCGAGGCCCGAGAGCAGCAGCCGGAAGTGACGAGGCAGTCGCGCCAACATCGACATGTTGCGAATGGTAGCAGAGAAGGGGAGCGGCTCCAGTTTACCGCTCGTCCGGGTCCGCGTCGCTCCGGGCCAGGACGACCTGTTGGGTGCAGGACTCCGACCCGAACCGCCCCCTGCTCGCCTGCCCTCCCCGCGAGCGGTTGAGTTCCGAGGGGCTATGGCTCCGCGGTGGGGTCCGTCAGCGGCTCCGGCATGGTCCACAGCGCCGAGGGCGCGCCATAGGCCTGCTCGAAGGCATAGAGGATGCCCGTCCAGCGATCCCAGAAGACGGCCCAACTGTACTCGGTGGGGGGCGAGGTCAGGGGACTGCCGTCCCGATCCGGCTGGCTGTACGCGTAATCGGCGTAGGTCCACTCCAGGGTGCCGAAG
>NZ_DASVWK010000237.1:0-2735 GCF_036389735.1 Archangium sp. | reverse complement strand
GGACCCCACGGGCAAGGTCATCGACCCCGCCTATGCCGCCTCCATCCAGGGAGACCCGAACGACCCGGAGAATGTCGAGACGACGGAGCCGGACCCGGACGTCGTCCTCTACTCGGCGGAGGCGACGCATGCGGTGTACTACTTCCCCAAGGCCCGCCCGGGCACCTGGCAGCTCGTCTACGAGGGAGGAGCAGACGTTCCCGCCGCGGGGACCACTTTCACCACCGCGGCCTCCTTCGACAGCCCACTGCGCGCCACCTTCTCGAGCGACCGTGACTTCTACGACCCCGGTGCCACGGCCCTGCTGCGCGTGAGCTTCTCCGAGCCCGTCCTCCACGCCGACGTCCAGGTGACGCTGCGCCGCGCCGGGGGCACCACGGAGACCGTGTACCTGCCTCGCCTCCAGGGCGATGCGTACGCGGCGAGCTACGCGCTCCCCCAGGCCTCCGGTTATGTCGCGCTCGACTGGTCCGTCTCCGGCCAGCGCTCGGACGGCACCGCCTTCGAGCGGGGTGGACGCGAGTACATCCAGCTTCACTCCCAAGCCCTCCGCCTGGAGCGCGGCCACACCGACCGTGCCATTCCGCGCACCGACGCTCCCGGGCTGAACAGCGCCCTGGCCGTCACCCTGAAGGTGCTCTCCGACTACGCGGGTGGAAAGCTGGGGGTGTATGCCGAGCTGACGGCTGCGGATGGCACCGTCGTCGCGAGGACCCACACCTCCGTCCTGGCTCAAGCGAGCCAGAACGCCGTCGAGCTCCGCTTCCGCGCCGAGGATCTCTACCTGTCCAAGGCCGATGGCCCCTACACCCTGCGCAACGTCCGGTTGCTGGATGAGCGGGATGCTCCGCTGTTCAGCCAGGAGGTGGCGCTCGCCCATACGACGCAGGCCTATGCGTACCGGAGCTTCGCGCCCCAGCTCGGCACACCGGGCGTGTTCCTCGACGGGCCTTTCCAGGTCCAGGCGGGCGAGTCCGTCTCGCTGACCGCCGTGGGCGTGGACCCCGAGGGCGACGTGCTCAGCTACGCGTGGGACCTCGATGGGGATGGGCAGTTCGAGGTGTCCGGGCTGCCGGTGACGTTCTCCACGTCCGTCCAGGACCGGGCCGGGCTCCGCAAGGTGCGCGTCCAGGTGAGCGACTCCGAGGGCCACTCCGCCGTGGCCGAGGACTTCGTCGACATCGTCAACGCCTGCACGCCCAACGCGGGGACCTTCTCGCTCGTAGGCAACACGTCAGCCCTCCACCTGCAGCACTCCTCCACGCGGCTGGAGGATGGACGGGTGCTGGTGGTGGGTGGCTACTCGCGGGCCGTGGAGGTGTATGACCCAGCCACCGGCACCTGGGGGGCCACGGGCTCCTCGCGCACCACCCACCGCAACCACACCGCCACCCTGCTGAGCGATGGGCGGGTGCTGGTGGCCGGGGGTGAGGGCGCCAGTGCCACGGCCTCGGCGGAGGTGTATGACGCGGCCACGGGGACGTGGGCGGCCACGGGCAACCTGGGGACGTACCGCCGGCACCACGGCGCGGTGCGGCTGCAGGACGGGCGGGTGCTCGTCATGGGCGGTACCGACGCGTCCGGCGCGCTGCTGGCCTCGGCCGAGGTGTACGACCCGGCCTCCGGGACGTGGAGTGCCGCCCAGCGCATGGCCCAGGCCCGCCGGACCTTCAGCGCCACGCTGCTGGGGGATGGACGCGTGCTGGTGGCCGGCGGACTCACTGATGCCAGCAGCGACAAGTGCAACAGCACGGGCAGTAACTGCCTGACCTCTGTGGAGGTGTACGACCCGGCGACGGGTACGTGGGCCTCCGTTGGCGGCATGGCCACCGCGCGCGGTTACCACGCGGCCGTGCTACTCGCCTCCGGCCAGGTGCTGGTGGTGGGCGGCGCCATGGACGGGGCGCAGAGCACCACGGCGGAATTGTATGACCCGGCCACGGGCGCGTGGATGGCCACGGGCTCCCTGCACTCGCCCCGGCGCAGGCTCGCGCTCTCCGTACTGCCCGACGGCCGGGTGCTCGCCACGGGTGGCTATGACGCCTCCACCGGCATCCTCGCCACCGCCGAGCTGTACGACCCGGCCGCGGGGACTTGGTGCCCCACGGGCAGCATGGCGCAGGGGCGTTATGGGCACACGGCCACCGTGCTGAAGGATGGCCGGGTGCTCGTTACCACGGGCAACAGCAACGCCAGCCAGTACACCTCAGAGGTGTACGACTTGGGTGGAATGCCATGACGCTCGTGCGGAGGTTCAAAGCCGCCCAGACAGGATTTCTGCTGCTGGATGGGAGGTCCGACCTCGGCTCGGCAGAATAAGCTCAAGGTGCTTTGGGCCGACAGTTGCGACGCTGGCGGCTATCCTGTGTTTGTCGGAATCGAATTCAACGAGCCATCGGGCAAGTAGCCGGTGACTGTGATTGGAGGCGGCGGGGCTCGAACCCACCGCCTCACTCTTCCCGAGGGGACGCTACTTCCCCTGCTTCTTCTTCGGCGCGGAGGCGGGGACGGGGAAGCCGCGCTTGCGCATCAGGGCGTTGATGCCGGCGTCCTTGCCGCGGAAGGCCCGGTAGCCCTCGGCGGGGTCCACGGTGTTACCCACGGAGAAGACGCTCTTGCGCAGCCGCTCGGCCACGGCGCTGTCGTAGGGCCCCTTGCCCTCGGTGAAGGCCTCGTAGGCGTCGGCCGTGAGGGTGTCCGACCACAGGTAGCTGTAGTAGCCCGCCGAGTAGCCG
>NZ_DASVWK010000236.1:0-3220 GCF_036389735.1 Archangium sp. | reverse complement strand
GGGTGAGCTGGTCGGTCCGCTCCGCCAACGAACGGGACTCCGCCGCCGTCTTCACCAGGGCCTCGGCCACCTCCACGCTCCGCCGGCTGCGCGCCACCTCCAACTCCACGTCCCGCCGGGTGCGCTCCAGGGTCTCGGCCGCCTGCTGCTCGATGCCCTGCCGCTCGCTCACCACCCCGCCTCTCAGGCCGCCCTCCCACAGGGGGACCGACAGCACGGCGGAGATATTCCAGGTGGCGAGGCGACCGGGAGCCGGCTCGGTGGTGTAACCCAGCAGGGAGCTGGAGAGGCCCAGCGTGGGCAGGTAGCCAGCGGATGCCTGACGCCTGCTGTCGCGCGCCGACTCCAGCTGGGCGCGCGCGGCGACGAGGTCCGGCCGCGCGCTCACGCTCTCCAACGGGGCGCACACCTGACGAATCTGCTCCACCAGCCCTTGCAGGTTGAAGGCGGGGCTCACCCCCGTGGCGCGGTCGAGGCCCAGCGACAGGCCGAGCGCCTCGCGGGCCCGGCGCAGTTGCTCGTCACCGGAGACGAGCGCCCCGCGCGCCACGGACACGTCCTGGTTCACCCGCACCACGTCCAACTGGTTGCTCGCGCCCAGCTCGAAGATGCGCTGGGTGAGCGCGGCGCGCTCCAGGGCCTGGCGCAGGCCCACGCGGTTGAGTTCCGCGACGCGCTCGGCGGCCACCGTGGCCACCAGCACCCGCGCCATGCCCAGGGTAAGCCGGCGCCGCACGTCCTGGAGGTTCGCCACGGCGCCCGTCTCGGCGGCCTCGGCCGAGGACAGCCCGCGCCACGCGCCGAAGTCCACCAGCGACTGCGACACCGACACCGCTCCGGCCACCAGCGGCACGGTGGGCCGGCGTCCGTCCGGTCCGGGGGTGGAGGGGAGCGTCGTCCCGCCGCCCGCGCCCAACGCCAGGACGGCGTTGTCGGGGTTGAGCACGTCATGGCCGACACCCACGGACGCACGCACGTTGGGCAGCAGCGCCGCCAGGGCCTGACGCCACCGGGCCTCGGCGCGCTGGATGTTGGCCTCCGCGAGCCGGAGGTCCGTGGAGCGCTCGCGCACCAGCGTGAGGGCCTCGTCCCAGTTACCCACCAACCGCTGCGCGGGAGGCACCGGGGTGAGCATCGGGTCCTCCACCTTCGGCTGGAAGGGGGCCGGAGGCGGAAGGGACTCGGGCTGGGCGGCCAGCGCCGAGGTGGTGACGAGCACCAGGAGGATGACGGAAGGGAAGGACATGCCAGGGCGAGGAGCGGAAGTCGGTGCGTGGGCTGCTGGGTCTACCCCTGTACGGCCCGCCTCATGAAGATGCAATTGACAATGATTGTAGAGTGCAACCATCATTAAGCCGAATGACCCTCATGGTGCAAGTGGCTTCACTGCGGCGCCTCCTGGCCAGGCGCCTCACCCAGATGCTCAGCGAGCAGACGAGCAGGCCACTCGCGCAGCTCGTGACGCTGAAGTTCATCGCCGTGGAGGGGGTGCGCAGTCAGGCGGCGCTCGCGGAGCGCATGATGGTGGATGCTCCCGCTGTGAGCCGGCTGGTGGACCGGCTGGAAGAGGACGGTCTGGTGAAGCGCTGCCCGGGGGAGGATCGCCGCTGCGTTCGGCTGGAGAGCACCCCGGCGAGCCAGAAGGAGCTGGAACTGTTGGAAGCCAGCGAGCACAAGCTGGAGGACGAGGCACGCCAGCACCTGACCGCCTCGGAGATGCGCGAGCTGAAGCGCCTGCTGGACAAGCTTCAGTCGGGGTTGACGCAGAGCGCTTGAGCGCGCCGTGTACCCCCGGTCACGGCGACCAGCGCAGGGCCGCCGCCGTGGCGGGCCCCACCTGCACTTCGTCCAGCGACCGGGGCAAACGCCCCTGGCCCTCCTCCAGCGGCACCTCCCCCACCATGACCTCGGCGGCGGGCTGCGGGTAGAGGGGTTGGCGCTCGGGCTCCACCAATCCCTCGGGCACGCGCGCATGGCCCTGCTCGTCATAGGCATCCACCGCCCCCAGGCAGTGGAAGAGCTCGTGGGCCAGCGCGGTCAGCTCCAGGGTGAGCTCCGTGTCCCCCAGCACGCCGCGCACCAGCCCCACCGAGCCCCCCGCCTCGGCCATGCCCTCCACGAGGCGCGCCTCCCCCTCTTCCGTGGGCTCCAGCACCACGTAGATGCGTGCATCCAGCCCCCGCGAGGCCACGCCCGCCGCCTCGTCCACGGCGGCCAGGGTGCGCGACAGCGCCCACGCATGCCGGGCCCGCGCCAGCAGTGAGTCCCCGGGGGATGTCAGCTCCAACCCGGCCGCGGGCTGGGGCTCGGTCATGATGAACCGGACGGGCGACTTCAGGTCCGTGCGGTAGCGGCGGGCCTCGCGCTCCAGCCAGTCCTCCAGCGCGAGCGCCCCGTCACGCCAGGCCTGGCGCACCTCGGGCTTCACCTCGCCGCGAGCGAGCAACACCACCGCCACCTGGAGCGGCCGATCCCACTCCAGGCGCGTCTCCCGGAGGCGCTGGCGCGAGGTGCCCCAGAACACGATGAGCACCAGCAGCATGAGCAGCAGGGACACGCGCAGCCACTTCGCCCGCCCGCGACGGGAGCGGCGGGCGGCACACCGGGCACAGAGCGCCTCGCCCTCCGGGCTCCGGCACAGCACGCACACCAGCTCACGGCAGTCCGCGCAGGGGGACTCCGGGGACAGGCTGGGGTGGGTGCCACACACGGCGTGGCCGCCGCCCGCCACCGCCACCGCCTCGCAGTCCACCCCGTGCTGCTGGAGGGTCTCCACCAGCCGCCGCGCTTCGGCCTCCCGCAGATCCCGGGGCAGGACGCGAGACTCGGCCAACAACCGCCGCGCCGCCTCCAGGGGAACCTGGAAGGTGCGCGCCAATCCCAGCGCCGCCCCACGAGAGTTGGAGGCCGCGACCCGGACTCGGAAGGTATCCGTCACAGGGGGACTATAACGTTCAAAACCCTGTAATTTCTTCAAACCACCCGCCCACTTTTCTACAGAAGATCGGACCGGAGGACAGGTGCGCGGGGCGGGAGTGCTGGCCGGAAAACAGAAGAGTCCGAGGGAGATCAACCCCTTGCACCGCCAATTGAATCGCCCAGGAGGGAGCGATACATGTGGCATGGCTCTGGCAGAACGGTGCGCACCGTGGGTTCGACGGGTTCTCGTGCTCCTGGGGCTTCTTCGCGATGAAATCCTCTCTAGCGCTGGCTTGTGCCT
>NZ_DASVWK010000235.1:0-2604 GCF_036389735.1 Archangium sp. | reverse complement strand
TCCTGGCGGGACACTCCAGCGACTCCTTCAGGACGACCCAGGAGACGAACGCGCGCTACGTCGCGCACATGCTCCCGCAGGTCAAACGACTGCTCTGGATGTGCGGCATCCTGGGCCGCTTCCTGCTGGGCCTGCTCGCGGGACGCTACCTGCTGCTCCAGGACGTGGAGCGCAATCGCCCCTGGCACCGCCGGCTGCTCGTCGGGGGGCTGGTGCTGGGCGTGTTGGGCAATGGCACGGGGCTGGTGGTGCAGCGCCTGCGCCTCGCGGGGCTGGTGGACCCGGCGAAGGACTCCTGGATGCTCACCCTGTCCGCCATCCAGGAGCTGGGCTACGTGGGCCTGGCCGCGGTGTACGTGGCCGCTTTCGCCCTGCTCTTCCAGCGCGAGCGGTGGCGGAAGGTGATGCAGGTGCTGGCCCCCGTGGGCCGCATGGCGCTCACCAACTACCTGCTGGAGTCCGTGGTGAGCCTCTGCCTCTATGATGGCTGGGGGCTGGGCCTCATCGGACGGATGCCGCCGTCGGGCTGCGTGGCGCTCGCGCTGGCCGTCTTCGCGCTCCAGGTGCCCCTCAGCCACTGGTGGCTGTCGCGCTTCCGTTTCGGCCCGGCCGAGTGGCTGTGGCGCTCGCTCACCTACGGCCGAGCGCAGCCCATGCGTCTGGGGCCTGGCAACGCCGCGGCGCCGGCGCCGAGCTGACACCCGCTGGGACGTGCGCGTTTCGCCTGGCTGGAGGTCAGGCGGGCGACGCGCGGGGTCATGAACAGTGGGAGCCATGGCGACCTTGCGGAGCGCGCCGCCTGCGTTAACTCAAATCAATGACCGATGTGACTGAAATGCACGCCACGCCGCGCGACTACACGCTGCCCGAGGGTTGCCCCGTGTGTAGCGCGGATCTGCCGGTGCGGATCACCGCGGCGGGGGCGAATGGTGTCTGCAAGCACTGCGGCTGGTTCGGCCGTCCGCTCGTCACAGTGACCCATCAGGGCCTGCGCGTCACGTACGAGGGCGCCCAGGCCTGAAGCACGGCTCCGGGCCGGCTAGCTCTCCGGCTCCTCGCCGTTCCCACGAGAGCCCGGGGGACGTTTGGTCGCGGGGGCTGCCTGCACCGACCGGGTGCGCACGGGCGTTCCCGAGCCCGCGGGAGCCGCCTTGCTGCCCCGCGCCGGAGTCTTGCCCGGCGGCCCCTGCATGGGCGCCACCTTGGTGGCCGAGGGGGAGCTGGGCTCTCGCATCAGCCGCGGGTCGAACTGGATGACGGTGGGCTCGCTGGAGACGCGGTCATCCTCCAGTTCCTCGGCATACAGGTCCTTCATGAACGCGGTGAGGTGGGCCTGGGTGCCGGGGAGCCGCTCGGCGAGGAGGAAGTCCTCGATGGCGAGCTGGAGCTCGCTGGCGCTCTGGAAGCGCTCCTCGCGCTTGCGGGCCAGGGCCTTCATCACCACGCCATCCAGCGACTTCGGGGCGTCGGGGAGGACCTCGGAGGGCGGGGGCACGCGGGCACCCACCACGGCCTTCAGGGTGGCCATGTCCGAGTCGCGCTTGAAGAGCCGCTGGTTGGTGAGCAGCTCGTAGAAGACGATTCCCAGTCCGTACACGTCCGAGCGGGCGTCGAGCTCCTCGCCGCGGGCCTGCTCCGGGGACATGTACGCGTGCTTGCCCTTGATGGTGCCGACAATGGTCTGGGACAGCTTCCCCGAGACCTTGGCCACGCCGAAGTCGATGAGCTTCACGTTGCCGTTGAAGCCCACCAGCACGTTCTGCGGGGACACGTCGCGGTGGATGAGGCCCAGCCTGCGGCCCGAGGGGCTGCGCGCCCGGTGGGCATGGTCCAACCCCGCGGCGGCGTCCGCGATGATGCGGCACTTGAGCCCCAGCGGTAGCCCGCCCTTGCGGTAATGGTTGGCCCGCGCGCTCACCTGATTGACGGACTCGCCCTGCACGTACTCCATGGCGATGAAGAGCACGCCATCCACATCCCCCAGGTCGTAGATCTGGGCGATGTTGGGGTGGTTGAGGTTGCCGGCGATGCGGGCCTCGTCCAGGAACATCTTGATGAAGTCCGAGTCCTCGGACAGGTGGGGCAGCAGCCGCTTGAGCACCACGAGCTTCTGGAAGCCCACGGGCCCCTTCTGCCGGGCCAGGAAGACCTGGCCCATTCCTCCAGTTGCCAGTTTCCGGAGTAGCTCGTAGCGGCCGAAGGTTTCCACGGGTGGGCCAACCATAGCCGCCCCGGGCCCATGGGCGGAAGGGTGCGGATGGGCCCCTCCCCCCTTGACTTGTGGGCCGCTCAAGGGGCCATGGGGATCACCGGACAGGCGCTGCGGTAGCGGACCTCGATGTTCTGGCCCGTGGTGGGCACGGCGCTGGAGTGGAAGACGACCGTGTTGTGGCCGGCGTCATAGCGCCACTGGTCGACCGGGAGCGTCCTGCCCTGGACGCGCACCGACATCTCCGCCGTGCCGTTGGGCTGCGCGCTCAAGGCGAAGTCCGCCTGCGGCCCGTCGGCGCGCTGGTACAGCTTGTCGAGGAAGGAGCCGTAGCTGCCCTGGCAGATGGAGCCCACCGCGCCGCCGGTGCGCTGGGCCACGCTGGAGAAGCGCGG
>NZ_DASVWK010000234.1:0-3845 GCF_036389735.1 Archangium sp. | reverse complement strand
AAGCCCGTCCCCCATTTGCGCCTGGCACCGGCCGGGGTGATCGATCCGACCATGAAACAGTACCTCGCCCTGCTCGACCACGTGCTGAACCATGGAACGAAGAAGAGCGACCGGACCGGCACCGGGACGCTGAGCATCTTCGGCCACCAGATGCGGTTCGACCTCACGCAGGGGTTCCCGCTGGTGACGACGAAGAAGCTGCACCTCAAGTCCATCATCCACGAGCTGTTGTGGATGCTCGCGGGCAGCACGAACGTGCACGCGCTCCAGGCGCACGGCGTCACCATCTGGGACGAGTGGGCCGACGCCGAGGGCAACCTCGGCCCCATCTACGGGCACCAGTGGCGCTCGTGGCCGAAGCCCGGCGGCGGCTCCATCGACCAGATGAGCCAGCTCGTCGAGCAGCTGCGCAAGAACCCCGACTCGCGGCGGCACATCATCAGCGCGTGGAACGTGGCGGACCTGGACGCGATGAAGCTGCCGCCCTGCCACATCCTCTTCCAGTTCTACGTGGCGGACGGCCGGCTGTCCTGCCAGCTCTACCAGCGCAGCGCGGACATCTTCCTCGGGCTGCCCTTCAACATCGCGTCCTACGCGCTGCTCACGATGATGGTGGCACAGGCCACGGGGCTCCAGGCGCACGAGTTCATCCACACCACGGGCGATGCACACCTGTACCTCAACCACGTGGAGCAGGCCCGCCAGCAGCTCCAGCGCGAGCCGCGTCCCCTGCCCCGCATGACGCTCAACCCCGAGGTGCGCTCGCTCTTCGACTTCAAGTACGAGGACTTCACGTTGAGCGGCTACGAGCCGCATCCCGCCATCAAGGCGCCGGTCGCCGTATGACGCTCTCCGCCATCGTGGCGATGGCCGCCAACCGGTGCATCGGCCGGGACAACACCCTGCCCTGGCGGCTGCCGGCGGACCTCAAGCGCTTCAAGCAGCTCACCCTGGGCCACACGCTCATCCTGGGCCGCAAGACGTACGAGTCCATCGGCCGGCCCCTGCCGGGCAGGACGATGATCGTCGTGACGCGCCAGCGGGACTATGCCCCCCAGGGCGTCCAGGTGGCGCACTCGCTGGAAGAGGCCCTGGCGCTGGCGCGCGGCGACGAGGTCTTCCTCGCCGGCGGCGCGGAGCTCTACCGCCAGGCGATGGACCGGGTGGAGCGCCTGCACCTCACGCGCATCCACCGCGACTACGAGGGCGACACCTTTTTCCCCGAGGTGGACCTCTCCCGCTGGCGGCTCTCCGCCGAGGAGCACCACCCCGCCACCCCCACCGAGCCCGCCTTCTCCTTCCTCACCTACGAGCGCCCATCTTGATTTTGATTATCAAAATTGAAATGTAGGTGGAGGGCTGGTAGACCTTCGGCCGTGAAGCGCACTGGCCTCCTGCTCCTGTCCCTGCTGCTCGCGGCGCCGCTGGCCGCCGCCGATGAAGGCGCGTCCGAGGGGCGCACCTGGCACCGGCTGGTGGGCATCCTCCAGTACCTCCAGGCCGACTACCCACTGGCGGTGGAGTCGCGGTCCGAGTTCGAGCTGGCCGAGCAGCGCAGCTTCATCGCCGAGGCCACCGCCGCGGCCCAGGACATGGGCCCCCGGGGCGAGGTGTTCCTGCCGCGCCTGGAGGCCATCAAGGCGCGGGTGGACAAGGCCGAGGATCCCGAGGGCGTCAGCCGCGACTGCGGCGCGCTGGTGGAGGATCTGGTGCTGGCCGGAGGACTGGCGCGCAGCCCTCGCGCCCCACCGGACCTGGAGCGAGGCGCGCAACTGTTCCAGGAGAGCTGCGCGGCGTGCCATGGCGCGGATGGCCGCGCACAGGTGTCCATCGCCAACACCATGGAGCCCCGGCCCGCCAACTTCCACGACGCGGACACGATGGCGGGGCTCACCCCGTACAAGGCCTTCAACACCACCAGCTTCGGCGTGCCCGGCACGGCCATGCCCGGCTACCCCACCCTCTCCGAGGAGGAGCGCTGGTCCGTCGCCTTCTACCTCTTCACCCTGCGCCAGCCCGCCTGCGACGCCACCCCGCCGAAGGCCTCGCTGGAGATGCTCGCCAACACCACGGACCCGGAGCTCGTCCAGGCCCACGGCGAGAAGAACCTCGCGTGCCTGCGTCGCAAGCTGCCCGTCGTGGACGAGGAGCGCGGCCTGATGCTGGCGCGCGACAACGTGGAGCAGGCGCTGAGGCTGGGCGCCTCCGGGGACCTGCTCGGGGCGCGCAACGCGCTGCTGGACGCCTACCTCAACGGGCTGGAGCCGGTGGAGGTGACGCTGCGCGCCCGGAATCCGGACCTGGTGCGGAAGCTGGAGCAGGCCTTCCTGGGCACGCGGCTCGCCGCCGAGCAGAAGAGCCCGCACCTCCAGGACGAGGGCCGCATCCTCCTGTCGCTGCTGGACGAGGCGCGCCGGAGCAGCGGCAACACGGCGGGCTTCGTCTCCGTGGTGTGGCTCACCCTGCTCATCCTGCTGCGCGAGGGCTTCGAGGCCACGGTCATCGTCGCCGCGCTGCTGGCCATGCTGCGCAAGATGCAGGCGCCCGGGTACGCGCGCGTGGTGCACGCCGGGTGGACGTCCGCGCTGCTGCTGGGCGCCCTCCTCTTCATCTTCGGGCGGCAGTTGCTGGGTGGGGCCAACCGCGAGCTGCTCGAGGGCGTGGCGGCGCTCGTCGCCGTGGGCATGCTGCTGTACGCGGCACTGTGGCTCAACGCGCGCGCCAACATGAGCAAGTTCATGGGCGAGCTGCGCGAGAAGATGCAGGGCGCGCTCGGCCGGGGCAGCGTGGTGGGCCTCTTCGGCATCTCCTTCTCCGCCGCGCTGCGCGAGAGCGTGGAGACGGCCATCTTCCTCCAGGGCCTCGCGCTCGACTCGGCCTCCGGCGTGGCCTGGGGCTGCGTCGCGGGGGCCGTGGCCCTCACCGTGCTCGTCCTCTTCGTCAACCGCGTGGGCTACAAGCTGCCCATGAAGACGCTCTTCAAGGCGTCCACGGTGCTGCTGGTCGTCACCGCCATCATCCTGCTCGGCAAGGGGCTCCACGCCCTCCAGGAGGTGGCCCTGCTGCCCCTCAAGCCCCTGCCCTTCATCACCCTGGAGCCGCTCGGCATCTTCCCGGATGCCATGTCGCTCATCCCCCAGGCGGTGCTGACGGCCATCCCCCTCATCGTGCTCGTCATCAAGCGCCGCGGGAGCTCCACGCGGCTGGCGGACGCGTCCTCGCAGGGGTAGCCGGCCTCACGAGGCCAGCAGCATCCGCACCAGCTCGCGCAGATCCTCCGTGGAGAAAGGCTTCTCCAGCCGGCGGTTGCCGATGCTCCCCAGGAACGCGCGGGCACTGGCCGTGAAGGCGCCTCCGGACAGGAAGACCATGCGATCCGCCAGCTCGGGCGAGTGGCTCGCGAGCGCCTGGTGCAGCTCCATCCCGCTCATCTCCGGCATCATCACGTCACACAGGATGAGGTCGAAGAACTCGCCTCCCGTGAGCCGCTCCTGGGCCTCCCGCGCGCTCGTCAGCGTCACCACCTCGTGCTCGCGCTGGAGCGTGCGGCGGATGGCCAGGCCGATCATCGGCTCGTCATCCACGACGAGAATCCGCCCCCGCCGCGCCGTCCCGGCGCTCGCGGACGCAGCCGGCTGCTGGACCGGGGGCACGGAGGCGGCGGCCACGGTGACGGCGGCGGCGGTGACGGCGGTGGCGGTGGCGGCGACCAGGATGACCCGGAAGACGCTCCCCTTGCCCGGCTCGCTCTCCACCTCCATCCGTCCGCCGAAACCAGTCACGATGTCGTGGCAGATGGACAGGCCGAGCCCCGTTCCCACGCCCACGGGCTTGGTCGTGAAGAA
>NZ_DASVWK010000233.1:0-10111 GCF_036389735.1 Archangium sp. | reverse complement strand
GTGGGACCCGGACAGGCTGGGTCAGGTGGTTCAGAACCTCGTGACGAACGCGCTCAAGTACAGCCCCGGAGACACCCCTGTCCGCATCGAGACCCACGCCGAGAACGGCGACGTGGTCTTGTCCGTCCACAATGAAGGGGCCCCCATCCCGGCCGAACGGCTTGGGAGGATCTTCCAGCCGCTCCAACGTGCCACGGGCGACGTGGACAAGGCGGGCCGCAGCATCGGGCTGGGCCTGTACATCGTGAAGCAGGTGGTAGACGCGCACGGGGGCACCGTCTGGGTGGAGTCCACGGCCGAGGCGGGCACCACCTTCACCATGCGGCTGCCCCGTCACCCATCGACCGCGAGACCCGCATGAGCGTGGACCGCGCCCGCGAGCACCCGCGGGCAGCCCAGGTCCGCTCAGAAGAGGGGTCCGACGACGCCCACCTTCAGACTGCTGCGCGTCGGCACTGCTGCGAACCGCCTGGAAGGTGCCGTTGGCGCTCAGCTGCCCGGAGCTGTCCGTCCAGACGTCCACCTGTTGACTGCTCGAGCTGCCCGCCACCGCGAGCAGTGCCGAAACGAAGCCGTGTCCCTGGGTGCAGGTCCTCAGCCGTCCTTCATCAACTCGCGCAGCACCTCGGTGGCGTAGGAGCCCTTGGGTAGCTCGAAGGCGAGCACCAGGTCCTCCCCCTCCACCTCCAGCGAGGGGCTGGTGAGGCGCACCCGGTAGGGCCTGCGCCCGCCCTGGGTCTCATCGCCCCCGCGCCGGAAGTCGTCCAGGGTGATGCCCTCGTCCACGAGCAGCTTCGCCTCGGCCTCGGCCACGGCATGGGTGGCCGCGGTCATCTTCGGCCCGAAGAGCGGCCCGGCGGGGCTCACCTCCCAGGCGGCCACGCGCGGCCCGTCCACCTCGGGGGCCTCGCACACGAAGAGGCCGCCCGAGTCCTCCTTGCGCAGCACGTCGCCCAACAGCGCCGTGTCGAAGGTGCCCGCGCGCAGCCGGTCCGCGAGGGCCCGGTTGAAGATGCGGGACTGGAAGGCCGAGAGGTACAGCTTGCGCTGGAATTTGTCGGGGCGGCGCGGCAGTCGCTGGCCGAGCAACAGCAAGCGACCCAGGTCCGCGTTGTCGCCCTCGCGGCCGAAGCGCTGCTCGCCGAAGTAGTTGGGGATGCCGTGCGTGCCCAGCCGGGAGAAGCCCTCCCGCGCCGCGCCCACGTCCTTCACCCCCCGCAGGCGCAGCCGGAAGCGGTTTCCCCGCAGGTGCCCGGTGCGCAGCTTGTTGCCATGGCGCCGGCTCCACAGGACGCTCACGCCCTCCAGGGAGAAGTCGGCCAGGCGCGCCTCGGCCCGGGCGGGCACGGAGAGGAGCTGCCGGGTGATGGCCTGCCGGTCCTTCATGCCGGCCACGCCCACGTCGCCCTCGTCCACGCCCAGCGCGGCACACAGGGCGCGCACCACCTCGCGGGTGTCCCGGCCTCGCTTCTCCACCCAGAGGTAGAGATGCTCCCCTTCCCCCGAGGGCTGGTAGGCGGGTACCTCCTCCACCTCGAAGTCCTCGGGCACGAGCTTGAAGGCGCCGCCGCACCCCGGCACGTCCGCCGTCAGCCGGGGCAGTGTGTCGCTCATGAGCCGCCCAGGGTGGCGAGCATGTCCTTCACCCGCCGGGCGAGATCCTCATCCGCACGCGACTCCAGCAGCTCTCCCGCCTGGAAGAGGAGGAAGAACATCACGTCGCTGAGGGCCTGCCGGAAGGAGAGCAGCGGCTCGGGGCCCAGCGCGACGCGGTGGCGCTCGTAGGCCTCCACCAGCCTCACGTCCGGCAGGCTGCCGTCCAGCGCGAAGACGAGCCCCTGCAACACGGGCGACGCGGACAGCGCCTGTCCCGAGAGCGCCGCGTTGGCCGAGGCGATGAACTCGCGCGCCAGGCCCTGCTTGGACACCTCGGTGGCGATCTCCCGGAAGATCCGGTTGAAGACGCGCACCACCTCGCGGGAGTCCGTGGGCACGGGGCGCACCGCCGGCTCCGCGGAGCGCCCCGATTGAGCCGAGCGCACCGAGGGGATGCCCGTGGAGGAGGGCCGCACCACGGGGATGCCCATGATGCTGCGCGGGCGGACCGCGGGCAGGCCGGAGATGGACTGCGTCGTGCCGCCCATGGGCTTGTCGGAGAGCGACACGAAGCCCCCCTCCAGCAGGCCGTAGACGACCTTGGTGACGTCGAACTCGGACAGTCGGGCCGCCTGCCCCAGGTCCAGCACCGTGCGCCGGCCATCCACGAGGGCGAGCACCCGATCCTCGTCCGGCTCCAGCTTGGCGTGGGTGAGCCCCTTGCGCAGCACGTACACGCGCCCGTTGGGCACGCGCTTGCGGAAGTGCGCCAGCTCGTCGATCTTCCGGATGCTGTCCATCAGCAGGCTCTGCGTGGACAGCTGGATGTTGTGGCCCAGCTTGTCCTCCACCGGCTGGTCGATGAGGAAGAAGCTCCCCTCGCGGCACAGCACGATGGCGTGGAAGATCTCACTCACCTGGTGGGTGACGCACTTGAACAGGTCATGCGCCTGGAGCAGGCCCCGCTCCACCAGGGTGCGGCCAATCTTGGAGGGCGGCTGCTCGCGCAGCACGGCCTCGAGCTGGGTGCGCTCCACGTAGCCCAGGCGCACGAGCACCTCGCCGAGCCGGTCCGCGGCCACGTCCGAGGTGGCGCCGCGCACCTCGCCATCGCGCAGGATGACGGAGCGCTCGCCCCCGGGCGCCTGCACGCGGACGACGCCATTCCAGCGCGACTGGCTCAAGAAGGCGATGAGGTCCGAGAGCGGGAAGCCCGCGGCGTCTCCGGAGAGCACCACGCGGGGGGCGTTGATGGAGCCCCCCTCGGCCGGGGAGCGCGAGAAGACGAGCAGGTCCGGCGAGGTGGGCTGAAGCACGTACGAGCCGGTGCGGCCCGTCAGTGGCTGGGTCTGCCCCCCTTGGCGCTCGTCGGGAACGAGCTGGGAGCCGTCGATGCGGAAGCGTTGGCTCATGAATCCGTCAGTCGGCGGCCCAGGCGTTGTTGTTCGCGCGCCACTCGAGCTCGTCTTCCAGGGTGTGGTTGAGCGCGTCCTCCGTCAGGCCCATCTGGATGTCGTAGAAGCGGCCGTTGAAGAAGAGGCTGGGCGTGCCGCGGATGTTCGCCGCGTTGCCCAGGCCCTTGTACTTCTCCAGCTCCTTCGCGTAGGTGCCGGCCTGGAGCGCCTTCTGGAGCTCCGCGCCCTTCAGGCCCAGCTTGTTGGCGACCTCGATGATCTTCGCCTGGGACAGGCCCTGGGCGTTCTCGAAGAGGGCGTCGTGCATTTCCCAGAACTTGCCCTGGTCGCGCGCCCAGAGCACCGCCTGCCCGGCGGGCACCGCGTTGGCGTGCATGGGCAGCGGGTACGGCACGTTGCAGAAGCGCACCTTGCTGGCGTTCTTCTTGGCGAAGGCCTCCAGGATGGGGCGGGCCTTGCCGCAGTAGGGGCACTCGAAGTCGGAGAACTCCACCAGCACCACGGGGGCCTTGGCGTCCCCCATGCACATGCGCGGGTCCACCTCGAGCTTCTGCCGGGGCGCGCGGAAGGCGGCGTAGTACTCGGAGAGGCCGACGATGATCTCCGTGGCCGGCACGCCGGCGATGGCCTGCTGGGCGGCGATCCGGGTCATGCGCCTGGCGTGCTTGCAGGTGGTGTGCCCCTTCAAGCACTGGCCCAGGGTGTGGGGGCAGCCGCAGTAGCAGAACTCGTCGGAGAGGACGGTGGACAGCTCGCGCTTCGCGGCGGGCGGCAGCGCGGAGAAGTCCATGCCGGGGATGCCGGAGAGGGCATCCCCGGAGGGAGCGGCGGCCGGCGGGGGCGGCGGCGTGGCGGGCGCGGGCCGGGGCGCGGCGGACTGGGGCGGCGAGGCCGCCTCCGAGTTCTTGGAACAGGCGACAGCCATCAGCGCCAGGGAGAGCGCGAGGAGGACACGGTTGCGGCGGGCGGGAAGCACGCGTCGGTCTTAGCCATGCGCGCGGGGCTTGTAAAGCAACCCCGGCTCTGCCAGGGAGGGACCCCGCGATATGCCCAGAATCCTCCTGCTGCACACCGGCGGCACGCTGGGGATGGCCGGAGGCCGGCCGTCCGCACTGCGTCCCGCGGCTTTCTTCAAGACGCTCAAGTCCCGCTGCCCCGAGCTCTTCCAGGTCGCCGACATCGAGCTGGAGCTCTTCTCCAACCTGGACAGCTCGGAGATGCAGCCGGAGCTGTGGAGTCGGCTGGCCGCCCACCTCCACCGCCGGCTGCCGGACTTCGACGGCGCGGTGGTGACGCATGGCACGGACACGCTCGCCTACACCGCGAGCGCCCTCTCCTTCATGCTGCCCGGGCTGCCCAAGCCCGTGGTGCTGACGGGCGCGCAGCGGCCCCTGGGTGAAATCCGCTCGGACGCCCGGCTCAATCTCATTGACGCGGTGCTCTCCGCCCTCCAGGGCCCCCCCGAGGTGAGCATCTGCTTCGACTCCCACCTCTACCGCGGCAACCGCACCCGCAAGGTGAAGGTGTCCGAGTACGACGCCTTCGAGAGTCCCAACTTCCCGCTGCTCGGCACCCTCGGCGTGGACGCCACCTTCGCCCCGGGCCTGCGCCAGAAGGGACCCTTCCGCCTGCGCGAGAAGCTCGAGTCGCGCGTCTTCCTCCTCAAGGTCTTCCCGGGGTTGGACCCCGCCCTGCCCCTGGCCCTGCTGCCCCACGTGCGCGGCCTCGTGCTGGAGGCCTACGGGGCCGGCAACTTCCCCATTGATCCCTCGCTCGGCCGCTCCCTGCTCCCCCTCTTCCAGCAGGCCCGGGAACGCGACGTGCCGGTGGTGGTGGTGAGCCAGGCCTATCGCAACGGCGTGGACCTCACGCTCTACGAGTCCGGGGCGGCCGCACGGGCGGAGGGAGCCCTCAGTGGGGGCGACATGACGCCCTCGGCGGCCCTGGTGAAGCTGATGCAGGGGCTCGCCTACCACCGGGACAGGGAGGCACTCGCCCGCTTCATCGAGACCCCAATTGTCGGGGAGATGACCGAGCGCACGCCAATCGCCCAGCAAGCACCGGCCAAAAAGTCGAAGCGCGGCTGATCGGAGAGACCATTGAAGCGCGACCGTCCCGAGGGATGCTTGCTGGCGACAATCATCGACCCGTAAGATGGGGGGCACGATGTCCGACGAGAAGACCGCCGTCCATTCGATTTCGGACCTGCTGGGGACCGCCGCGCCCCAGCAGCAGAGCGCGTATCTCATCGTCATCAGCACCAAATCGCCCGCGGGCATCGGTCGGATGTTCAAGCTGGACCGCTCCGAGACGGTGCTCGGCCGCAGCACGGAGGCGCAGTTCCAGGTCGAGGACGATGGCATCTCGCGCAAGCACGCGAAGGTGGTGTCGCTCGGGGACGGCCGCTTCCAGCTCGTGGACCTGGGGAGCACCAACGGCACGTTCCTCAACGGGCTGAAGGTGAGCGCCGCGCCGCTCTACGATGGCGACAAGATCCAGATCGGCTCCAACACGGTGCTGAAGTTCTCCATCCAGGACCAGTTGGAGGAGGCGTACCAGCGCAGCATCTACGAGTCCGCCACGCGCGACGGGCTCACGCGCCTCTACAACAAGAAGTACTTCCTGGAGACGATCCGCAAGGAGTTCGCGTACTGCCTGCGCCACCGGGTGCCGCTGTCCCTGGTGATGTTCGACGTGGATCACTTCAAGAAGATCAACGATGTGTACGGGCACCCGGCCGGCGACTACGTGCTGGGACGCATCGCGCAGCGGGTGAGCGACACCATCCGCACCGAGGACCTGTTCGCGCGCTACGGCGGCGAGGAGTTCGCCCTCATGCTGCGCGAGTCCACCGAGGAGCAGGTCCTGGCGTGCGCCGAGCGCTGCCGCGTGGCGGTGGACCGCGCGGACTTCGTCTTCGGCGGCACCCCCATCAAGGTGAGCATCAGCCTGGGGGTGGCCACGCTGCGCGACTCGGACTACACCCAGGCCGAGGAGCTGATCGCCGCGGCGGACAAGTACCTCTACCGGGCCAAGCGCGCCGGCCGGAACCGCGTGGACGGCAAGGCCATCAGCGGTCCGTAGCGCGCCTCCCGGTCGTCTCTCAGGTCCCCTCGATCTCCAGTCCCGGCGTCTCCGCGAGCATCTCCACGCGGTTGCCGCCGGCGGACTGGGCCGACTCCAGCGAGCGCTGGGCCTGGCGCACGAGCTCGGAGAAGGACACCTCCCGCCCCGGCGCGAGCGCGGCCAGCCCCACCGACACGGTGGGCCGCAGCACCTGCTCATCGAAGGCGAGGCTGGAGCGGGCCACGCGCTCGCAGACGCGGCGGGCCATGGTGTGCGCTCCGGCCAGATCCGTATGCGGCAGCAGCAGCAACACCCGGTCCGCCGAGTACTGCACGGGATAGTCCGTGTCGCGCAGCGAGCGCCGGACGGCGAGCGCCAGTCCTCCATGGAGCTGCTCGCGCAGCTCGTGATCCACCTGCACCGGGAGCGGATCGAACGCCACCAGCGCGATGGCCAGGGGCAGGCCGTAGCGGCGCGAGCGCTTCACCTCGACGAAGACGAAGTCCTTGAAGTGCTCGAAGACGTAGAACTGGGTGAGGGGATCCAACAGCCCCGTGCCCGAGGCCCGCACCGGCTCGGAAGCGGGCGCGGCGCGGCCCCTGCGGGCCGGTGTGCCGCCGCGCGCGAGCGTCCGCAACTTCACCAGCTCGGGCAGGCGCACCCGCAGATCCTTCGCGGAAACGGGCAGGGGGAGGACTCCGTCCGCGAAGCCAGCCTTCGAGGCATCCTCCCGCGCACTCAGCACGAGCGCCTGGGGCAGGTGCTTGCGCACCGCGCGCGCCACCTGGGCCCCCCGCTCCACCGAGGGCCCCAGCACCACCACCTGGGCGCGCGCTCCCTCCTCCCCCCACTCCGCCAGGGCGGACACCTCGAGGCCCGCCTTCTCCAGGCCCTCCTTCAGCTTGCGGCGCCCCGCGGTACCCGGCTCGACGACAATGGCCCGTGTAATCTTCATTCCCACCTCTCCAGACCTCGCACCATAGCGGCGGACGGATGGCCCGCAAGAACTCCGCACGGGGGTTACGGAGTGAAACCGAGCCGCGCCAGGCCCTGCCGCGCCACGTGCTGCACGTGGGAATCCGGATCCTTCAAGGCCTGGCTGAGCGCGGAGGCCGCGAAGGGGCCCCCCAGGGCGGTCAGGGTCCGCGCCGCGGCCACGCGCACCGCGGCGTCCGGATCCGACTGGAGCGTCTGGGCCAGGGGCTTCACGTGCTGGGCGCGGCCGAGCCCCTCCAGCGCACGGGCGGCGGCCTCGCGCACCCCGGCGTGCTTGGAGCCGAGCAACACCACCGCCGCCTCGGCCTGTCCCGTCTGGCGCTGCTGGGCCACCACCTCGAGGGCCGCGATGGCCACCTCCGGCGCCGAGTCCCCAAGCGCGGCGGCGACGGCGACGTCTCCCTCGGGCGAGCGTGGCAGGGCGAGCGCCCGCACCGCCCCGGCCCGCACCAGGGCCTGCGAGTCCTCGAGGAAGGGGGACAACACCTGGAAGCGACGCCGGCCCAGGCTGTCGCACTCGGACAGCCTGGCCACGGCCTCGCCCCGCGCGTCCGGGGGAAGCCTGGCGTCGCCCGCCACCTCTAGAAGGAAGGACTCACAGCCCTTGTCGGTCGCGGCCACCTCCAGCCACGTACGCCGGGAGGCCGGCGTCGCCCCCTCCGCGTGCACCCGTCGGCGCGCGGCCTCGCTCAGCGACAGGCCCTCGGCCTCGGCGAGCCCACGCGCCGCCACCCGTCGTACCGAGGCCTCCATGTCTCCCAGGGCGCGCTCCAGCTCTCGCTGGGCCAGGGGGCCGTAGTGCCGCAGCGACACCACGGCGGCGCGCCGCTCCGTGGCGTCGACGGAGGAGAGCCCCTTCTGGAGTGTCTCCAACTCCCGCGAATAGACGGCGAAGAGGCGGTTGATGAGGGACTGATCCGCCGGCTTCGCCTCCAGCACCAGCATCCGTCCCACCGAGGTGCCCTGTTTCTCGGCCACCGAGAAGAGCGCGGAGGCGGGGGCCTCGTCCGCGGACTCGGGGCGCCCGGCCATGGCGGACAGCACCGCCCGGGCCGGCGACTGGCCGAGAAAGGTGGCGAGGTGGAGGAGCGCCGCACCCCGGGGCGGGCGCTCCTCGTCATACACCTCCACCTCCAGGGCCTCTCGGATGGCGTCCCGGCGCGCCCACACCCGAGCGGCCGCCGCCCCTCCCCTGCTTCCCGCATCCTTCAGGAAGACGGCACTGGAGCGCCCATCCTCCGCGGCGGCTCGCGCGGCGGTGAGACAGGCGAGCACCTCCTCCTTCGCCGGAGCGTCGGCCACCCAGTCCGCCAGCACTCGCGTCTCGGTGAAGCCCCGGACCTTCGCCTGGGTCCGGAGCGCCGCCCACCGCACCCGCCAGTCCGGGTCGGAGAGCGCCGAGCGCAGCGCCACCTCGGGAACGGGCCGCAGGCGCCCCAACTCCAGCAGCCAGGCATCGGCGCGGCCAGTGGTGACGCACAGCTTGCACACCTGGGCGCGAAGGGCCGGGTCCCGCACGTGCCGCTGGCAGGACGTCCAGCAACCAGTCGCTCCCCGACCGCCGTGCTGGCCGAGCGACAAGAAAAGGACGAGGAAGAGGGCGGGGCTCACGAGGGGTCTACTTTAGCCCACCCAGGCCCCCTTTTCTGCGGGCGTTCTTGCCTTTTCAAGCCCGCTGCGTCATATCGGCGCCCCCAACATTTCTAGAGCATGCGGAAGGAGGTGACATTATGCCCGGCATTCGAGTGAAGGACGGCGAGTCCATCGAGAGCGCCCTGAAGCGCTTCAAGAAGGCCACCGAGAAGGCTGGTATCCTTTCCGAGATTCGTAAGCGCGAGCACTATGAGAAGCCTTCCGTGAAGCGGAAGAAGAAGGCTCTCGCGGCGAAGAAGCGCGCGGTGAAGAAGGCGCGCAAGACGTACTAGTCGCCCCTCTCGGAAGCCAGGGCCGCGTCAGTTCCGCGCCCTGGCTTTCGTCCGTTCAGTACCCCCTCCCACACATCCTGGAGCCCCCAATGGCCACCGTGAGAGAGCGCATCGACGCCGACCTCAAGGACGCGATGCGGTCGAAGAACGAGCTGCACACCAGCGTCCTGCGGATGCTCAAGAGCGCCATCAAGTACAAGGAAGTGGAGCCCGGCGCCACCGGCCCTCTCGACGAGGGCAGCATCCTTCAGGTGATCGGCACCCTCATCAAGCAGCGCCGCGACTCCGTCGAGCAGTTCAAGACCGGCGGCCGTCCGGAGCTGGCGGAGAAGGAGGAGCAGGAGATCTCCGTCCTCCAGAACTACCTGCCCAAGCAGCTGAGCGCCGATGAGCTGCGCGCCGAGGTCCAGGCCGCCATCACCGAGGCGGGAGCCAAGAGCGCCAAGGACATGGGCGCGGTGATGAAGCTCGTCACCCCCAAGCTCCAGGGCCGCGCCGAGGGCCGCGCCATCTCCGAGGAAGTGAAGAGCCAGCTGTCCAAGCTGTCCTGAAGTCTCCGGCCTCGAACGGCGCCGGGCGGGTCTTGAACTTGCCCGGCCGCTGATCGGCCATTAAGGGTATCCCGGTTGCCTTCCTGCCCCCTTTCAGGGCAGCCGCGCAGCACCGGAAATGGCCCCTTTGCCCCACATCATCGACCCGCGTCCTGGCGCCCGTGCCTCCCATGTCAGGGGTGCGCGGCATACTCGTCCGAAGGGGCCGGCGTGCGGACCATGGCGGTCCAGCCACGGCGGGCGGAGGGGGTGGGGCTCATGATGATCCCCGAGCACAAGATCCAGGAAGTCCTCGAGCGGGTGGACCTGGTGGGGCTCGTCTCGCGCTACGTCGAGCTGAAGAAGGCCGGGCGCGAGTACAAGGGCCGCTGTCCCTTCCACCAGGAGAAGACGCCCTCCTTCTATGTCGTCCCGGAGAAGCGCTTCTATTTCTGCCACGGGTGCCGGGCGAGCGGCGACGCCGTGGCCTTCGTCCAGCGCTACCTGGGCAAGACGTTCATCGACGCCATCCGCGACCTGGCGCGCGAGGTGGGCGTGGACCTGGAGGCCGCGCAGGACCCCG
>NZ_DASVWK010000232.1:0-3657 GCF_036389735.1 Archangium sp. | reverse complement strand
TTCCGGTCCCTCCCAGCCGACCATGAGCGCACCACGCGCGAGGGCCGCGCGCTCGATGAGCGCGAGGGCCACGGCTACCGGCGGGGAGACTCTCTCCTGACGCACAAGAGCGTCTCGTACCTCCGTCAGTACGCGCACCTCGCAAGGGGAACGGTCTTCCTCAACGAGGCCGGAGAGCTCTGCGAGGCCCCCAATGGAAACCTGTTCTTCCTCGTGGAGGACGCCGTGGTGACTCCGCCGCTGGAGGCCCCGTGCCTGCCGGGCATCATCCGCTCCGTGCTGCTGGAGGAGGGGCGGCTCGTGGGCAGGCCCGTCGTGGAACGCGCGGTAAGGGTGGAGCACCTGGAGGACGTACGTGGGTGCGTGCTCACCAACTCCGTGAGCCTCGCGCTGGCCGTGCCGCGACTGCTCGGGCGCGAGCTGCCCGCGAGTGGAGAGCTGGCCCGGCTCGCCCGGGCCGTGGTGGAGGAGTCCGCGCGGCGCGAGGGGTGAAGACCCTCACCCGGGCCCTCGGAATTCGAGTCCCTGGTGCACCTCGGCGTCCGTGAGCACCCGGTAGGAGCCCTCGGGCACGTCCAACGTCACATTGCCCACCGCCTCGCGGTGCAGCGTCCGCACCGGGTGCCCCACCGCCGCCAGCATCCGCTTCACCTGGTGGTGCCGCCCCTCGGTGAGCACCAGCTCGACCCGGTGGGGGCCTGGCAGCCGAGCCTCCGCTGGTCGGGTCGGCCCGTCATCGAGCACCAGGCCCTCGCGCAGCTTCCGCAGCGCGTCCTCCGAGGGTTCCCCCTCGACCTCCGCCACATAGCGCTTGGGCAGGTGCGTCTCCGGCGAGGTCGCGTGCGCCACCAATCGCTCCTCATTGGTGAAGAGCAGCAGCCCCGTGGTGTCCCGGTCCAACCGTCCCACCGCGTACCACTCGTAGCCCCGCAGTCGCGGCGGCAGCACCGCACGCAACCGCTCGAAGACCGTGCCGATGCCCTCGGGATCGCTCCCGGCCACCACCACCCCCGCGGGCTTGTGGAACAGCAGCGCCAGCGTCCGTGCCTCCAGCGTGCGTGGCTGTCCGTCCACCCGCACCGCGCTCCCCGCGTGTACCGACGCGAAGGGGTCTTGCTCCACACGCCCGTCCACCTCCACGCGCCCCTCGCGGATGGCCTGCTCCGCCTCGGCTCGGGGCATCACCCCCGCGCGCCCCAGCGCACGCGCCAGCCAGTCCGCGCGACTCCCCTCCGGCACCGGCTGCTGGCGCCGACGCGCGGCTTCCAACCACCGCGGCGTCCTCGGCTTCCTCGCCATCCGCGCACCCTCCTCCCGTATTCCCATTCCTCCAGCCCCAGCGGCATGCTCCTCCGCCTGCTTCACAAGCCGATTCCCGCTTCATTCCTGGCACTCATCCGCGCGTGCCTAGCTTGAGTCGTGTGGGAGACATCCCGCATCGGTAGCACCCATTCCCAAACTACTCGGAGGAGACCGCATGGCAAGCGCGACTGAAGGAATCCAGGGTTCCAGCTTCGCCGGCACCAGTACCGGCACAGGAGATGTCTCGCAGCAGGTGAAGCGTTTCACCGGAGCGACCCGGGAGCGCGTCTACCACCAGGTGGACGACAAGAAGGAAGATATCCTCAAGGGCCTCCAGGGCTTCGTCTCCACGTTGGAGAACGCCTCCCAGAATGCCGATGGCCTCTCGCAGCAGGTGCTCCAGGGCGCCGTGGGCTATCTCCGCAAGTTCTCGGACCGCATCGAGAACGGCACCACCGAAGAGCTGGTGCACGAGGCCCGGCAGTTCGTCCGCGAGCGTCCCGCGCCCTTCTTCGCTGGCTGCATCGCCGTGGGGTTCCTCGCTGCTCGGCTCCTGAAGGAATAGGGAGAACGCGATGCAACCCTACGACACGCGAAATCAAGGCGGTTACGACTACGAAGGACGCACCGTGCCCGGTGATGGCACGTCGGAACGTGCCTTCGGCTCGCTGGTGGGTGAGTTCTTCGACCAGGGTAAACGGCTCATCCGCGCGGAAGTCGCTCTAGCGAAGACCGAGCTGCGCCAGGAAGTGACGAAGGTCAAGGCTGGCAGCGCGCTGGTGGGTGCGGGCGGGGTGCTCCTGTTCATCGGAGGCATCGCCTTCATGCTCTTCGCCTGCGCGGCGCTCGCGACGGTGCTGCCCTGGTGGGCCGCGACGCTCATCGTCACCGTGGCCTTCCTGGCCATCGGCGGCGGCATCACCTACGCCGGCATCAAGCGCATGAAGGAGATCCACGCACCCAACAAGACAATCCAAACCCTCAAGGAGGACGGGCAATGGGCGAGCAAGACATTCCAATCCGTGAAATCTCAGATGCACGGGCACGCATGAGCGAACTCGCCGACGAGCTGGCCCGCCGCATGGAGCCCGAGCACCTCAAGGCGATTGCCGCCGACAAGGTGACGGACCTCAAGGCGCAGGCCAGGGAGCGGGCGACGGAGAAGGTTGACGAGATCAAGGCGAACGCCAAGGAGGCTGTGATGCGAAAGACGACGGACATCAAGGAGCGGGCGGACACGCCCAAGGGCTGGAGCATGCTCGGAGCCATCCTCGGCGCCGGAGTGGGCTCGATGCTGATGAAGAAGGCTTTCGACGTGCGCAGCCATTCCGAGTCGCACACGCGCATGTACGGCGGCCACGACATGGGCACTCCCGAGCTGGTGCCGGCCCCCGAGGGCGGTCTGATGCGGCCCACCGGTGACGTGCGCGGCATGAGCAGCGACATCGGCGTGCGCACCAGCACGGACGTGGGCTACACGAACACCGGCATGGGCATGAGCACCGACACCGGCGTGAGCACCGGAGACAACATGAAGGCCCGCGCCTCGGACGTCATGGACACGGCCAAGGACAAGGCCTCCATGCTCAAGGATCGCGCCAGTGGCCTCGTGGACCGCGCCAAGGACAAGGCCTCCGGCCTTCGCGAGCACATCCCGGATCGCGGCATGGTGAAGGCCCGCACGACGGACTGGTACAGCACCGTGTCCGACAACCCGGTCCTGGTGGCCATCGGCGGCATCGCGCTCGGCGCGCTGTTCGCCGGCTTCATCCCGGTCACCGACCGCGAGCGCCAGCTCATCCAGCCGGCCAAGGCCAAGGTGAAGGATCAGATCTCCAGTCTGGGGGATCAGCTCGAGACCAAGCTGTCGGGCCAGTCCACGGACGTGAGCGGCCAGGACGACGAGATCCAGGCGTCCGCGGCCACGGAGAGCGAGAACGAGCGGGGCACCATCCCACCGCTGCCGCCTCTCGACGATTTCAACACCTCCGTGCACTGAGCCAGGCCCGTTCTCCCACGGAGAGAGGGCTGGAGTGACAAGGAGCGCACGAGGCCGGACGGGGCGACCATCGCCTCGCCCGGCCTTGCTCTATCCGCGCGCCCGCCACTCCCGGTCGAGCACGGCGTAGATGACGGAGTCACACCACTCGCCCTTGTAGAAGGCGTTCTCGCGGAAGTGGGCCTCCTGGCGCATGCCCAGCTTCTCCATGACGCGGAAGGAGCCGGGGTTGCGCGGGTCGCAGTCGGCCCACATGCGGTGCAGGCCGAGCGTCCCGAAACCGAAGTCCATGAGGGCCCGCGCCGCCTCGGTGATGTAGCCCTGGCCCCACCGCGAGCGGTCGAGGATGTACCAGA
>NZ_DASVWK010000231.1:0-9409 GCF_036389735.1 Archangium sp. | reverse complement strand
TGGATGCCCCGCAGGCCCTCCTCCAGGGAGATGCTGCCCGCGGCCACCAGGGCCGCCAGCTCGCCCGCGCTCTGGCCGATGAGGAAGTCCGCCTGGATGCCGTGGGCCAGCAGCAGGCGGAAGAGGGCCACGTTGACCAGGAAGACAGCCGCGTGGATGTCCTCGTCGTTCTGCCGGTAGCCCTTGGGATCGTCCGTGTAGAAGCTGCCGGTGAGGGTGCGCCCGGTGAGCCGCTGGTAGACGCGGTCCGCCTCGTCGAGCGTGCGCGCCACCACGGGGTAGGTCCGCGCCAGCGGGCGGAGCATGTTCGCGTACTGGCCGCCCTGGCCGGGGAAGGTGATGGCCACGGGCGCGCCGCGCAGGGGCGAGTCCGGGCCCGCCGCGAAGATGCCGGACTGGGCGAGGAACTCCAGGTCCCCGCCCGCCTCCACCGCCTTGCGCAGGTGCTCCCTCTTCTTGGACAGCTCCTCGCGCGAGCGAGCCGTGAGGGCCACCCGGAAGGGGCCCACGGGCGTCACGCGCGTGTCCTCGAGCGGCCCTTGTTGCGCGCACAGCGTGTCCAGCCGCGCCACGCAGGCGCGAGCGTCCTCGCCCGCCACGGCGATGAGCCGGGGCTCACCGCCCTCGGAGGAGGCGTCGTCCTTCTGCTTCTTGGGCTCCGGACGCTTGGGCGAGGGCCGGTACTCCTCGAGGATGGCGTGGAAGTTGGCACCTCCGACGCCGAAGGCGCTGACGCCCGCGCGTCGCGGTCCCCCGTCGGCCGGGTAGGGCCACTCGCGGTGGGTGTCCACCACCTCGACGCCCGAGGGCACCTTGGGGTTGCGCGGCTCGCTCTTGAGCGAGCGCGGGATGAAGGCGTTCTTCAGCGCGAGGGTGACCTTCATCATGCCGGCGGTGCCGGCCGCGGCGTTGAGGTGGCCGATGTTCGACTTCACCGAGCCGATGAGGATGGGGCGGACGCGGCCCTCGCTGTAGGCGGCGGCGGTGGCCTTGGCCTCCGTCACGTCGCCCAGCGCGGTACCGGTGCCGTGGCACTCCACCAGGTCCACGCTCGAGGGGGGGATGTTGGCGGCGGCCATCGCGCGCCTCATCGCCGTGGCCTCACCCACCTCGCTGGGGGCGAGCACGGAGCGACCCTTGCCATCGCTGGCGCCGGCCACGGAGCGGATGACGGCGTGGATGCGATCTCCGTCGCGCTCGGCGTCGGACAGGCGCTTGAGGACGAAGACGCCCGCGCCCTCGCCGGGGATGAAGCCGTCCGCCTTCGAGGAGAAGGGGAAGCTGCCGTGGGCCGACAGCGCGTTGAAGCGGCAGGCCGCGATGAAGAACTCGGGCAGCATGTCGCACCACACGCCGCCGGTGAGGACGACGTCGGCCTCGCGGTGGTTCAACATCTTCGAGGCGGCGTGGAGCGCGGCGTGGGCACTGGCGCACGCCGCGTCCGCCACCAGGTGCGGCCCGTGGAAGTCGTAGAGGTTGGCGATGCGCCCGGCGTTGAGGCTGCCCAGGAAGCCGGTGAGGCTGTCCTCGCTGATGGGGGGCAGATCCTTCTTGTAGCGCTCCTCGGCGTCGCGGAGGACCGACTCGCGCTCGCCCGCGGACAGCCCGGACTTCTCCAACGTCTGGCGCAGCTCGTGGGCGAACTCGGACCAGTGGATGCGCGTGTCGGCCAGGAACTTCTTGCCCTGGTAGGGCAGGAAGGCGAAGGACATGCCCACCCGGTCCCGGTTCCACTTGTCCGGGGCGAAGCCCGCGTCCTGGAGCGCCTCGTCCGCGCACCACAGCATCAGCACATGGGAGGGATCCAACGAGGCCCAGGCCGTCGGAGGAATCCGCATCTCCAGGCTCGGCTTGGGGAACTCGTCCAGGAAGCAGCCCACCTTCGTATAGGCCTTGTCCTTGCGATCCGGGCCGTAATACCGCTCGATGTCCCAGCGCTCCTTGGGAATCTCACGGGTGGCGTCGTAGCCCTCCAGCAGGCGCTTCCAGAAGTCCTTCACGTTGGAGGCGCCGGGGAACATGCCGCCCAGGCCGATGATGGCGAGCGGCTCGTCCTGGTGGCGGGGTTTGGCGACGGGGGCCCTGCGGGGCTCGGCCGGGCGGTACGCCTCCAGCACCGCGTGGAAGTTGTTGCCGCCGAAGCTGAAGGAGGTGACGGCCGCGCGGGGCACGGTGCCGGCGCGGTAGGGCTGCGCCTTCTGGGGCACGAAGAAGGGCGTGCGCTCCATCTCCAGCTTCGGGTTGACCTTGTCCACGCCGGGCTGGGGGGGAATCTGCCCGTGGTGCAGCGAGAGCACCGCCTTGAGGAGCCCCGCGGCGCCCGCGCCCGCGCGCAGGTGGCCGATGTTGGCCTTCACCGAGCCGAGCGCGATGGAGCCGGCCTGCGCCCCCGTGTACACGCTGGCCAGGGCCCGCACCTCGCTGGCGTCACCCACCTGGGTGCCCGTGGCGTGGCACTCCACGTACTGCACCGAGGCCGGCTCCACGCCCGCGTCCTCGAGCGCGCGGCGCATGGCCATCGCCTGGCCCTCGCTGCGGGGGGCCACCAGCGACTTGCCCCGACCGTCCGACGAGCCACCCACGCCACGCACCAGCGCGTAGATGGTGTCCCCGTCCCGCTCCGCGTCCGCCAGCCGCTTGAGGGCCAGCATGGCCACGCCCTCGCCCAGCAGGGTGCCATCGGCGCGCTCGGCGAAGGGCAGGATGAGGCCCTGACTGGACAGCCCGCCCATCTTGGAGAAGGCGATCATCTCCAGGGGCGTCAGCATCTCGCTCACGCCACCGGTGACGGCCAGGTCGAACTCCCCGTCACGCAGCCCGCGCACCGCGAGGTCCAGGGCCGCCAGGGAGGACGCGAAGCCCGCGTCCACCGAGTAGTGCAGCCCCTTGATGTCGAAGTGCATGTTGATGCGCCCGCAGGCCACGCTGGCCGAGGCGCCCACCACGTTGTCCTCGCTGACCTCCTTGAGCTGCTCGCGCACGCGCTGGGCGGTGAGCTCCAGCAGCTCGTCCTGCCGGGAGGAGGGCAGGGCACGGAAGGCGTCGGTGTTTCGCACCGCGTCGAGCATGTCCTCCAGGCGGATGCGCATCCCGCTGTCGCGCTGCCAGCCCAGCCCCGTGGCCCCGAGGATGATGGAGGTGGAGTCCTTGGGGATGTTGCGCACCTCGGAGAGCGCCTGGGTGCCCGCCTCCAGAATCATCCACTGCAGCGGGTTGACCTGCTGCGCGTCGCTCGGCGGCACCTTGTACTTGCGCCAGTCGAAGACGAAGTCGGTGATGAACCCACCGAGGTCGCAGTGGGTCTTGTCCGGGACCGTGCGGTCGGGATGGAAATGGAGGGCGTGATTCCACGCGCGGGCGGGAACCTTCGAGAGCGACACCTTGCCGGAGGCGACGCTGGCCCAGAAGTCGGTGGCCCCGAGGGCATTGGGGAGGACGCAACCCAATCCCACCACGGCGATGGCATCCATTCAATTTCTCTCTGTAGGCCCGAGGGGGGCGGAAGCACGGCCGAACTGGCCGGGGGGGAACGAAATTCTACCACGACGTTTCCCCCTCCCGAGAGGATGCTGAAGAGGGCCGGCTGCCCTGCTACAGCCGTGTAGGGCCGGGTGGCGGACAGGGGACCTGATTGGAAGGGTCCCCAGGCTCCAGGTTGCCTGGAGGGCAGGCAGGTGTGGAAGGGCTGACGGCCTGTTGGCAGGGCCGCCAGGATGGGGCCTCGGGAGGCGAGGGAGTCGACGTGGACATCTCCTCGCGCGACCTCGAGGCCGAGGCGCGTCGATGACGGCTTCCCACCTGCCGGGCCCTGTTCGAGCGCCGGCAGGCGGGGTGGGGCGGGCGCTACGGGTTGAGCTGCGTGACGGTGGAGAAGCCCGTGCCCTTCACCTGCCACAGCTCGACGGGAGCGGGGGCCTCACCGGCGGCGTCGAAGTCCAGCGCGCCGCTGGCGCCGTCCACGTTGACGCTCCGGCCCGCGGCCAGCTCCGACGCGATGTAGGTGAAGTTGGAGTTGGTGAGCTGGGTCTTGTCGGTGCTGGTGCCGGTGGACACCCGCGACAGGCCCTCGGCCATCTTCGGACCCGTCACGGCGTTGGTGGTGCCCAGGGAGTAGGCGGTCGCCAGTTGGAGCAGGTACATGGCGTCATACGCATTGGAGATGTAGGCGTAGCCGCTCGGATCCTTCTGGTACTTGTTCAGGAAGGCATCCTGGAACGCCCGGAAGGCCTGCCCCGCGCCCTGGGCGGGGGCCGTGCCGTAGTAGTCCTGGAGCAGGTCGCGCACCTGGGGATCCGCCAGCAGGGCCGCGTCCTTCACGCTGTCGGAGAAGAACCAGCGGTGCCCGGTGGTGGAGGTGGCTCCCCGCTTGAGGTTGGGCTGGGTGGCCGCCTCCTTGATGATGACCGCCGCGTCATCCGCGAAGGCCATCAGCACGGTGATGTCGGGCTTGAACTCGTTGACGAGGGACACCACCGTCTTCACCTCGCCGTGCCGCGTGTAGGAGAAGCCCCGGGTCATCAGCCCCGGAGCCGTCTTGCTGAGCTGGGAGGAGATGGCGTTGTTGAGGCCCTGCCCGTACGGGTCGTTCACGTAGAGGATGGCCACCCGCGACACGGTGCCGAAGCGCGCGGTGTCCGTGCGCAGCAGGTCCGCGATGATGCGGCCCTGGATGGCGTCCGAGGGGGCGGTGCGCCACACCAGCCCGGTGCTACCACCGGAGGAGGTGTCCGGCAGCGAGGTGAGCTCGGGCGAGGAGGCGCTGTAGCTCATGGTGAGCACGTTGCCAGGCACCGTCACCGCCGCCGCGGCGAGCGTCTGGCTGCTGCCAGCCGTCAGCATCGCCGCCACCTTCTTCTCGCCCACCAGCCAGGACACCTGCTTCTTGGTGCGCTCCGCGTCGCCCGCGGTGTCGCAGAAGTGCAGGGCGATCTGCTTGCCCATGAAGCTGCGCTGGTTGAAGTCCTCCAGCGCGAGCAGTGCCGCGTTGAGCGCCTGCACGTCGGACTCGTCCTGGCTCGCGCCCGGCGCGGTGCTGGTGCTCAGGGGGATGAGGGCCCCCATCTGGATGGCGCTGGGGTCGCTGGAGCCGTGGAGCTTCCCGCAGCCGGTGGGCAGGGGCAGGCAGAAGCCCTGCGCGCACACCTGGTCGCCGCCACAGTCCGTCGTCGTCTGGCACTCCTCGAGTCCGGCCGCCGTGGTGAAGCTGCACCCGGTGGCCAGCAAGGACAACACACCCATCAAGCTCAACGCGCGCATCAGAAGCTCACCTCCACACCCGCTCCGGCGCCCTGGGGGGCCAGCGTCAGCCGCGCCTCACCGGGCTCGGGCAGCGGTTCCTTGGGGTACAGCAGGACGGCCGCTACGGCGCTGGCCAGTCCCACGCCGAAGCCGATGTCCGCCAGCAGCGCCTTGCTCCGGGTGGTGTCCGCCGCCGTGCGCTTCGTCTCCAGGTCGGTGGCCACGTTGAAGCTGGAGCGCGCGCTGTTGGCCTGGAGCCCGAAGAGGGTGCCCACGCCGGCGCTCGCCAGCGCCACGCCGCCCAGGGCGAAGGACGCCACCTGCATGCGCCGATGCGCCGCCAGCGCGTCGCCATGGGCCGCCTGCAGCCGCAGTTGGTTGGCCTCCTCGGCGCGCTGCGCCGCCGCCCGCTCCTCCTGCGCGCGCTGCCGGACGGCGTCGGCTTCCGCCTGCAGCCGCTTGCGCTCGGCCTCCGCCGCCGCCGCCGTCGCCTCCTCCTTCTCCACCTGGAGCCGCAGCTTGTCGACGAACAGGTCCGCGCGCTTGAGCAGCAGCGGGTCCGTGCCCTTCTCCTTGTACCGCTCGTAGTAGTGGATGGCCTCCTGCGACTTGCCACCCTGGTCGTACGCGCGGGCGATGTTGTAGAGCAGCTTGGAGTCGGCGTTGGGCATCGCCTCGTTCGCTCGCTCCAGCGCCTCGGCCGCCTCCAGATATTTCTTCTGGTCGTACAGGCGCTCGGCCTGCTTGATGAGCTCCTTGGGGTTGCGCGTCCCGCCGCGCTGGGCGCGGGCAGGGGCGGGCACGAGCAACAGGGCCGCCAACAAAATCAAGACCAATCGCATGGTGGGAGAGCCTACCCCCGAACACCCCGTCGGGCGAAGAGGGGCCCGCAAAGCGGCGGGGCCGCTCCCCCTCGCGGAAGGACGGCCCCGGGGACGGCGGGCTTTGGGGCCCGACCGGTGCCTACATCAGGTGCCCAGGCGGGAGATGAGCAGCTTGCGCGTGAGGGTGAGCGCCTCGGGGGCCTTGAGGCCCAGGGACTCGAAGAAGGGCTCCTGGCTCTTGAGCTCGGTCCTCCACTCGTCCTCCTTGATGGAGGTGACCTCGGCGATGGAGTCCGGGGAGAGGTCCAGGCCCTTGAGGTTGAGGCCCTGGTCCTGGCGCGGCACCCAGCCCAGGAGCGTCTCCTCGGTGGGCACGCGACCGTGCACGCGGTTCACGATCCACTCCAGCACGCGCATGTTCTCGCCGAAGCCCGGCCAGATGAACTTGCCGTTCTTGTCCTGCCGGAACCAGTTGACCTGGAAGATCTTCGGCGGGTGGGCGATCTTCTTCTGCATGTTCAGCCAGTGCTGGAGGTAGTCGCCCATGTGGTAGCCGCAGAAGGGCAGCATGGCCATGGGGTCGCGCCGCACCACGCCCACCTTGCCGGTGGCGGCCGCGGTGGTCTCGCTGCCCATGGTGGCGCCCAGGAACACGCCGTGGGTCCAGTTGAAGGCCTGGAGGACCAGCGGGACGGTGTTGGAGCGGCGGCCGCCGAAGATGAGGGCCGAGATGGGCACGCCCATCGGGTCATTGGCCTTGGGGCTGAGCACGGGGTTGTTGGAGGCGGGCGCGGTGAAGCGGCTGTTGGGGTGCGCGGCCTTCTCCGGGCTGCCCTTCTTCCAGGGCCGGCCCTGCCAGTCGATGAGCTCCTCGGGCACCTCGCCGTCCATGCCCTCCCACCACACGTCGCCGTCCGGCGTCATGGCCACGTTGGTGAAGAGCGTGTCCTTGGACACGGTGGCCATGGCGTTGGGGTTGCTCTTGTAGTTGGTGCCGGGGGCCACGCCGAAGTAGCCGGCCTCGGGGTTGATGGCCCACAGGCGCCCGTCCGGACCCGTGCGCATCCAGGCGATGTCATCGCCCACGGTCTCGATCTTCCAGCCCTCGTACTCCTTGGGCGGGATCATCATGGCGAAGTTCGTCTTGCCGCACGCGGACGGGAAGGCCGCCGCCACGTAGGTCGTCTCGCCCTTGGGGCTGGTGACGCCCAGAATCAGCATGTGCTCGGCCAGCCAGCCCTCGTGCTCGCCCAGGAAGCTGCCGATGCGCAGCGCGAGGCATTTCTTGCCCAGCAGCACGTTGCCGCCATATCCGCTGCCGATGCTCCAGATGGTGTTGTCCTGGGGGAAGTGGCAGATGAAGCGGCGGTCCGGGTTGAGATCGCCCGTGCTGTGCAGGCCGCGGTTGAACTCGTTGGAGTCGCCCAGCATGTCCAGGGCGGCCTTCCCCATGCGGGTCATGATCCGCATGTTGAGGGCGACGTAGACGCTGTCGGTGAGCTCCACGCCAATCTTGGCGAAGGGGCTGCCCAGCGGACCCATGACGTAGGGCACCACGTACATGGTGCGGCCCTTCATGGCGCCGGTGAACAGGTGGGTGAGCTTGGTGTAGGCCGCCTCGGGCTCCATCCAGTTGTTGGTGGGGCCGGCGTCCTCCTTGTTCGTGGTGCAGATGAACGTGAGGTGCTCCACGCGCGCCACGTCGTTGGGGTTGGAGCGGTGCAGGTAGCAGCCGGGGCGCTTCTGCTGGTTGAGCGGGATGAGGATGCCCTCCTTCACCGCCAGGTCCGTGAAGCGCTGCTTCTCCTCCTCGGACCCGTCACACCAGACGATGCTGTCCGGCTGGGTCATCTGCGCCATCTTCGCCACCCAGGACAGTAGCTCCGCGTTCTTCGTGGGAGCGTTGCCCTGGAGCGCTGCGGTTTGGGTCGAAGCCATTCGCGAGTCTCCTCTAAAAGGTGGGCGAACCTTCCCGGGAAGCCCCCTGTGAATGCAACACCGTCCACGGGTGGACCCCGTCCCAGGACTCCCACCTCCCTTCATTTTCACTTATTGGACATCATCTATTCAGAAGGGAACGTTTGCGGGCGGAGGGCCCTCACCTTCCAGCACATGGGGGTACAGGTTGGGCGCGGCGGCGTGGGAGGGCCGGCGGGAGCCATGAGCATTGCAATCGTGCTGGGCATCGTGGTGCTGGCGGTGGTGCTGTTCTCCATCGACGTGGTGCCCATCGAGGTCAGCTCGCTGGTCGTGGTGTGTCTGCTGGCCGTCACCCGGGTGCTGACGCCCGAGCAGGCCTTCGAGGGGTTCAGCAACGACACGGTCATCTTCATCTTCACCCTGCTGGCGATGACGGAGGGGCTCGCCAGCACGGGCGTGGTGCAGCTCATCGGGCAGCGGCTCGCCTTCTTCGCGCGCTTTGGCCACCAGACCTTCGTGCTGGCGATGATGGTGGTGGTGGCGACCTTCTCCTCCTTCGTCTCCAACACGGTGACGACGGCGGCGTTCCTGCCGGTGGCGGTGGGCGCGGCGCACCGCGCCAAGGTGCCCACGAGCAAGGTGCTGCTGCCCCTGGCGTACGCCTCGATGCTGGGGGGCATGGTGCTGCTGTTCGGCACCTCCACCAACCTGGTGATGTCCGCGGCCATGCCCCGCCTGGGGATGGCGCCCATCGGGGTGGTGGAACTGGCGCCGGTGGGGCTGCCGGTGGCGGTGATCGGCATCCTCATGGTGGTGCTCCTGGGGCCGCTGCTGCTGCCGACGCGGGTGGGCAAGGGCGGGGTGTCCGATTGGTCCCTGCGCGACTACCTCACCGAGGCGGCCCTGCCGCCGGACTCGCGCTACGTGGGCAAGGTCCTGGCGGAGCTGACCGAGGGCCTGGGCCTGCGCGTCATCGGCATCCTCCGGGATGGGCAGTCGCTGCCCGCCGTGCCGAGCTACCGGCTGATGGGAGACGAGCGGCTCATCGTCGAGGGCAACCGCGAGGACATCCTGCGGGTGAAGGACCTGAGGGGCATCGAGATCCGCCCGGACATGCGGCTGTCGGACACGGACCTGCGCCCCCAGGACACGCTGCTGGTGGAGGCGACGGTGCCGACGGGCAGCCCGCTCATCGGCCGCAGCCTGAAGGAGACGCTCTTCCTGGAGCGCTACGGCTTGGTGGCGCTGGCGCTGCACCGCAAGCCCGCCATTCAACGGTTGACGAAGCTCCAGTTGCTGGGGCGGCTCTTCGGCGGGCAGTCGCTGTCCGGCCTGCCGCTGTCGGCTGGGGACGTGCTGCTGCTGCGCGGTCCGCGGGAGAAGGTGCAGGAGCTGGCGGACGGCGTGAACCTGCTCATCCTCGGGGA
>NZ_DASVWK010000230.1:0-2738 GCF_036389735.1 Archangium sp. | reverse complement strand
CCGAGGGGGCTGGAGGCGCGGCCTTCACGGCCTGGGCCTTCAGCATCGCCTGGGGACGCGCGGCACGCAGCTCGGCGGCGAGGCGTGCATCCACCTGGAGCACCCGGCCGCCGTTCTCCTCCTGCCAGAGGAGGTGTCGGCGCAGGTCCTCCAGGACTTCGCTCAGTTCCTGCGAGGTATCGAGGGCTTCTTCGCTCACGGTGCCTGATCGTTTATGGGTCCGGGGGCCCTGGTTCAACCGCCTGATGGGTAGGGCGCCTGTACGCTTACCCCAGGGTCGAGCCCGGCGCCATGTTCGAAGTGGAAATGCCGGGGTTACGACCCGGCGAAGTGTCGCGGACCCCCGTGGAAGTGCTCGTCCAGGTGGGCCTCGGCCTGCTCCCGCAGCCCGCGGGTCGCGGGGGAGATGCCGTCCTCGGACAGGTCCGCGAAGCGCGCGCGCTCCATCACCGAGGAGGGACGCGCGTCCGTGTCGGGCGGCAGGCTCTTCTCCAAGGCCGACAGCAGCGTGTGCGCCCGCTCCACCACCGCGAGTGCCTCGTCAGCGGAGACCCGACCCGAGGCCAGCGCCTTGAACAGGTGGCAACCGTAGGCGCGACACCCCTCGGGGCGCTCCGCGTAGCGCGTGCACCGCCGGTCTTTCAGGGCCGTGCAGCACTGCCGCAGCGCGGGCGCCCCCCCGAGCGTCTCCACGTCGAGCCCATGGCGCCGGGCGGGCTCGGCCTCCTCGGGCCGGAGCGGGACGTGCGAGAAGAGGCTCCCATCGCAGCACAGGCCACAACGCTGGCAGAGGGCGGAGAGGGACACGGGAAGGGCCAGTGTACTCCCTTTCTATCGCAGGAGTACGTGTCGCACCGCCCCCGCCGTGTGGCACTCATGGCCGGAGGGATCAACCACCCACGGATCCGTGGCGAAAGTATCGACGTCGAAGTTCGTGATGGCTGTACCGCTCCAGGGGTAGTTGGGCAGGCCGCATTGATAGGCCTGCGCATGCTCATCGATATGCCATGCCCCAGCGCACCCCTCGGATTTGCCCATGAACCAGGTGCACATCTCCTTGTTGGTCACGACCCTGCCCTTGAGCGAGGCTTGCTTGTAGAGAATCCTGGCGGCATTCGAGCAACTGTTCGAGCCGCCCTGTCCGCTGAACAGGTTGCCCGCGGCGGTCAACAGGTAGTCGTTCCCCCGGCAGTCGATGCGCATATCGGTCGAGATTGATTTCAAGGCCTCCATCCGGGTCTTCGACAGCCTGTGACGCGAAAGCTCGGGGGTGGCCTCGTTCACGGGCACGTCGTTATAGAGCGCCCTGCCGACCGGGTTGCCATAGGGGCTCTTCTCGAGGACCGTCCAACCCCCTCCGTTCGTGGTCATGTCACAGAAGGCATTGAAGGGAACGAGGGGCCCATTGAGGTCCGGGTCGATGGTGTAGACACCACTCGATGCAGTGGGGTTGGCCGCCAACCAGCCCTTGCAACTGGATTGAATGCAGGAGTTCGCCGTCACCGAAGGAGTGAGGGCTTTGGAGGTCACGAGCCCGAATGCATTGGTCACCGTGGCCGTCACCGTGGGAGTGACACCCAGTGGCGTGCACGCGGGGGCCGTCCAGCTCACCTGGCTCGTGTCGCTGGTCGTCGTGGCGGCGGAGAGCGTTCCCATATTCGACGTCCAGGAGAAGAAGAGGCCGCTGGCCTGTGGATCCATCGCCTGCACCTGGAGGGTGAGGGAGCTTCCACCTCCGACGGAGGCCGCGGACTGGAAGGTCTCCACGACCTGGGGAGGCAGCGGCGTGGTGAGGGCGGCGCCGGAGGGAGCTTCGTTATCGCCGAGGTTGTAGGTGTGGCCCAGGCCGAGCTGGCCGTGGGTGTTGCGACCCCAGCACCGGGGCTGGCCCGAACTCGGCAGGGCACAGGTGTGCCAGGCGCCCGCGGCCACTTGGAAGGCCATGGTGCCGCCGAGGTTCATAGGGGTGCCGGGCGGAGTGGAGAGAGAGGCCGTATGGCCCAGGCCAAGCTGTCCGGACTCGTTGCGGCCCCAGCACTTGAGGACGCCGGGGCTCAGCAGGGCACAGGTGTGCTCGGCGCCGGTGGCCACCTGAAGGGCAAGGCCCCCCGTGTTGACACTCCCCGCCGTGGCCGGCGTTTCATCATCGCCGATGGGGCGGGTATGGCCCTGGCCCAGTTGGCCATGGGCGTTGCGGCCCCAGCAGCGCACGGCGCCGGACTCCAGCCGGGCGCAGGTGTGCTGGCTGGTGCTGGAGGTGGCGAGTTGCACGACGGAGCCACCCACATCGACAGCCCCCGCACTGGCTGGTGACTCGTTGCCCATGGGGCGGGCATGGCCCAGGCCGAGCTGACCGGAGTCATTGCGGCCCCAGCAGCGCACGGAGCCGGACTCCAGCAGGGCGCAGGTATGCCAGGCGCCCGCGACGAGGTGCCGGACGGGGCCGCCCACGTCGACATCCCCCGCGCTGGCCGGTGACTCGTCGTCGCCGATGGGGCGGGTGTGGCCGTAGCCAAGCTGGCCGTAAGCATTGTGGCCCCAGCAGCGCACCTTGCCGGTGTCCAACAGGGCGCAGGTGTGCGCGAAGCCGGCTACCAGCTCAACGGCCCGGCCTCCGAAAAAGACATAGCCGGAGCCGGAGGGGGCCTCGTCATCACCGAGGGAGCGGGAGTGGCCGTAGCCGAGCTGTCCAGAGTCGTTGCGGCCCCAGCAGCGAACGGGGCCGCCCTCCAGCAGCG
>NZ_DASVWK010000229.1:0-2482 GCF_036389735.1 Archangium sp. | reverse complement strand
CGCTCAGGGCGGGAGATGGTGGGGGTCCCGTTCGGAAATATCGTGAAGAAATATTTCCGGGGCCATCAACCTCGATCTACCCCACCTTCTTCCTGCGTCGGTAATCTTCGAGGTTCGTTGGTGAACCCGCGGCGGCCGTGCCATCCGCGTTCGCGGCCTGGGCGGGCTCGTCCTGACGCAGCACGCCAGAGCCCTGCGCGTACTCGCGCAGCGTCTTCTGCAGCAGCTTGCGTCCGCGGAACAGCCGGCTCATCACCGTGCCCACGGGGCACTCGAGGATCTCCGCGATCTCCTTGTAGGAGAACTCCTGCAGGTCCGCGAGGATGACCACCAGCCGGAAGTCGATGGGCAGCGCGTCGATGGAGCGCAGCACGTCATCCGACAGGAGGCGATCGAAGAAGTACTGCTCGGGGTTGGCCGCGAAGTCCGTCGCGTCCCGGCTCACGAAGCGCTCGTGCACCGCCTCGCGCTCCACACCTTCCACCACACTGCGCTCCTTCACCTTGCGCCGGTAGCGGTTGATGAAGGTGTTGGTGAGGATCTTGAAGAGCCAGGCCTTGATGTTGGTGCCGCGCTCGAACTTATCGAAGAAGCGGTAGGCCCTCATGCAGGTGTCCTGCACCAGGTCCTCGGCGTCCCGCTCGTTCTTCGTCAGCCTCAGGGCCGCGGAGTACAGGGGGTCGAGGTGAGCGAGTGCCAGTTCCTCGAATTCCTGCTTCGTCCGGTTGTTTTGCCTGAAGTCCAGCATGCTCCCGCCTTCCAGAGGCCCGAAATTACAGGCGATTGAGTCGTTCCCTACCCGGCAATGTATGCACGGGAACATATTGGGCAACAACACAAAGCAAACCTGCGCCGTTCGCACGGCTGCCCCGGCGGGCGGGAGACAACCGGTGGAGGGAATTATTCCAGGAGTTCTCCTGAAAACCCTCCACCGGGGTGTGGCAGGGTTGACTACCGGGCCTTCGAGCCGATGGCGTCGAAGATGGAGAGGTAGTTGTACCCGAGGTCCTTGGCGACGGCCTCGTAGGTGACGTGGCCGTTGTAGGTGTTGAGGCCGCGGGCCAGGGACTTGTCGCTCTTGATGGCCTCGACGAGGCCCATGTCGGCGATCTTCCGGGCGTAGGGCCGGGTGGTGTTGGTGAGGGCGAAGGTGGACGTCTGGGGCACCGCGCCGGGCATGTTGGCCACGCAGTAGTGCACCACGCCGTGCTTCACGAAGGTGGGGTTGTCGTGGGTGGTGGGCACGCAGGTCTCGATGCAGCCGCCCTGGTCCACCGCCACGTCCACCACCACGGAGCCGGGGCTCATCTCGGCGATGAGGGCCTCGGAGACGAGCTTGGGCGCGGCCGCGCCGGGGATGAGCACGCCGCCGACGACGAGGTCCGCCTCGCGCACGCTCCGGGCGATGCTCTCGGAGTCGGAGGCCAGGGTGGCCACGCGACCGAGGAACACGTCGTCCAGGTAGGTGAGGCGCTCGAGGTTGATGTCGATGATGGTGACCTCGGCGCCCATGCCCACGGCCACCTTGGCCGCGCAGGTGCCCACCACGCCACCGCCGATGATGGTGACGCGGCCGCGGCGCACGCCGGGCACGCCACCCAGGAGGATGCCCTTGCCGCCGTGGGCCTTCTCCAGGCACGTGGCGCCGACCTGGATGGCCATCTTGCCGGCCACCTCGGACATCGGCTTGAGCAGCGGCAGCGAGCCGTCATCCAGCTGGATGGTCTCGTAGGCCACCGCGGAGGCCTTCTTCTTCACCAGGGTGCGGGTGAGCTCCGGGTCCACGCCGGACAGGTGGAAGTACGTGTAGATGACCTGCCCGTTCTGGATGCGCTCGTACTCGGGCGCGATGGGCTCCTTCACCTTCACGATCATCTCGGCGCGCTTCCAGACCTCGTCCGCGCTCTGGACGATCTGCGCGCCCACGCGCTGGTACTCCGAGTCGGGGATGCCGGAGCCGACGCCAGCGTTCGTCTCGACCAGAACCGTGTGGCCGGTGCTCGTCAGGGCGCGAACGCCCGCCGGAACCATGCCAACACGGTACTCACGGGTCTTGATCTCCTTGGGAACTCCGACAATCACTTGGGGTGCCTCCGAAATGGTCCGCCAATAGGCGGTGAAAGTGTCCGCCCGTGGGCGGCAAAATCGGGCGGACCCTAGGCAGGGGCCCGGGGGGAGTCAAGACGCGCTCCGACAAGGGCCCTCACGCACCGTGAAAGCGCGATGCGTCGAAAGGTTGGCGCACCAGTGGTAGTTAACGGGATCATGACTTTGGCACCCAAGCTCCTCTTCGCGGACCCCAAGGGTCGAGTGATGGAGCACCCCTACCTCCTTGCTACCCTGCGCAGCGGAGAAGAGCTCGTTCCCCCGCAGGACAAGCCCATTCCGCTGCCGTCCGCTGGTCGTCTCGTGCACCTGCCGGGTCGTCTACCCGTGGGACTCAACCCCGAGACGGGTGAGCTGGAGCTGGTGCGCGAGATGA
>NZ_DASVWK010000228.1:0-4106 GCF_036389735.1 Archangium sp. | reverse complement strand
GTCCAAGTGGCTGGAACCACTGGCCTTTCGGGGCGGGGACGGGCTGGCATGACGAGTGCTAAGGCGTAAACACGGAGCACGTCGAAGCGAGGCTGAAGTGGTTCCCCCCCACCCCTTCAGCACCTTCCGGTGAGCTTCTTGAGAAGACCTGCGGCCCGGTCCCCTTCCTGAGGGTGCCGGGCCGCCTTCTTTTATACGCTCCGTGAGTCGCGCCTGGTTGTTCATCGGCGCGGAGAAGGGGCTCTCCGACATGCGGAACGCACCACACGGTGAGGCACTGGCGCTGCGGCCAGGGCGGGTGGAGGACCACGCGGACTTCGCTCGGCTCTTCGGAGAGCTGGGCGTGGAGGATCCACCGCCGCCGCTGGACGTGTGGGTGGCGGACCTGGTGAAGCGCTCCTTCTTCGTGGACGGGCCGGAGGGGCCGCGTGCGTATGCCCTCGTCGACGTGCTGGGGGACACCGGCTATGTGGTGAACGTGGTGGTGGCGCCGGGTGAGCGGCGACGGGGCCTGGGGCGGTGGATGATGGAGCAGCTCGCGGCGCACTTCCGGGCGAGGGGCTGCCGCGAGTGGATGCTGTACGTGAAGCCCGACAACGCTCCGGCGGTGGCGCTGTACACCTCGGTGGGGATGAAGGCGGGGCGGCTGGAGCGCACATGGCGCCTGTCGCGTGGGCACCTGGCGGCCCTGCCCAATGCCCCCGAGGACCTCGAGGTGGTGCCGGTGGTCGAGGCGGACTTCGCCCGGCTCACGGAGGCCTTCGAGCTGGTGCCCGGGAAGCTGGCCCGCTTCGCCACGCAGCCCACGCACCGGCTGCGGCGCCTGTCACACCCGGAGCGGCCAGACGCGGGACGGCTGGGACTGATGGACCTGCGCCCCTACGCGGGCGTGCTGGCGCCCTTCTTCGCGGCCACGCCGGCGCACGCGCGAGCGCTGCTGGAGGAGGCCTTCCTGGAGCTGGGCAACGTGGATGAGCTGCGGGTGGTGACGGGGGACGAGCCGCTCCAGGCGCTGCTGCGCGGGGCGGGAGCGCGGGTCGTCCTCGAGACGCTGGCGATGCGCGGGCCGCTGCCGGAGTAGCCACCTGCGAAAAACGAAAACGCCCGGGCGGAGCTCGCCCGGGCGTCGGTCCTTCCCCGAGACGGGGCGCTCAGCGGCTGAACAGCGTGCCGGCCTGGGCGATCCACTCGGTGAGGGGGCCGGGGATGATGCCCAGCACCACCACGGCGGCGGTGGAGAGCACCAGGGCCAGCTCCGTCATCCAGTTGCGCTCCAGCACCTGGGCGCCCTCGGGCACGGGCCGCATGTACATGTAGACGACGATGCGCAGGTAGTAATAGGCGCCGGCCGCGCTGGAGAGCACGCCGATGATGGTGAGGCCCACGAGGCCCGCGTCCACGGCGGCCCGGAAGAGGATGAGCTTCGCGAGGAAGCCGATGGTGGGGGGGATGCCGGCGAGCGACAGCATGAAGGCGGCCATGGCGAAGGCCCAACCCGGCCGGCGCTGCGCGAGGCCACTGAAGCGCTCGAGGTCCCAGGCGGTGCCCTTCTCCTCGTCCTCGCGGCGCTCCAGCATGGAGATGATGCCGAAGGCGCCCACCGCGGTGACGGTGTAGGCGAGCAGGTAGTAGAGGATGCCGCGCAGGGCGTCGACGCGGGCCACCAGCTCCGGGCTGGCACCCACCAGGGCGGTGGTGCCGAGCAGGTGGAACTCCTGGCCGGACTGGGTGGAGAAGAGCGCCGCCACGCCCAGCAGCAGGTAGCCGGCGTGGGCGATGGAGGAGTAGGCCAGCATGCGCTTGACGTTGCGCTGCGGGAGGGCCAGCAGGTTGCCCGCCACCATGGTGAGGAGCGCCAGGGTGGAGAAGATGGCGAAGGGCAGCTTGGCGTTGATGCCGCTGCCCACGGTGACGAACACGCGCACCAGGGCGACGAAGGCGGCGGCCTTCACGCCCGCGCTCATCAGCGCGGTGACGGGGGTGGGGGCGCCCTCGTACACGTCCGGCGTCCACATGTGGAAGGGCACCGCGGCCACCTTGAAGGCGAAGCCGGCGGCCACCAGCACCGCGCCCGTGTAGACGAGCGCCGCGTTGTTGCCCATGGCCGCGCGCAGCGGCTGCACCATCTCGGAGAGCAGCGTGGTGCCGGTGGCGCCGTACAGCAGCGCCGAGCCATACAGCAGCACCGCCGACGAGAAGGCGCCGAGGATGAAGTACTTGAAGCCCGCCTCGCTGGGCCGCGTGCCGCGCCGCAGGTACGACGTCAGCGCGTAGGTGGCGATGGACAGCACCTCGATGTTGACGAAGAGGGTGATGAGCTCGTTGGACAGGCCCAGCAGGCTCATGCCCGCGCCCGCGAAGAGCATCAGCGCGTAGAACTCACCGCGCTCGGCACCACGCTTGCGCAGGAAGCCGGCCGAGGAGAGCGTCGCCAGCGCCAGCGCCACGCAGACGATGAAGGACAGGAAGCTGGAGAAGGGATCCAACGCGCCGAAGCCGAGGAACACCTCGCGCGCCGGCTCGGTGAGCAGCGACAGCGACACGATGCCGGCGATGACGGAGGTGATGGACGCGAGCACCGCCTGGTAGCCGCGCGACGAGGTCGGAGTGAGGAACACCTCCGAGAGCAGCAGGACGCAGGCGCCCACCACCAGGATGATGGTGGGGATGAGCGGGAGGAAGTCCGCCGAGGTCAGGGTAGGCAGGTTCATGGTTATGACTCTCGACTAGCGCTGGGCGGTGGGAGCGGCGGCCACGTCCGCGGTGGGCAGACCCATCACGGAGATCTGCACCTCGCCGGGCTGCACCGTGCTGCCGGGGATGCCCAGGTTGGCGCGGGTGATGAACCGCTCGGTGGACGGGTTGATACGGTCCAGGAAGGGCTGCGGCATCAGACCCATGACCCCCACCAGGAGGAGGAAGGGCAGCACGGTGGCGAACTCGCGCAGGCTGAGGTCCGACAGGTGCTGGTTCTCGCGGTGGGTGAGGGGCCCGAAGAACACCTTCTGCACCATCCACAGCATGTAGGCCGCGCCGAGGATGACGCCCAGGACGGCCAGCGAGCCGATGACGACGCCCAGGTTGCTCTTGAAGGTGCCCAGCAGCACGAGGAACTCGCCCACGAAGCCGTTGGTGCCCGGCACCGCGATGGACGAGAAGGTGATGATGATGAAGGCCGTCGTGAACACCGGCATCACCCGCGCGATGCCTCCGTAGTCGGACATGAGGCGGGTGTGGCGCCGCTCATAGATGAAGCCGAACAGGAGGAACAGCGCGCCCGTGGACACGCCGTGGTTGAGCATCTGGTAGGCGCTGCCGGTGGCGCCCTCGTTGGTGAGGGCCAGCATGCCCAGCATGCAGTAGCCGAGGTGGCTCACGGACGAGTAGGCGATGAGCTTCTTGATGTCCCGCTGCGCCAGACACATGAGCGCGCCGTAGACGATGCCGATGACGGCGAGCGCGGCCAGGAAGGGCCGGGCCTGCTGCGTGGCCACCGGGAAGAACGGGATGGCGTAGCGCCAGAAGCCGAAGGTACCCATCTTCAGCATCACGCCGGCCAGGATCATGGAGCCGGCCACGGGCGCCTGCACGTGGGCATCGGGCAACCACGTGTGGACGGGCCACATCGGCACCTTGATGGCGAAGGCCAGGGCGAAGGCGGCGAAGAGCCACGGGCCCCAGCGGTGCAGCATGCTGGCCATGCCCGTGAGCTGCGTGCAGTCACCGGCGCCCATGCACGTGGAGATCTCCCGGTTGGCGGAGATGAGGCTGTTGTAGATGGTGGCGTAGTCGAAGGAGCGGTTACCCGGCGTGCTGCTGATGAAGTACAGGGCGACGATGGCCACCAGCATCAGCAGCGAGCCCGCCAGGGTGTAGAGGAAGAACTTCACCGCCGCCATCTGGCGATCCTCGGCGCCCCACACACCCACCAGCAGGTACATGGGGATGAGCATGGCCTCCCAGAAGATGTAGAAGAGCAGCACGTCCATGGAGACGAGCGCGCCCATCATCACCGTCTGAAGCACCAGCAGCGACAGGTGGAACTCCTTCACCCGCTCGGTGATGTACGTCTGCGAGGCCATCACCACCAGGGGCCCCAGGAAGAC
>NZ_DASVWK010000227.1:0-13571 GCF_036389735.1 Archangium sp. | reverse complement strand
GGCTCCGTCGAGGGCAATGGCAGCGTGACCTGCAACGGTTCCTATGACGAGAATCTGAGCTCACCCCCCTCGCCCGCCTGTCCGTAGGGATGACCTCCTCCCCCGCCACCCTCGCCGCCCTCGCCACCTCCCCCACCGCTGGCGCCGTCGGCATCCTCCGGCTCTCTGGCCCCGTCGCCCTCGAGGTCGGACGGATGCTCGCTCCCGGGGTCCCCACCGCTCCCACCCCCCGGCACGCCTACCTCGCCTCCTTCGTCGATGCCTCCGGCTCCGTGCTCGATGAGGGGCTGTTCCTCTACTTCCGCGCCCCCCACTCGTTCACCGGCGAGGACGTCGTCGAGCTCCAGGCCCATGGCAGCCCTCGCCTCTTGCGCATGTTGCTCTCGCGCGCCCTGGAGCACCCCGCCGTGCGTCCCGCCGGGCCCGGCGAGTTCACCCGCCGCGCCTTCTTGAACGGTCGCATCGACCTCACCCGCGCCGAGGCCGTCGCCGACCTCGTCGCCGCTGACTCCGAGGCCGCCGTCCGCGCCGCCGCCGCCAGTCTCTCGGGCGCGCTCGCGGCCCGGGTCCGCTCGCTGGAGGAGCCGCTTCGCTCCCTCCACGCGGACCTGGAAGGCGTGCTGAACTTTCCCGAGGAGGCCGAGGGCGCCGATGAGGGCGCCGCTCCCCGTGTCTCCGAGCTGCGCGCCGCCGCCGAGGCCCTGCTCTCCGAGGTGGGGCGTGGGCGGCTCGTCCGGCGCGGGGCTCGGGTCGCCCTGTATGGGCCGGTGAACGCCGGGAAGTCCACGCTCTTCAACCGGCTCCTGGGTGAGGCGCGCGCCCTCGTGGATGAGGAGCCCGGTACCACGCGCGATGTGCTGGAGGCTCGCGTCGAGTGGGACGGGCTGGGCGTCACCTTGTTCGATACCGCCGGCCTTCGTGAGGCTCCCGGGCGCATCGAGGCCCTGGGGATTGCCCGGACTCGTGAGGTGCTCGGTGCCGTGGACCTCGCCGTGCTCGTGCTTCCTCCCGAGGCCGGCGAGCAGGAGGCACGGGCGTGGATTCGGGAAGCCGGGGTGACGCCCGTGCTCCGCGTGTTCGGCAAATGCGATGTCCCGACCCGGGAGGCGCGGACTGGGTTGTCTGTCAGTGGGCTCACCGGGGAAGGCGTGGAACGGCTTCGCTCCGAGGTCCTCTCGCGCTTGTGGGGCGGGGGCGCTCCTTCCGCCGTCGCCCTCGTCTCCGAGCGCCATGCCGATTCCCTCCGCCGCTCCTCCGAGGCCCTCGCCCGCGCGGAATCCGCCTGCCGCTTCTCCACCCTCGAGGTCGTCTCCGGCGAGCTGGGCCTCGCCCTGGAGGCCCTCGGCGAGGTGTCCGGGACCTCCGCTTCCGAGGCCCTCCTCGACGCCATCTTCCAGCGCTTCTGCATCGGAAAGTAGACACCCGGCCCCATGCCCGGGCCATGTCAGACCCCTGCCTAGAATCCCTCCCCTGCCCGGCTCACGAGGGCCGGAGGAGGACAGGGTGATTCCGATGTGCAACAGCCAGGCGGCGTACTCGGCTCTCGATGCGCTGCCGATGGGATGGGTGGGGGAAATCCTCGACGAGGAGCTGGTGGCTTCTCCTCGGCCGGCGCCGGGTCAGGCCCGTGCCGCTTTCATGTTGGGGGTCGAGCTCGGTGAGCGGCTCGACCCGCGCCGCGGGGGCTCCGGGCGCTGGTGCTTCCTGCGCGCCCCCGAGCTGCGGCTCGGTCGGGATGTGCTCGTGCCGGACCTCGCCGGCTGGCGCCGTGACAGGCTCGTCGAGCCCCTCACGCCCGATGAGCCGTTCCTCACGCTCGCGCCGGATTGGGTCTGCGAGGTGCTCGCCCCGTCCACCGCCGCGCTCGACCGCACGCGCAAGCTGCCCGCCTACGCGCGCGCCGGGGTGTCCCACGTGTGGCTCGTGGACCCCTCGGCCCACACGCTCGAGGTCTTCCAGCGCGTCAAGCGCGGCTGGCTCCTCGTGGACTCCCACGAGGGCGATACCGTCGTGCGCGCCGAGCCCTTCGCCTCGCTCGCGCTGGAGCTCAGCTCGCTCTGGCTGCCCGCCGAGCCTCATCTGGAGCTCGTACGCTGAAGCCGTGAGGCGCGAGGTGCCCCCGCGCTCCCACCCCGTGGAGCCGGGGGGCCTCGCCCGCCGTGCGCAGCAGCCGGCGCACCGCGCGCAACATCAGGTCCGTGTCCAGCGGCGCCGCCAGGAAGCCCTTGGCTCCCAGCGCGTGCGCCCTCACCACGTCCACCTCGGGCACCTTGCCCGCCACCAGCAGCTGCGCCCGCGAGCGCTGCCCCATCGCCTCCAGCGACGGCAACGGCCCGAGCACCACCGTGCGCTCGTCCGCCGTCAGCACCTCCGCCGTGCTCGCCACGCGCGCCCGGAAGCCCGCCTCCCCCACCACCCGCACCAGCCCCGCCGCCGCCGCCGAGCCCCAGCCGTAGATGAGCACCTCGCCCGCCTCGGGCAGGGCCTCCTCCGACAACTCGAGCAGCTCCGCCAGCTCCTCCACGTCCAGGGGCTCCAGCAGCGGTAGCTCCAGGATTTCCTGCGTCGGGCTCAGATCCGGCAAGCGGAGGGCGGGCCGCTCCGCCCTCAGCTCGAAGCGCGCCTCGACCTGGACTTCCATCTCCCCGTTCGACTCGGGCAGGGAGATGGCCTCCACCTCGGGCCGCCTCGCCGCCTCCGTGCCTCCGAGGTACAGCCGCTCGATGGCCCGGGAGATGGCCGCGTCCGACGCCAGCATCGGCACCACGCGCAGCTTGCCCGTCACGCCGCGCACCGCGTCCAGCGCGTGCATGCTCGCCGGCGCGGCGATGGCCACCACCAGCACCATGTCCCGAGGGCCCTCCACTCGCAGCGGCACCACCCGGTGCATCTCCGCCAGCCGCCGGGGCAACAGCCTCGCCAGCGCCGCGTCCAATGGCTCCGAGTCCAGCGACACCGTCGGCACGCCCGTCTGGTGCGCCAGCGCCGCCAGCACCTGCTCCACCGAGCAGAAGCGCAGATCCACCACCACCTGGCCCAGCGGCACGCCCCACTTGCGTTGGTAGGCCAGCGCGGACTGAAGCTGGAGCTCGTCCACCGCCTCCAGCTGCATCAGGATTTCACCCAGGCGCTTCTTGGTCCGCATTGGCTGCCCCCTCACTGGTGCCGACTGGAGCGTGTGTAGGGCATTTGTAGGCGTATGTCTTCATTCTTCACGCCACATGCTTCTTTGTGGGCGCCACGGGGTGTCTGTATTCAGGGCCTGTCTGGTTATTCCCGGGATTGAGCCCGGTTCTGGCCCCTTTTCAGTCCAACAGTTCACCCCGGGAGAGCCGGTCCAGCTCGGTGAAGAGCGGCTTGAAGTTCTGGGGGCACGCCACGCACAGGTCTCTCGCGGAGGCCCGCTCAAGGATCCACGGCGCGTCGGTGGTCTCGATGTAGCGGTTCTTCCGGTACTTCATGAAGAGGCGCTCCACGACCCGCTTGGGCGGCTCCTGGTCGTTCTGGTCCTCGACGGGCTTGCGCCAGTTCTTCTCGATGTTCTCGTCGGTCTTCAGCCGTTGCCGGAGCAACTCGGGGGAGCCCAGCAGGAGGACCTCGAGGTCGTGCTTGAGGCAGTGGACGCGGTAGTGGGAACGGACCTCCTCAGGCAGGCCGAAGTGCTCCGCCTCCTCGTGGAATCGGCCCTGGAGGAGGGTCTTGAGCTGCTCGAAGGAGGGGTGCGCCGCCTCCGTTCGCGTGTACTTCGCCATGGGGTAGAGGTCCGGCAACGCGAAGACGTAATCGTCCGGGCTGCCCTTCAGGTGCCGCGCGGCGGTGCGCCCGAGGCTCTGGAGGATCCAGTCCTTCCCTCCACGATCGTGGAAGGAGATGCTGACCTTGGACGTGCGGCCCTGGTCGCGCGTGGAGCGGAAGAGCTTCTCGAGGGAGATACGATCTCCTGGGCCCTCCACGTAGACGAACACCTTCACGAGCGGGCCTCAAGCTCGTCGCTGATGTGGAGCCGGATCAGCTCGCCGCTGCCGAGCTCCTCGATCTCCTGGCGGAGCGCCTCGTTGGAGGCCGGACGGGCGAACACCGCGCGTCCCTCCACCTTCTTCATCACCGCGATCTCCTCCAGGGAGAACTGGCTGAGGAAGTACGGCGAGTGCGTCGTGACGAGGAGCTGGGTCTCGGTGGCGGCCTGGCGCAGCAGCCCCGCGAGCACGGGCAGCACCCGTGGGTGCAGTCCGAGCTCCGGCTCATCGATGCAGACGAGCGGCGGCTTGCGAGGAGACAGGCACAGGGTCGCCCAACAGAGGAACTTGAGCGTCCCATCCGAGAGATCCGCCAGGGTCAGCTCTCCCTTCAAGCCCTGCTCGCGCCATACGGCCATGACTGTCCCCGGACCGCCTCGGGGTTTGACGTTGAGGGACAAGAACGAGGGGACGGCGGAGCGCAGATGTGTCTCCAGCTCGCTCCAGTTGTCCGGATGCTCCGCCTTGAGGTGGAAGAGCACGGCGCTCAGATTGGAGCCATCCTCCTTCAACACGGGTTCAGGCTCCGTGAACACCGGGCGGCGGATGGCCGCGGTCATCCCGACATCGAAGCCCGCGTAGAACTTCCAGCCCGAGACATACTCCCGGAACTCATTGAGGGTGATGAAGGTGGGATCCAGTGCCCGGCGCAGGGCGAGTTCATTTCGAGGGAGTGTCCAGGGCGGGGCCTGGGGCAAACCGAACCTGACCTGCAAGACGCTCCGAAGGTTCCCTTGTCCACTTTCGAAGTTGAGAAAGGTGAAGACTTCCGACGTCCGCCCTTCCGAGTCGGTGCGAAGTGACCCGAGTCGCTCGGAAACGACTCGCGGCTGGCCCACGGGTCCGCTGAGCTTCACGTGGTAGCGGAGGGGTCGCGCAGCTTCACGAACGACCTGCAGCGCCAGCTCGATGGACTCAGGCCCTCCCACATGGAAGAGGGTCTTGCCAACGCTTCGAGGATCCAGTTCAGGAGGAAGTGGGTTCACCGCCGCGAATGAAATGAATGCCAGGAGATCGAACAGCGAGGACTTCCCAGCGGCATTCGCACCAATGATCACCGTCAGCGATTCGAGCTGCGCATCAAACCGTTCCAAGGCACGGTAGCCGCTCACTCGAAGTTGGGAGAGTCGCGCGGAGGGGCCAACCCCCTCTTCTTCATCGAACTGCCAGAGAAGCCGGGTGTTTTGCTCTGGATCAACGCCTTCTGGTGGGAAGGAGATGGCGCTCACCCAATTACTCTCTCCTTCCACATTTATTGCCTCCGCGAACGGTAGATGCGGAGCAAAGAGGGAGAGGGTGAACGAAACCTCGGAGGGGGGCTCCCCGGTAAGGGAAGCAATCTCCTGCACGGACAACGTCTTCTTGAGCTCTTTCCTGCTGGCCCGCTCCAAGCTGGGGAGAAGGCGAAGGAACCGCTCGACCTGGACCTTGGCTTCCTCCGCTCCATATTTCAGGAACCCCGCCAACATCGGTAGCACGCGATAGCCGCTCACCACCCTGAGGAATCCTCTTTTGAGGAGCGTATCCAGCACGGCACTCTGGTCCGGGAGAGCGCCGCGCAGCTCCTCAAGGGTCGGGTAGCGTTTGTAGGCGCGCAAATGCCGCAGCACCTCCTGGACGATCTGCTGCTCCGCCGTTGTCTCGCCGCTACTCGATTCGGTCGCCATTCCCGGGTCCCATCCTCGACTTCAAAGGTGCTGGCACGTGCCTGCCCGATGCCCTCGACGCACCGGGCGGGACATTACACGAAGGAAGCGGGCCCCCTGGCCCCCGCGTTGCAGTCATCCGGACGTATGATCCCCACCCGCTCCGTTGGTCCGACGCTGTGCCTGCTGCTGTGTCTCTTGTTGCTGGTGCCTCGCGTGGGCTTCGCCGCCGAGGAGGGCGTGGCGCTCACCCCGGAGCCCTCCGGCGTGCCGGGCACCTCCGAGCCCGCGCCCCTGCGGCTCAATGATGAAAACTCCTGGGTCCAGGAGTCCGAGCGCACTCCCCGCGGCCTGCGCATCCTCGCGGAGACGGGCGCTGGCGTGCTGACGGGCGCGGGACTCGGGGTCGCTGGCCTCCTGGCCGCTGGCGGGCTGTGCGGGGCGGGCCTTCTCGGCGGCGGCGGCGATTTCGGCTGCCTCGGCGAGATGGGCTTCGGTGCCCTCCTGGGCATCGGCCTCGGGTTGCCGCTGGGCGTCTTCTGGGGCGGCGAGGTCACCGGAGGCGATGGGAAGCTGTATGGCGCGCTGCTGGGAATCGCCGCGGGCCTCGCGGCGGGTGCCCTCGTGTCCGTGGCCATGGGCATCCCCTATTCCGTTTTCTACGTCTCCCTTCCCTTCATCCTGGGCGGCTCCATCGTGGGGTACGAGCTCACCACGCGCCCGACGCAACTCCCCCAGCCCCCGATGGCTCCGGCCGTGGCCTCCTCGCGCCCCCGTCTCCAGCCCGTGCTCGCCTTCTCCTCGAAGGGCGCGGTGCTCGGACTGGGCGGCTCCTTCTGAGCCCTCCTGTGCAGCCCGTACCGCTCACCTGTGCGCCGGGCTGCACACACAGTGAAGTCTTTCGCGCGGGGTTTGCCCTTCCCCCTCCTGGCCAGCGCGTTGCAATCTCCCGCGCCATGACGCGCCTCCTCTCCTTCGGTTCCAGGCTGTCCCTGCTGCTGTCCCTCCTGCTGCTCGTGCCTCGCGTGGGCCTCGCCGCCGCGGTGCTCACCCCGGAGCCCTCCGGTGTGCCCGGCACCTCCGAGCCCGCGCCCCTGTGGCTCACCAACGACGACTCCCAGTATCCACGGCCCGCGCGCCAGCGCCCTCGCGAGGGTCTGCGCATCCTGGCGGAGACGGGCGCCGGCCTGGTGACGAGCGCGGGACTCGGGGCCGTGGGCGGCCTGGCCGGGCTCATGCTGTGCGGCAAGGGCGTTCTCGACGACGGCGGGCTGCTTCCCTGCCTCGATGCGTTTGGCCTCGGGGCCTACGTGGGGTTCGGCCTCGGGTTTTCGCTGGGCGTCTTCTGGGGCGGCGAGGCCACCCAGGGTGAGGGCAAGCTGTACGGCCCGCTGCTGGGGACGGTCGCGGGCGTCGCGATGGGCTTCCTCTTGTCCATGGTGACCATCCGCAGTCCCGCCGCCACCTACGTCTTCTCCATCCCCTTCCTCATGATTGGTCCCATCGTGGGGTACGAGCTCACCGTGCGCAGAGGGCCCGCGCCCCAGTCTCCCCGGGAGCCCGCCATGGCCTCCCCGCGCCCCCGCCTCCAGCCCGTGCTCGCCTTCTCCGCGAAGGGCGCGCTGCTCGGCCTGGGCGGCTCCTTCTGAGCCGCACCCTCTATCGTGGCCCGCATGCGCGAGGATGAGCTGGTGGCGTTGCTTCGGGAGCAACTGCTCGGCACGGAGCGGCCCGTGGTGCGCTCGGGCGTCGAGCGGCTGTGGAAGACCGGGCGCGGGGCCGCGGGGCTGGCCCTCTCCGTCGTCGGCGGCCGGCTGCGCGGCAGGGGCGAGGGCGTCGGTGCCGCCGATGTCCAGGCCATCTCCCAGCTCGTCTCGCGGCTCGGTGAGCTCAAGGGCCTGGCCATGAAGGCCGGGCAGATTCTCGGCTACATCGACCCCACGCTCCCCCCCGAGGTGCGCGGGCTGCTCTCCGTCCTCCAGACCGCCGCTCCCGCCAGCCCCTTCCCCCAGGTGGAGGCGACGATTCGCGCCGCCCTCGGGGCCCGCGCGGACGCGCTCCTCGCCGGCCTCGAGCGGCAACCCGTCTCGGTGGCCAGCATCGGGCAGGTGCACCGCGCCCGCCTCCCCGAGGGCACCGAGGTCGCCGTGAAGGTGCGCCACCCCGGCATCGACGAGGCACTCCAGGGCGACTTCCGGTCCGCCGGTGCCGGCTCCGCGTTCGCGAGCGTGCTGATGCCGGGGGCCGCCTCCAGCGTCCGCGGCTTCATCGACGAGGCGCGCACCGTGTTGCTCGAGGAGTGTGACTTCTCCCTCGAGCGCGAGCGGCAGGCCACCTTCGCGCGGCTCTTCGCCCAGGACGAGGTCCTCCTCATCCCCGCCGTCGAGCCCGAGTGGTGTGCCTCCTCCGTGCTCACCACCCGCTGGCTGCCCGGACAGTCCTTCGACGCCTTCCTGGCGGCCAATCCCTCTCAAGCCGTGCGCGACAGGGTGGGCGTGGCGCTGTTCTCCTTCTACATCGGCGCGCTCTACCGGCACGGCCTCTTCCACGGAGACCCGCACCCCGGCAACTACGCCTTCCGCGAGGACGGCCGCGTGGTGGTGTATGACTTTGGCTGCGTCCGCTCCTTCGACTCCGCCACGGTGCTCGCCTTCGCGGCGCTCGTCGACGCGGTCCGCGCGGACGAGGTCCACGGCATGCGCGAGGCCCTGGTGGGGCTCGGCGCCCGGCCTCCCGGGGATGCCGAGAGCCTCGCGAGGCTCCGCACCCTCCTTCGCGGCTTCTTCGCGCCCCTGCTGGAGCGCGACCCCCTCCCCGTTCATCCCGGCGCCGGCTTCGAGGCCCAGCAGATCCTCCGGGACAAGCGCTTCCTCATGAAGCTCTCGCTCCCCGGGCGCTTCCTGTTCCTCTTCCGCTTGCGCTTCGGCCTCTACGCCGTGCTCGCCCGGCTCGGCGCCGTCGCGGATTGGGGCGCCCTGGAGAGCCAGTGGGCCGGGGAGACCCGGCTCCGAGCTGGCTCTCGGGCGTGAGGCGGCGCGCTCAAGTGGCCTGGGCGCGTGGGCCCAGACTCCTTCGGGCCACGAAGCCCAGCACCGCGAGCGGCACCACCACGGGCAGCACCTTGCGGGCGCGGTACTCCCAGGAGTCGACCCGGTCCCCCAGCATCTTGAGCAGCCAGTGGCGCGGGTAGTGGTCCGGGTAGCTGTAGGCCAGCTTGCGGATCGCCCCGGAGAGGCCTCGCAGCGGGACGGTGGTGCCGAAGACGGGCGGCATCGTCTTGTTGGGGCGGCCGTGCATGGGCGAGGCGGGCGTGCCGGGCTGTTGTTCCGGCGGGAAGCGCGTGTTGGGCAGGGGCTGGGGGTTCTGGCTCATCATCGGCACCCCCGGTCTGCGGGCCATGTCGAGGTCGACGCCCCAGTAGTCCGGCCGCTGCACGGGCTGAATGGATTGATACCCGGAGCGCTTCTGGATTTCCTCCGGGGTGCTCAGCTCTGGCGTGGGATTCATCCGGGTCTCCGTCCTAGTGAAGGGTTCCGTTGGGGAAGAGCGCCACCTTGACGCAGCCGTCCTTCTTCTGGGCGAACGTGTGGTAGGCGCGGGCCGCTTCCTCGAGCGGCAGCCGGTGGGTGAAGACACGACTCGGCTTGATCCGCCCGGCCCGGACGTGCTCCAGCAGGTGCGGCATGTAGCGCTTCACGCTGGCCTGGCCGGTGCGCATCGTCTGCGCCTTGTTCATGTACGTGCCGATGTCCACCCCGTTGAACGGAGGGCCGTAGCCGCCGATGACGGAGATCACCCCGCCCTTGCGCGTGGCGTGGATGGCGATGTTGATGGCCTGCGGTGAGCCGGCCTCCATCTTCGCGTAGACGCCCAGCGCGCGATGCACCGGCCCGCCCGCCGCCTCGCAGCCCACCGCCTCGATGGTGGCGTCCGCGCCGCGGCCTTCCGTCATCCCCTTCACCGTGGTGACGAGGTCCAGGTCCCTGAAGTTGAGCGTCTCGACGCCGAACCAGTTCCTCGCGAACTCGAGGCGGTACTCCTCCTGGTCGACGGCGATGACGCGGCCGGCGCCCATCGCCCAGGCCGACCACATCGCGAACAGGCCCACCGGGCCGCACCCGAGCACCAGGACCGTCTCGCCTCCCTTGAGATCGCACATCTCCGCGCCCTGGTAGCCGGTGGTGTACGCGTCCGTGATGGGCAGGGCGTCCAGGTCCTCGACGTCATCGGGAATCTTCTCCGCGTCCACCCCGATGAACGGCACCCGGACGTATTCGGCCTGACCGCCGTCATAGCCGCCATACGTGTGCGAGTAGCCGTAGATACCCGTCGCCGCGTCGGTCGCCGGGTTGGTGCTGTCACAGCAGGAGGTTAGGCCCCGACTACAGAAGTAGCAGCCGCCACAGAAGATCTGGAAGGGCAGCATCACCCGGTCGCCCTTCTTCACTCCCTGGGCTCCGGAGCCGACCTCCTCGACGATGCCCGTGAACTCGTGGCCGAACGTGAACCCGATGCGGGTGTCCGGCACCAGTCCGTGGAGCAGGTGGAGATCGGAGCCGCAGATCGCCGCGCTCGTCACCCGGACGATGCCGTCCTGGGGATGCTCGATCTTCGGGTCGGGCTTGTTGCGTACTGCGACTCGATACGGTCCTTCGTAAGTGAGAGCTCGCATGCCCTTGAGCTTGTGCACCCTCACCGCCAGGACCACCTTGGGCCCGAGGGCCAGCAGGTCGATGGGTCTGGGCAGCGCTCGCTCCGCCTGGTCGCTGACCGACTGGCGGAGCGCACCTGGACGTCACCTCACAGCGTGACGTTCACCTGGAACTCGCCACCGCTGGAGGACGTCGCGGTTCCGGTCACCGTGGTGCTGCCGGCCTTGCGACGCACCTTGCCTGTCCCGTCGTCCTCGAGCTGCCCGCTCATGGACAGGTTGAGCGTGACGTCGCCCTCGAGGTCCCCGGTCATCTGGAAGGTGCCCACCAGCGTGCCGGTGAAGGTGCCGGTGGGGATGTTGCGCAGCGAGAGGTCCAGCGCCGGCTGCATCGTCGTGTCCGCGGTCGTCTGGTAGGTGATGGCCACCTTGTCGTCATCCTCGGACGGGGCGACCTCGCCATCGGTGTAGCCGATCATCCCCACGCGCAGCCGCATCCCCTTGTTCGACGAGGAGCCCTGGTCCACCTGGCCGGTGATCGTCAACGTGCCCCCGGCGTCCCCGGTGGTCATCTGGGCCGGGATGTTCGCGCTCGAGGCGGCATTGAAGCCGGCGAAGCCCAGTTGGAGCGACTTTCCGATGGACTTGTCGAGCCCCAGGTACGCGAGGCGGGCCTGCTCATCGGAGCTGATCTCATCGCTACAGCCGGACAGCAGAAGGGTGACGGCGAGGACCGCGAAGACACGGAGGGTGGGGAAGTTCATGGTCCATGTCCTATCACGAGGCGTGGGGCACGCTGATGAGGACCTGGACGCGGCGGTTGGCGGAACGGCCATCCACGGTCTGGTTCGACGCCACGGGTTGCGCCTCGCCCATGCCCAGCACCAGCATCTGCCCCGGCGCCACGCCCCGCGCGCTCAGCACGCGTGCGACGGCTTCGGCCCGGCGCTCGGAGAGCTCCTCGTTGTAGGCCACCGGGCCTCGGCTGTCGGTGTGGCCCTCGATGCGGAGGCGATCCTCCGGGTACTTCACGAGGATGTCGCCGATGCGCGTGAGCTGGGTGATGGCGTCCTCGGTGAGGACGGCGCTGTCCGTCTCGAAGAGCAGCTCGCTGCGCAGGTTCAACAGGATGCCGTGGTCCGTCCGCCGGGTCTCCGCGACCTTCTCCAGCTCGCGCGCCTGCTTGTCGAGGTAGTTGCCCACGGCGGCTCCCGCCACGGCCCCCGCGCCGGCTCCGATGGCCGCACCCTCCCAATCCCTTCCCACCGCGCCCCCCACGCCCGCGCCCACGATGGCGCCCGCCGCCGCGCCCGTCGCCGTCCGCTTGCCCGGCGTCGCACAGCCCAGTCCCAGGAGCAGCGCCGGGACGATCCAACCCATCTTCCTCGCGTTCATGTGCAGCCTCCTTGTGTCACCCCTTGGAGGGGACTTCGGGGGGAGGCATTCATACGCCGCCGGACGGGCCTCCGGCGGCTGCTCGCTGTCCAGGCAGGCGGGGAAAAGTGCGCGGTGGCGGAGGTCTCATCGCGAGTTCTTGCGGCTTGGGTGGACTGAGGCTTTAAGCAGCCTCGGAGGGCGCCATGTACGTCCGATCGCTGTCCATCCAGAATCTGCGCAGCTTCGAGTCGGTGGAGGATCTGAGGCTGTGCCACCCCGATGATGGGACTCCGCCCGTCACCGCGGGCGTGCCGCACCTGGACAACGTCACGTTGCTGCTCGGCAGCAACGGCTCGGGCAAGACGAGCGTCCTCCGAGCCGTGGCGCTCAGTACCCTCGCGCCCGTACTCGCCATGGGCTCGGGCTATGTCCCCTATGCGCTGGTCCGGAGGGTCAAGGGGCGTCAGGAGGAGGCCCGTGTGAAGGCCCACGTCGTTCTGCATGAGCAGGATGGCCTGGGGGAGGGGAAGGAGGAGGACCTGGAGGCCACTCTCGCGGCCTCACCCAAAAGCTACACGGATCGGTTCGTGATCGAGCGGCAGCCGCCGCCCTGGCATGTCCGTCTGTACGACGAGGAGTCCCCCGCCTTCCTGGTGCTGGGCTATGGCGCGACCCGCCGGGTGGAGACGGGACCCGGCAGCGTGGAGGGTCGTGCCAAGGAGCGCATCCTGCGCTACCGCCGCGTGGCGGGACTCTTCGAGGAGCACATGACGCTCATGCCGCTGGCGGCCTGGGTGCCTCAGGTGGCTCGCAAGGACAAGAAGCGGCACCAGGAGATCGTCACCTTGATGAACGAGCTCCTCCCGGACGACACGAGGATGCTCGGGAAGTGGGAGGAGCGTGAAGACCCGGAGAGCCTCTTCCAGCGCGGCGGCTCCGTGCTGCCCTTCCCCGCGCTCTCCGATGGTTACCGGGCCTTCATCTGCTGGGTCGGTGACGTGCTGTACCACCTCCACATGATCTGCCCGAAAGGTCAGCGGCTGGTGGACATGCGAGGGGTGGTGCTCGTGGATGAGGTGGACCTGCACCTTCATCCGGAGTGGCAGCGCCACCTGGTGCCCAGCCTGTCGAAGGCGTTTCCTCGGCTCCAGTTCGTCCTCACCTCGCACAGCCCGCTCGTCGTGGGGACGCTCTCCTCCCAGAACGTGCTCCTGCTAGAAGAGCGTGAGCAGTCGGGAGGTGTGAAGTCCACGGTGGTGGTGAGGCCCGGAGAGGAACTCTACGGCTTGAGCGCGGATCAGATTCTCACGAGCCCGTCTTTCGGGCTCGAGTCCTCACGGGATGAGCGCTTCTTCGATCGGCTCAAGGATGTGGCCGAGAAGGCTCGTGAAGGGGGCGCGGACGAGGCACTGCGCTTCATGCGGATGGTGGCGGGAGGAGCCGTGGCGGAAGAGGCTCCGGTGCCCACGCTCCCGGATCGCGAGTTGCTGGTCCTGAGGGGTCATAAGGATGCGGTGGCTAACGTAGCGTGGGACCCAAAGGGCCGTAGGGTTGCGAGTGCCTCCGCGGACCATACGGTACGGGTGTGGGATGGGGAGACGGGCGACGAACTCTTGGTCCTGCGAGGCCATGATGCTGTGGTGAATGGCGTAGCGTGGGACCCGGAGGGACGCCGGTTGGCGAGTGCCTCTGATGACCACATGGTGGTTGTGTGGGATGGGGAGACGGGCAAAGAACTGTCGGTTCTGCGGGGTCATGAGGATGGGGTGATTGACGTAGCGTGGGACCCGGCGGGTCACCGGCTGGCCAGTGCCTCCCAGGACAAGACAGTGCGGGTGTGGGATGGGAAGACGGGTAAAGAGCTGTCGGTTCTGCGAGGCC
>NZ_DASVWK010000226.1:0-3710 GCF_036389735.1 Archangium sp. | reverse complement strand
GGTCGTGGCAAGGTGGCGCGCCACATCCAGCCCGTGCTCCTCGACGAGGAGCTGGCGGCCATCAACGCGCGGCTCCTGTCGCTCATGGGGCGCGCCGTCACCCAGCCGCGCGAGGTCCGCCAGGAGCGCGCCACGCTGGAGCGCCGGCTGAACCTGGTCCGACGTCGGCGTGAGCTCATCCTGCGCACCGCCCTGCCCCCCGGCTCCGGCGTGCGCACGGCGGAGTCCGAGAGACGTCCAGGCGCCGGGTAGTTTCCGGGCCGCTAACGCGCGTCCCGCGTGCCCGTATCGGGCTCGTCGAGCGTCGGGTCCTGGTTGTCGAGGCCCTCGTCGTTCACGCCCGGCTGGAGGACACCCTCGTCCTCGTCGCGCAGGCCCTCGTTCCAGGTGTCCGTATCACCCGCGCCGCCGGTGCCGGGCTCGTCCAGCGCGCCCTCGTCCACGGTGTCGTCGTTCCCGCCACCGCCGGTACCGGGCTCCTCGAAGGTGCCCTCGAACTGCCGCACGGAGCCCGTGCCCGCGTCACCCGCGCCGCCCGTGCCGCCCTCCTCGCGCGTGGTCGTGTCGTCGCCCTCTTGCCGCCCCCGCTGCTCGTCCTGTTGCTGGAGGAGATCCTGCGGGTGCGCCTCGGCCTCCGCGCGCTTGCACCCGGTGCCCAGCGCGAGGGAGCCGGCGAGCAGACCCGCCAGTACCCGCCTCGTCTTCAGTGTCGTGGCCATCGTTCCACCTCTCGGGGTGTCCACTGCCTGACCCGAAAGGTGGGGATGCGAGCGCCGTGGACGCAGGAGGCGCCTGCTCACCCGAGCCCTCTCCAGGCCGCCCCTCAGAGGGAGGAGGCGAGGCCCTCCCGAGGTCGAGGAGATTCCGCAAGTTCCTAGGCGCGGGTTGGCCTCTCGGGTAATGTCCTCCAACGTCTCTTTGGACGTCAGGCACCATGGCATCGAAACGCACCCCTCCGGCCACCTCGCAGCAGCGAATGGATGACAAGCTGGCCCTCGCCCTCGGGGCGGCGGCGCGTGCCGCCCGGCTGCGCGCGGGGCTCACCCAGGCGGAAGCGGCCGCCAAGGTCGGCCTGGCCCCGGGCGTCTACGGCCGCATCGAGCGCGGGGGGATGATGCCCAGCGTCCCGACGCTCCGGAAGCTGAGCATCGCCCTGAAGATTCCCTCGGACACGTTGCTGAGCCTGAGTCACTCCGAGGTGACGGCCTGGGTGGATTCGCTGCCGCCCCGCGAGGAGCGCTCCCCGGATCTGCGCAAGCTGTCGCGCTCGCTGCGCAACCTGTCTCCCGCCCAGCTCAAGGTGCTCAACGTCATCGCCTCCGCGCTCGTGCGCTGAGCGTGCCCTGGAGCAGGAGGGATCACCCCACCTGACTCGATTGGTCAGCCGCATGTCGGGGTGTTGCCCCCGGTGGGGACACGTGGCTATGAGCCCTCGAGGGGAGGCGAGCACGTGCGTGTCGAGTCGATGAGTCCCGCCGGGCGCTGGTGGTACGCCCTCAAGCCGGCGAGCTGGCCCAAGGTGTTCGTCCCGGCGCTGTTCGGTCAGGCGGTGGGCGCGGCCACCGCCGGGCAGGTGTCCGCGGGAGCCCTCGTCTTCGGCGTGGCGTGGATGCTGGCCGACGTCGCCTTCATCGTGCTGCTCAACGACTGGGGCGACCGCGAGGTGGATGCCCTCAAGCGCCGCATGTTCCCTCGCGGCTGCTCCCCGAAGACGATTCCGGACGGGCTGCTTCCCGCGGGAGCCCTGCTCGCCGCCGGTCTGGGGGCGGGGGCCCTGGCACTGCTCGTGGCGTGGGGCGCCGGGGTCGCCCTGGAGCGCCCGCTGCTGCTGCCCCTCGCGGCGCTCGGCCTGGGCCTCTTCGCGGCCTACACCCTGCCGCCCCTGCGGCTCAACTACCGGGGCGGTGGCGAGCTGCTGGAGATGGTGGGGGTGGGCGGGGTGCTCCCCGCGCTGCACGCCTATTCCCAGTGTGGGGCGTGGGCTCCCGCGTGGCTGCTCGCGCTGGCGCCGGGACTGCTCGCGCTGGCGCTGTCGAGCGCCCTGGCCAGCGGGTTGTCCGATGAGGAGAGTGACCGCGCCGGGGGCAAGCGCACCTTCACCACATGGCTGGGCAACGCGGCCACCCGCCGGGGAGCGGAGGTGCTGCTGGGGCTCGGGGCCCTCCTGTGGCTCGCGGTGGCCTGGGGCGCCGGGGACGTGCCTCCCGTGTGGGTGGTGGTGCCAGCCGCGCTGCTCACGGGAGTGTTCGGTGTCCGGCTGGTCCGCGGGAGCCCGGCCGCCGTGACGAACGCCTTCGGCGCGCAGTCCGTGTACAAAGTGGAACTGCACCGCGCCATCTGGTGGGGCACGGTGGTGTTGTCGGCATTGGTGCTCGTCGCCGGAGTGGGAGGCGCGCGGTGAGAAGGCTACCGGAAGACATCCACACCGGGCTGGAGCGGTTGGCGCCCCTGTGCGGAGAGCGGGCCTCGCTGGATACGAGCCGCCCGTGCGCGCCCCTGCCCGTCGAGCTGGCGGTGCGGGTGATGGGGGACTGCTCCGAGGTGGAGCGGATGCGCGCCTTCGTCCGGGGCCTGGGCGAGGTGGTGGGCACCCTGGCGGAGGACTTCCCCGACAACATCTTCTGGGACCTCGACCACCTGGCCTGGTGCATGTGGAACGCCGGGAGGCCGGAAGCCATCGACGGCTTCGCCCGCCGGGTGGTGGTGCTGTGCCGGAGCTTCGGCAACAAGTCGGAGCTGCGCTTCCGCTACGCGCACGACTTCCTCTACGGCTACGACTGGGCCCGCTGGGTGTCGCGCCAGCCGGAGGAGCGCGCGGGCATCGGCCCCTTCGACCTGGTGTTCTTCGACTACCTGGACGCGCGGCGCCAGAAGCTCCTGGATCTCGTCGCCAACAACGATGACAAGTACGGGCAGCTCCACGGCCAGGAGTTCCGCAACCCCTTCACCTTCTGCCGCGAGCCCCGCGAGGAGGCGCACCTGCACCAGGTGCTCGCCCAGTCGGACCTCATCCCGGTGAAGGCGTGGCGGCTGGATGGCGAGCGGCGGTGGGACCTGCCCTTCACCGACCTGCGCGCCGAGGCCGCGAAGCGACTCGGGCTCTCGCGAGACTCCGCGCGGTGAGCACCGGGCTGGCGACGCTCCGGGCCTGGGTACGGGCCTCGCGGTTGCCCTCCCAGTCCTACCTCGCGCTGCCGCTGCTGCTCGGTCAGGTGATGGCCGTGCACGCCGGGGGACGCGCACTCGACCTCGCGACGCTGGTGGGCGTCCAGCTCTTCGGGTTCCTCGACCAGCTCTTCATCGTCTACGCCAATGACTGGGCGGACCAGGAGACGGATCGCCACAACCGCACGGCCACCCTCTGCTCCGGGGGCTCCCGCGTGCTGGTCGAGGGCCTGCTCCCGGCGCGGGCCCTGGGCATGGCCGCCATCGCCTGCGCGGGGGGCCTGCTGGCCGTGTCGGTGGGGCTGGCGGTGGGGAGGGGCGCGCCGCTGCTCGTGCCGCTGGCGGTGGCGGCGCTGGCGCTGCTGTGGGCCTACAGCTATCCGCCGCTGCGGCTCTCCTACCGGGGAGGCGGGGAGTTGCTGCAGATGGTGGGCGTCGCCGGGGTGCTGCCGCTCTATGGATATGTCGCGCAGGGCGGGGCGCTCGGGAGCTTTCCCTGGGCGCTCCTCGCGCTGCTGCTGCCCACGCACCTCGGCTGTGCCATC
>NZ_DASVWK010000225.1:0-1981 GCF_036389735.1 Archangium sp. | reverse complement strand
CGACAGCGACTTCTGCCCGCTGGCGTACAAGCTGCGCGAGAACGGCCGGCAGCTCATCGGGCTCGCGGTGAAGGAGGCCACCAGCCCCCTCTTCGTGAAGGCCTGCGACGAGTTCATCTACCTGCGTCCCCGCACCCGCGCCGAGAAGGAGAAGGAGCGGGAGAAGGAGAAGGAGAAGCGCGGCCAGGAGCAGGAGGAGGGGGGCCGGGGCCGCAAGCACGGCAAGGGGCACGGGGCCGGCGAGCGTCAGGGCAAGGAAGCCGCGGGGCACAAGGGCAAGGCCGAGACGAAGGTCGAGCTGCCGGAGATCGCCCTGGAGGTGGTGCAGCGCCTGCTGGCGAGGGCGACGGGGCCCGTCAATCCCTCGCTCATCAAGGAGACGATCGTCCGCAAGGAGCCGGACTTCGACGAGCGCGAGCACGGCTTCTCGACCTTCGCCAAGCTGCTGGCGGCCATGGAGCAGGAAGGGCTGCTGAGGCGCGTGCAGCAGGGCCGGCAGTGGTACGTGGTGGGGCCGGACTCGCCGACGCCCGAGCCCACCAAGGGCCGGGGCGCGCGTCACCAGCAGGAGGAGGAAGAGGTGGAGGAGGAGGAGGTCTACCCGGACCCCGTCGACGAGTTCTGAGCCGTGCGCCGCCCGGGCGGGCTACTTGCCCTGGTCCCGGGCGCGCTGCTTCTTCGCGTGGGCCTCGATGCGCGCCTTGAACTCCTTCATCAGGTCGTTCGGGATGGGCAGCGAGAGGTTGTACTGGGCGAGCTTCCACTCGCCCCCGTCCTTCACGAGTACGCCCGAGCCGCGCGCGGGCCCCATGTTGGGGGTGGCGAGCGCCTCGTCGAACCACGCCACCGTGCCGTCCTTGGAGAAGCTCACGTGCCGTGACACCGCCGTGAAGCTCCAGGCCTTGCCCTTGGCGAAGAAGGGCCTGGCCCAGGCGCGGAACTCGTCCCGCGTCCAACGCTCGGTGGCATCCGTGCCCAGGAAGACCGCGTCGGGCGTGAAGTGGTTGAAGTAGCGCGCCTCGTCCGCCTTGGCCGCGGCCTGGTGCCAGTCATCCAGCACGGCATTCACGGCGGCCGTGGGCATCGGGGCGGGGCTGGCTTCGGGCGCGGCGGTGAGCAGGGCGAGACACAGCAGGGCGATCGTGGGCATGGACTCATGAGCGCGCGGGGGCGTGTTCCGGTCAAGGTCTTGGGGAGCAGGTATGGGCCACGGGCTCGGCCGGGTGGCGGATGGTCCGCCGGGCCCTGGGTGGTGCTGGACACGGCCGAGCCCGAGGAGAAGAAGCCCAGGAAGCCCAGGACGCCCGAGCCCATCCCCGAGAAGCCCGTGGCCCAGGTGGCTCCGCTGCCTCCCCCCGCGCTCCGTGAGCCACCACCCCCGGCGGATCCGAAGTGCCTGCTGAAGCTGGACAGGGAGCACGTGCGTGGCGCCCAGGCCTTCCTGGACGTGAAGCGCGCGGGCCGGGAGGTGCTCGTGGTGGGCTCGGACGGCACCGTGCGCCGGGCCGAGCACGGCGGGCTGCCCGTGGTGCACGACGCGGGTGGGCCGCTGCTGGGGCTCGCGGTGTCCCCGGACGGCGGTGAGGTGGCCGCGGTGGGCTACGGGGTGCTGGCGCGCTCGTCCGACGGCGGGGGGACGTTCCGCACGGAGCGCGCCCCCTCCGACGCCATGTTCTACGCCGCCGCCTTCGCCGGAGACGCGCTGCTCGTCTTCGATGGAGACGGCCGGGGCTGGCGCTCGGTGAGGGGCGGGCTCTTCGAGCAGCTCTCCCTGCCGCGCACGGTGGCGTATGCCGGTGCCGCCTTCGCGGACGCGCGGCGCGGCTACCTGGTGGGCTGGTGCGGCACGCTGCTGGAGACGCTCGATGGGGGCGTGAACTGGAAGGCGCTCCGCTCGCCCTTGAAGGAGAAGGAGGGCGAGAACATCGAGGGCGTGCTGGTCTCGGGGGACACGCTCTACGTCAGCGGTGACGGCGGCGTG
>NZ_DASVWK010000224.1:0-9363 GCF_036389735.1 Archangium sp. | reverse complement strand
CGCGGACACGCCGCCCGCGAGGATGAGTGTGGGTGCGAGCGCCACCGCGTCACCGTTACCGGCGTTCCGCACGTAGGTGGCGTGCGTGAGGGTGGCATCCGCGTCCGCGAAGAGCCAGGGGAGTACCTTGAGCCGGGCCTCGGCCTCCACTCCCTGACGGCGGGTGGCGCCACGCGCCTCGGTGGTGCCCTCGTCGCCCACCCAGACGAGCTCGCTGTCCAGGTCGAGCCGGAACACCGAGCCGGCGAGGTCCAGCCGGTCGAACAGTCGCGTGCGCGCGCCGAGTTCGTAGCCCCGGGCGCGTGTCAGGGGCGTCACCGGCTCCGGCAGGCGCACCACGCCGCGCGCGTCGTTGGAGTGGAAGCCGTGGCCGTAGTTCACGTACAGCTCGGCGTCCGGGAGCGGGGTGAGCACGAGGCTCGCCTTGGGCGAGAGGCGCGAGGCCTGCTCCACGCCCGAGGTCTTCGTGCCGGGTTCGGTCAGGTTCTCGCGGTGGTCGTCCACGTCGAAGCCGAAAGCGTCCGCGCGCAGGCCGAGCACCGCGCGCAGCCAGGGGGTGAAGGTGATGTCCTCCTGCGCGTACACCCCGAGGCCGCCCTCGCGGATGCTCGTGTCCACCACGGTGTTCAGCCTTTCGCGGGCTTTGGCGTCATGCAGGCCGTTATCGATGCTGTCGCTGCGCAACTGCGTGCCGAGCGTGGTGTCGAAGGTGAGGCCCGCCCACTCGCGCCGGAAGCGGTAGCTGGCGTTGAAGCCGAGCATCGTGCGCCGGTCATCCTGCTCGATCATGTCTCCGTTCGCGGGATCCCGGCTGAAGAAGGTGAAGTCGGAGTAGAGGTTGAGCCGGTACTGCACGGCGTACGCCAGGACGTTCACCTCGCCAGCGTCGGGGGAGCGGGTGCTCCAGGTGGCGTAGGCGCTGTGGCGCTGCGAGTTGCCGCCCTCGGTGCCGTTCACCGTGCCGAAGCGATCCAGCCGCCCGGCGCGGACCTCGCGCAGGGGAAGCTGGCCGCTCGCGTTCCAGCCACTGGCATACGAGGTGAGCGCCAGCGACAGCATGGAGTGCTCCGAGAGCTGGCGTCTCACCTGGGTGAAGAGACTGTAGCGCTCCAGCCTCTCGGGGCTGAGGAAGGGGCCGGCGGTGCCGTACACCTGCCCGGCCACCACGGATTGCCAGCCCTCCACGTCCGGGGCGGCGATGAACAGCCCTCGCCAGGTGGAGAACGAGCCGCCCCCCAGCGTCACCTGGCTCGCCTCGAAGTTCCGGCGCGTCACCAGGTTCACCGCGCCCGCGGTGGCGAAGTCCCCGTCCTGCGCGAAGTACGTGCCCTTGCGCACCTCCACACGCTCGATGAGCTCGGGGATGAGCCAATTGAGGTCCGCGTAGCCCTGGCCGTGTCCGTGGCTCACCATGTTGACGGGCACGCCGTCCACGTAGAGCGCCACGTCCGTGCCGTGGTCCGCGTCGAAGCCGCGCAGGAAGTACTGGTTGGCCTTGCCACCGCCCGCGTGCTGCACCGTGTAGAAGCCCGGTACGACCTGGAGGATGTCCGCCGGGCGCGGGTGCGGACGCAGCAGGAAGTCCCGATCCCGCACCGTGGACGACGAGGCCGCGGTGAAGGGCCGCCGCGCCGTCACCGTCGTTCGCATGCTCGTGGGCTCCTCCGGAGCCTGGAGGGTGGGGGACTCGGCCTCGGGCTCGGTTTGGGGCTCGGCGGACTGCGCGAAGGAGGGAACGGCGGATGCAAAAATAGCGAACACGGCCACACGGGCCGCATGTGAGGACAGCATGGGAGAACGACCTCGAAGTCGTGGGGAAACGAAGGAGACGCGGACGACTGGAAAGTCGGCGTCTCCTACGGGCCCTGGGGCATCGCGGTCGGACGAAGGGGGTCTCCCGGGCGTGGGCGCTCCTGCCCCGGGAGCAGGGGGAGGGTCTCTACCCAGGAGACCCACATGCGGGGCAGGGCGGCCGAGGGCAGCGCTACCGCATGGAGGTGTTCGACACTGCCAGCGCCGTGCGTATGGCCGGCGGGTGTCTCCCCACGCCCGTTCTTCCCGTGCTTGTCGGAGGGCGCGTGCGAGTGCGGCGTGCGCTCGTCGTGTGGAGCGGGGAGCTCGGGAGGAGGGGGCTCATTCGAGCCCACCCGCTGGTGGGTGACCCAGGCCCGGGCCGTGGGGGTGGCGGAGGAGGGGGCTGCTCCACCGTGCCCGTAGAGGGCATGGAGCACCGGCGCGCATGCGAGGCCATACACGGCCACCAGAAGGCCGAGCCAGCCCAGATCGCGACGGTCCTCCCTGCTCAGCAAGGCAGAGCGCTCCTCGGACGACTACCGCCGCATGTGCTCGCGGATGAGCTGGCTGACGAGCTCCGGCTGCTCCAGAGAGACCGTGTGAGTGCCCTCGGGGATGCGCCGGAAGGTGAGGTCGGGCGCGAGTTCCTCCAGGCCCCGGAGGCCGTCCGGCAGGAGGTAGGGATCCTTCTCTCCATGGATGAAGAGCACCGGGACGCGGACCACGTACCTGTCCTGCGTCAGGCCCTCCATGAGGTTGCTGCCGCCCGGGTTGCCCTGGTCATCCGGAGGCCCCAGCCGCGCCGCCCGGTAGTAGTTGAGCGCGCAGGTGATGGCGCCCGGCTGCTTCCAGGCGCTGAGCCACGCGGCCATGTCCTCGTCCGTGAACGTGGCGCCGTTCTTCTGGGCCTCACCCAGGAGGGCCTGCTTCGGCCACGCGCAGTTGTCGCCCAGGACCATGGCCTCGGCCGCCGGGGTGCGGAAGAAGAGCATGTACTGGCTCGCCTGCTGCTGGCGGGGGTTTTCGCGCAGCTCGCGGTCGAGCAGGGCGGGGTGCGTCATGTTGATGGTGACGAACCGGCTCACGTACTCCGGGTGGCGCTGCACGAAGCTCCACCCCAGCAGCGCTCCCCAGTCCTGGCACACCAGGGTGAACTTCTTCAGCCCCAGGTGCTCCGCCAGCGCGCGCACGTCCTCCACCAGGTGCTCGATGCGGTACTGCTCCACGTCCGCCGGCTTCGAGGTGAGGTTGTAGCCCCGCAGATCCGGGGCGATCACCCGGTAGTCCCCGCCCAGCTCCTCCAACTGCTTCTTCCAGACGCCCCAGTACTCGGGGAAGCCGTGCAGGAAGAGGATGGGCTCACCCGCACCGTACGTCACGTAGTGCATACGGATGCCGTTGAGGTCTGCGTGGTGATGCTGCAAGGACCCTCCCTGGACGGGTGTGGCTTCGAGGTGGGGAACGCTTCGCTCCAAGAGTTCTCTAGTGGACAGCATGAGATGACTAATCTCAGCTAAGGTAGAATTTTGCAATGAGGTTGTTTTCCGCAGATGTAGGCCCAGGGCCCCACCGGGAAGGTAGGCCCTGTCCAACGGCGTGCGGAGCGGGAGGCCCGGTCAGGAGAAGTGCTGCTTCACCTCGGGCATGCTGAGGACCCACAGCATCCACGCGGCGAAGGGGAGACCCAGGCAGCAGGTGGGCGTCAGCGGGAGCACGGCGGTGATGGCGCCCACCGCCACCAGGCCCCAGTTGCGCAGGCTGAAGGCGCTCAGCGCGCCCCAGATGGTGAGCACCCCGGACACGATGGCCCCGAGCGCGGTGAGCACCACGGGGATGGTGACCGGCGCCTGCGCGGCGGCGGCCTCGGTGCCCTGGTTCGGCAGCACCTGGTAGCCCAGGAACATGGCGGCCAGGGTGATCAGACAGAGGAGGATGTTGAGGGCGCCCACGCACAGCAGCAGGAAGGCGGGAGGACGGATCTTCCGCAGCGCGGGCATCCGCGGATCATTCAAGGGGACGTTGAGTCCGGGTCCACTCATGTACGGGCCCTCAGGGCGCTCACGATCATCCGCGTCGCCGGAGACTTGTTGAGCGTGTAGAAATGGATGCCGGGAACGCCGCGCGACAGCAACTCCATGCACTGCACCGTGGCGTGCGCCACGCCGAGCTGCACCACCGCCTCGGGCTGGTCCTTCACACGCTCGAGCTGGAGCGCCAGCCGCATGGGCACGGTGGCTCCGCACATGCGGGTGAAGCGGTGGACCTGCTCGTAGTTGGTGATGGGCATGATTCCCGGGACGATGGGGACGTTGATGCCGACGCGGCGCGCCCGCTCCACGAAGTCGAAGTAGAAGGCGTTGTCGAAGAAGAGCTGGGTGATGACGAAGTCCAGTCCCGCGTCCACCTTCTCCTTCAGGTTCCGCAGGTCGTCATCGCGGGAGACCGTCTCCACGTGGCCCTCCGGATAGCACGCCCCGCCCAGGCAGAAGTTGAAATCCTCCTCCCGGATGAAGCGCACCAACTCGGTGGCATGACGAAAACCCCCCGCCACGGGCTCGAAGGTCTTCTGTCCCTGGGGCGGGTCCCCGCGCAGCACGAGCACGTTGTCCACCCGGGCGTCCGCCAGCCGCCGCAGCACCTCGCGCAGCTCCTCGCGGGTGTGGCCCACGCACGTCAGGTGCGCCATGGCCTCGATGCCCGTGTCGCGCTTGATGTGGCTGACGAGCTCCACCGTCCTGTCCCGCGTGCTCCCGCCCGCTCCGTAGGTGACGGAGACGAAGCCCGGCTCCAGGGGCGCCAGGTCCGAGAGCGTCTTCAGCAGGTTGGCCGTCCCCTCGTCGGTCTTCGGCGGGAAGAACTCGAAGGAGAAGCACGGGTCGGACGGATTCAAACGATTACGAATCTTCATGACGCGACCAGTCTAGAACGTCCCAGGCGAGTCCCCGAGAGCCTTGATTGAAGAAGGTGCGCGGTTATAGTCCGCGCCGTTTTCACCCCCCCCTACCAGGACACAGGAGAGAGAACCATGGCCCGGCGCACGCCCCTCAACGAGGCCCACCGCAGGCTCGGTGGGCGAATGGTGGATTTCGTCGGCTGGGACATGCCGGTGCAGTACAGCTCCGTCATCGCCGAGCACGAGGCGGTGCGCACCGCCGTCGGTCTCTTCGACGTGTCTCACATGGGCGAGATCGAGTTCACCGGTCCCGGTGCCCTCGAGACGGCCAACAAGCTCATCACGAATGATCTGTCCAAGTGCGCGGACGGTCAGGCCGTCTACGCCGGCCTGCTCAACGAGCAGGGCACCTTCGTGGACGACGTGGTGGCCTACCGCTTCTCGCCCGAGCGGATCCTCATCGTCGTCAACGCCTCCAACAAGGACAAGGACTTCGCCTGGATGCAGTCGCGCGCCGAGGGCGTGAAGCCCGTGGATCGCAGCGACGACTTCGCGCAGATCGCCGTGCAGGGCCCCAAGGCCGTCGGGCTGGTGCAGCGCCTCACCCCGGTGGACCTGTCGAAGATCGGCACCTACCGCTTCGCCGAGGGCGCGGTGGCCGGCGTGCAGTGCCTCATCTCGCGCACCGGCTACACGGGTGAGGACGGCTTCGAGCTGTACTGCGCCCCCGGGGACGCCGAGAAGCTGTGGGAGGCGCTCCTCGAGGAGGGACAGCAGGACGGCGTGAAGCCCTGTGGCCTGGGCGCTCGCGACAGCCTCCGCACGGAGATGAAGTTCGCCCTCTACGGCAACGACATCGACGACCAGCACACCGCGCTGGAGGCGGGGCTGGGGTGGATCTGCAAGCTGGACAAGCAGGGCGGCTTCATCGGCCGCGATGTGCTGGCGAAGCAGAAGGCAGAGGGCGTGAAGCGCAAGCTGGTGGGCTTCGAGGTGACCGGCTCCGGCATCCCCCGCCACGGCTACCCCATCCTCAAGGACGGACAGCGGGTGGGCGAGGTGACGAGCGGCACCATGGGTCCCATGGTGAAGAAGCCCATCGGCATCGGCTACGTGCCCGCCGAGCTGGCCGCCGAGGGCTCGACCTTCGATGTGGAGATCCGCGGCCGCCCGGTGCCCGCCGTCGTGGTGAAGACCCCTTTCTGGAAGAAGTCTTGAGCAACCCCAAGCCTTGAGCAGCCCCCTTTTCGAGGAGCACGGACATGTCCGGTGAGATTCCGCAGAACCTGAAGTACACGAAGGAGCACGAGTGGGCCCGCGCCGAGGGCACCCGGGTCGTGGTGGGTGTCACCGCCCACGCCCAGGAGTCGCTCGGAGACGTGGTGTACGTGGAGCTGCCCAAGGTGGGCTCCTCCGTCACCGCCGGCAAGCAGTTCGGCGTCATCGAGTCCACCAAGGCCGTGTCGGACCTCTACTCCCCGCTGAGCGGCAAGGTGGTGAAGGTGAACGACGCCCTGACGGACAGCCCGGCCACCATCAACTCGGACCCCTACGGGGCGGGGTGGATCGTCGAGCTCGAGCCCTCGGACAGCAAGGAGCTGGCCGGGCTCATGGACGCCGCCGCGTACGGGAAGCTGCTTCAGAACTCCTGAGTCATCGGGTGCCTGAACGGGCCTGGGTCCTTTGTTACCTAGGCCTTTCGTTCCACCACCCGCACTGCGAGTGCTCGAACCTATGTCTTTGAACTGGAAATACCAGGAGTCGTTCGCCGACCGGCACATCGGGCCGGATGAGACGGAACTGCAGGGGATGCTGAAGACCCTGGGGGTGGGCTCGCTCGACGAGCTCATCGACCAGACGGTCCCCGCCGCCATCCGCTCGAAGGAGCCGCTGAAGCTGGCCGCTTCCCAGCCCCAGTCCGAGCATGACGCGCTCGCGTTGCTGGAGACCATCGCCGCGAAGAACCAGCTGTTCCGGTCCTTCATCGGGATGGGCTACTACGACACCCAGGTCCCCAACGTCATCCTCCGCAACATCCTCCAGAACCCGGGCTGGTACACCCAGTACACGCCCTACCAGGCGGAGATCGCCCAGGGCCGTCTGGAGGCACTGCTCAACTACCAGACGATGGTGATGGAGCTGACGGGCCTGGAGGTGGCCAACGCCTCCCTGCTCGACGAGAGCACGGCCGCCGCCGAGGCCATGGCCCTGGCGCTGCACGCCAAGGGTGACGGCAGCGGAGGCGCCTTCTTCATCTCGGAGATCTGCCACCCGCAGACCATCGACGTGCTGCGCACCCGCGCCCAGCCCCTGGGCGTGGAGGTGGTGGTGGGCGACCACCGTACGGTGGACCTGGGCGCGAAGAAGTTCTTCGGCGCGCTGGTGCAGTACCCGGCCACCGACGGCGTGGTGCACGATTACCGCGCCTTCGGGCAGAAGGTGCACGCGGCGGGCGGTCTCTTCGTCGTCGCCACGGATCTGCTGGCCCTGACGATGCTCACCCCGCCGGGTGAGTTCGGCGCGGACGTGGCGGTGGGCAGCGCCCAGCGCTTCGGCGTGCCCATGGGCTACGGCGGCCCACACGCGGCCTTCTTCGCCACGAAGAACGCCTACACCCGCGTCATGCCGGGCCGCATCATCGGCGTGTCCGAGGACGCGCAGGGCCGGCGCGCGCTGCGCATGGCGCTCCAGACGCGCGAGCAGCACATCCGCCGCGAGAAGGCCACGAGCAACATCTGCACCGCGCAGGTGCTGCTGGCCATCATGGCCGGCATGTATGCCGTGTACCACGGGCCCCGTGGCCTCAAGGCCATCGCCGAGCGCGTGCACGGGCTGACGGTGCTGCTGGCGCGCGGCCTGACGAAGCTGGGCTACGGCGCCAACTACGAGAACGTCTTCGACACGCTCCGCGTCGAGGCCGCGCCGCCGCACATCCGCAACATCCTCGCGGCCGCCGAGGCCAAGGGGATGAACTTCCGCCGCATCGACGAGCGGGCCATCGGGCTGAGCCTCGACGAGGCCACCCGCCCGGCCGACGTGGAGGCCATCCTCGCCGTGTTCGCTGGCGCCAAGCCCCTGGGCTTCACGCTGGACGAGCTGGGCAAGGACCTCAAGAGCACCCTGCCCGAGGCCCTGCGGCGCACCAGCCCGTACCTCACGCACCAGGTCTTCAACAGCTACCACTCCGAGACGGAGATGCTGCGGTACATCCGCCGCCTCGAGTCGCGTGACCTGTCGCTCACGCACTCGATGATTCCGCTCGGGTCGTGCACGATGAAGCTCAACGCCACCGCGGAGATGATTCCGGTGACGTGGCCGCAGTTCGGCAAGCTGCACCCGTTCGCGCCCAGCTCGCAGGCGGCGGGCTACCGCGTGCTGTTCGAGCAGCTGGAGCAGATGCTGGCGAACATCACCGGCTTCTCGGGCGTGTCGCTCCAGCCCAACGCGGGCAGCCAGGGTGAGTACGCGGGCCTGCTCGTCATCCGCGCGTACCAGCAGAGCCGGGGCCAGGGGCACCGCAACATCTGCCTGATTCCCTCCTCGGCGCACGGCACCAACCCGGCCACCGCGGTGATGGCGGGCTACCAGGTGGTCGTCGTCAAGTGCGATGAGAGCGGCAACATCGACGTGGGCGATCTGCGCGTCCGGGCGGAGGAGTACAAGGACAAGCTGGCCGCCCTGATGGTGACGTACCCCTCCACGCACGGCGTGTTCGAGGAGGAGATCAAGGACATCTGCGCCGCCGTGCACGAGCGTGGCGGACAGGTCTACATGGACGGCGCGAACCTGAACGCGCAGGTGGGGCTGACGTCGCCGGCGGCGATTGGCGCGGACGTGTGCCACATCAACCTGCACAAGACGTTCTGCATCCCGCACGGCGGTGGCGGCCCGGGCATGGGTCCCATCTGCGTGGCGAGCCACCTGGTGAAGTTCCTGCCGGGACACCCCGTCATCTCCACGGGCGGCAACGAGGGCATCGGGGCCGTGTCGGCGGCGCCGTGGGGCAGCGCCAGCATCCTGGTCATCTCGTGGATGTACATCGCGATGATGGGCGCCGAGGGGCTGACCAAGGCCACGAAGCTGGCGATCCTCAATGCCAACTACATCGCCGAGCGGCTCCAGCCGCACTACCCGGTGCTCTACCGCGGCAAGCGGGGCCGGGTGGCGCACGAGTGCATCGTGGACGTGCGGCAGCTGAAGAAGACGGCGGGCATCGAGGTGGAGGACGTGGCCAAGCGGTTGATGGACTACGGCTTCCACGCGCCGACGGTGTCCTTCCCGGTGGCGGGCACGCTGATGATCGAGCCGACGGAGAGCGAGTCCAAGGCGGAGATCGATCGGCTGTGCGACGCGCTGATCGCCATCCGTGGGGAGATCCGCGAGATCGAGGAGGGCAAGGCGCCCAAGGACAACAACGTCCTGAAGAACGCGCCGCACACGGCTCGGGTGATGACGGCGCCGGAGTGGAACCGTCCGTACTCGCGTGAGCAGGCCGCGTTCCCGGCGCCGTGGGTGGCCGATCACAAGTTCTGGCCGTCCGTGGGCCGCCTGAACAACGTGCTCGGCGATCGCAAGCTGGTGTGCTCGTGCCCCTCCATCGAGGAGTACATGACCCCGGAGCCCTCCAAGGCCGCCGTGGCGTAGTCACCGCCTCATCGCTCGCGGGGTCCTCTTCC
>NZ_DASVWK010000223.1:0-11494 GCF_036389735.1 Archangium sp. | reverse complement strand
ACGCGCTTGCCCCCCTCCTCGTAGGAGACGACGACACGCGTGCCCACGGCGGGGCGAGCCGTGCGCTGCCCATCCCCCTCGAGCGAGAGGCCCACGAAGTGCGCCGCGTCCCTGCCCGCCCCCTGCCGCAGCGTGTTGCGGTACACGGACGCGGGCCCGTGCTGGTTGGTGATGACGGCGTCCAGGTCTCCATCGTTGTCCAGGTCCGCGAGCAGCACGCCGCGCGAGTTGTCCGGGTCGTCGAGGCCCAACTCCTTCGCCACGTCCACGAAGTGCCCGGGCTCCTCGTCGCCGAGGTTCAGGTACGCGCGGCGCGCCTCGTTCGGGTAGATGGTGCGCCCGCGGATGTCGCCCCACTTGTCCGCGTAGGTGTGGAACTCGGGCCCGGACTGCATCAGCTTGTGGTTGACGTACCAGTAGTCCTTGCGGCCCGAGTCGATGAGCGGATCCAACCGATCATCGATGTGCCCGTTGGCCTGCACGATGTCGAGCCACCCGTCGTTGTCGAGGTCCCCCGCCGCCGCGCCCCAGCCGAAGCGCCGCTCGTTGAGCGCACCGCGGAAGGTGGCCTCGTCCTTGAACTCGGGGACGAAGGGGTCGCCCTTCCCCGGGGACACCATCCACAGCAGGCTGCCCTCGGCCTGGAGCGAGTGGTGCACGTTGGACACGTACACGTCCAGGAAGCCGTTGCGGTCGAAGTCCGCCACGGTGGAGTTCATCCCCTTGTACGTGTCCTTGCCAATCTCCCCGAACAGCTTGCCCACGACACGGCGGAAGTGCTTGCCCTGCTCGTTGAGGTAGACCTCGTCCGGGCCGAAGTCGTTGGCGAGGTAGAGGTCCGTCCACCCGTCCTGGTTCAGGTCCACCGTGCTGACGGCGAGCGACCAGCGCGTCTCCTTCAGTCCCAGCGCGGCCGAGTCCAGCTTCTCGAAGGTGCCATCCCCTCGGGCGCGGTAGAGCACGTTGAGGCCACCGTTGTCCGCGTTGTGCCAGCCGTTGTGCAGGAAGCGGAGCATGCGCCTGTCCCCGGCGTACTCGGGTGGCGGCAGCCGGAAGAAGTTGAACGGGGTGGGCGTGGCGTAGTCCGGCAGGTGCGTGGTGAGGGCGTTGGCCACGAAGAGGTCCAGGTGCCCGTCCCGGTCGAAGTCGAGCAGCGTGACGGCCATGCTCACCGAGTGGTCCCCCACTCCCGCCCGCGTGGTGACGTCCTCGAACGTCGCGGTGCCCGTCTCGCGCAGCAGGTTGCGCAGCAGCTTCGAGGGCCCGAAGGCCACGGCGACGGCCAGGTCCTGGTCCCCATCGCCGTCATAGTCCACGAAGGTGCCACCGGCCGCCGCTCCCTCGGTGGTGAGGTTCGCGGCGATGCGCTCCAGGGCGGGCACCTTCACGCGCTCGAAGCGGAAGTCTCCCACGTTGCGGTAGAGCGCCGCGCGGTACGCCTCCGCCTTGAGCGCGTGGGTGAGGAAGAGGTCCACCCTCCCATCGCCGTCGAAGTCCCCGGCGGCCACCGCGTCGCCCACGCTCAACACCCACTTGGAGACGTGCAGCACGCGCGGGTCCACCTTCATCAGCACATCGTCCACGGAGGTGGTGGAGCCAAGGCCCGTATGCGAGGCCTCCAGGCGCTCCATGTGGAAGGGCAGTGGGCGCGAGAGGGCCGCGGGCGCCACCACCAGGAAGTAGCCCGCGGCCAGGGCCACCCCGAGTCCCCCCACCGCCGCCAGTCGCTTCAGCGGCCCCGGCGAGAAGAGGTCCGCGAGGTACGCGCGCGCCCCTCGCCGCCACAGGGCGCGCCCGTGCAGGTAGAGGAAGCGCGCCGACGCGCACGTGAGGGCCGCGTAGAAGAAGGTGAAGACGCTCTCCTTGAGGTGGAGCACCAGGTCCACCAGCGTGAGCGCGAGCGCGAGGAGCACCTGGGCACGCGGCGTCTTGGGAGACGTGCCCGGGTCGGTGATCATATAGAAGGTGAAGATGAAGAAGGCCGGCGCCCCGAGCGTGCCCAGGAAGAGCACCTCGGGCGGCAGGTGGTGGCGCAGGATGAACGCGCGCAGGGCCGTCTGGAGCCCGTAGAAGCCCAGGAAGCTCAGCACCAGCCACGTGCGCCCCACGCGGAAGAAGAAGAGCACCAGCGCGGCCATGACGATGAAGGCCGAGAGCGCCACCTCGCCATTGGCCCACTGGTAGGCCGGCGCGGCGGTGATCAGCTCGCGGGTGAAGAGGAGCGACGTCGCCACGCCGAACATGGACGGGTTGAAGACGTGGCGGCCCTCGAAGGTGAGCACGTACTTGGAGCCGATGGTGAGCCACACCGGCAGTAGCAGCATCCAGCTCGAGTGCGAGTAGTTGAGCAGCAGCGCCAGCGAGCAGCACGAGATGTAGCCGCTCAAGGGCACCACCTTCTCGCGGCGCAGCAGCCAGCCCAGCCCCGCGTCCAGCACGCTGCCGCTCACCACGATGGCCGCCATCTGCCACGGGCTGCGGTTGAAGCCGAAGAAGGAGAAGCCCAGCACGCCATACAGCGTGAGGATGGCGGCGAAGGGGATGCGGGGGTCGTTCCACCGGGGCCACACCCAGCCCCACCGCTCGACACGGGGCGTCGTGTGCACCACGGTGCCCACCGGCACCGGGTGTGTCACAGCCTGCTCAGCTCTCATGGAATGCGCCTCCACGCGCGCTCCGAGAGTGCCGCGCTCCCGCGCTCCTTGTCCAGGACGGGTAGGGGCTTGCATGTCCCCCCGCATGCCTGCCCACCATGTCACCGCGTCCCATGCACTCCTCCGCTCGCGTCCTCTCCCCCGCAAACCCCGGGCTCCTCCCGGTTGATGCACCCCGTGAGGGGGTGCTTCCACCGCGAGCCCCCGTCCCCCCGGAGCTGCTGGGACGTGCCTCCCTGTCGGGGCTGTTGCGGCTCGCCGCCCTCCAGTGGGGCTACCTCCTCCTGGGCTGGTGCGGCCTCGTGCTCTTCCCCCGCGCGGCCCCGCTGCTCGCCCTGCTCCTCGCCGGCCGGCTGCACGCGCTCGGCGTCATCCTCCATGACGCCATCCACCTGCCCTGGCGCCGCAAGGGCCCCGCGCTCCGTCTGCTGGAGCTGCTCGCCGGGCTCCCCGTCGCCACCACGCTGGAGGCCATGCGCTACCACCACCTGCGCCACCACCGCGATGCGGGCCTGCCCTCGGACCCGTACCGGCGCCCTCCCGCGAGCCCCTGGCGCCAGGCCCTCATGTGGCTCCGTGTCCTCCCCATCCTCCCCTTCTGGGTGTTGCGCGGGCCCTTCGGACTGCTCGCGTGGGGGCTGCCCGCGCTGCGTCAGCCGTACGCGCGGCTCTTCCTCCAGGATCGCTCCGGGAAGGACCTCACCCACGACGCCGAGGTGCTCGCCTGCGTCCGCGCCGAGACCGCTCAGGTCCTCTTCCACCTCGCGGTGCTCGCCGCCGCCCTGCGCTGGCCCCACGCGGTGGGCCTCGGCTACGGGCTGCCCTTCCTATTGGCCTCGGGGCTGTGCGCGTGGCGACTGCTCGCCGAACACACTCCCCGGACGGTCCAGGGTCGCACCCTGGGTGATGTGCTCGCGTGCACTTCGGACCACGGATTGGGCTGGCTGGGCCGGCTGTTCACCGCTCCCCTCAACGTGGGCTGCCACGTGGTGCACCACCTGCACCCCCAGGTGTCCCTCCACCACCTGCCCCGCCTGCGCGCCTGGTACCTCCTGCGTTACGATACGCTCTACCCCCGCCCTCGCCGTCCCTAGATGCTCGCTCCGCACACCCGCGTCCTCATCCTCGTCCTGCTGGGCCTGTCCGTCCTGCTCGGCATCCTCTTCCACGGAAGGCAGAACGTCCGGAAGGCCCGTGGCGGCCGCATCTCCCCGCCCAAGCTCGCGTGGCTCTTCTACGCCATCTTCCTCTGGTTCCTGCTCTGCCCGCTGGTGTCGCTCGACACCTCCATCCACCCGCACCTGCGCATGGTGCTCGGCGCCTTCGGCGCCTTCATGTGGGTGCGCGGCGTGGCCGAGCTCTACATGCTCTACGTCTCCTACAACTGGAAGCCACCCTACGGCATCGGCCATGACGTGCTGTGCATCCTGCTCGTCCTGTGCGGCGTCTCCTGGTTCCGGCTCAACCACGAGGGCCCGCTCTCGCGCATGGATGTGTGGGCGCTGTCGTTGCTCGCCCTCGTGCTGGTGAGCCTCCTGGTCGAGGTGATGTACGCCACGCTCTTCTTCCAGGCCGTGGAGGGACACACCACGGGGGATGACGGCATCTGGTTCGCCGACGAGGAGCAGGCCCGCTTCCGCCGCATCAACCGCATCACCCTCGCCTGCAACGTCCCGCTCTACGCGAGCCTCGCCGCGCTGCTCTTCCTGGCGCTGGGCCCCGGACCCTCCCCGCTGTGAAAAAACGCGCCGCGCCGCGCGACGAGCCGCCCGTCCTCTCGTTCAGAACGTAGCGGACTACCCGTTCAGAATGGGAAAACTGGATTTCGCAGCGATGTTCCCAGGCCGGAAAATCTCTGCTAATATTTCCATTGAGTTGAAAATCTACAACCCTGGTTCAGCAAGCGGGCGTGACAGACCCGTGTGACAGGTTGCCAGCGTGACGGCGGTGGGGAGGCTCCAGGAACCCCCGACCAGGGGCCCGCCGTCATGGACCGTACCTCCCTTTACCCGCACGAAGGACGGACGATGAAGGCATTCTCTTTCCACTCCCGCGTTACCCGCACGTTGATGATGGGTCTGGCCCTGGTGGTCGCCCCCGCGGCCCAGGCCACCAGCATCAAGGTGCTGGAGCCGCGTCTCTCCACGGTGAAGCCCACCAGTCCCGAGCTCGAGCCGGAGACGTCGGTGCAGCGCCTGGTGGTGAAGTTCCACGAGGGGACCCGGGTACGCCTGCGCGGTGGGATGATGCGCGCGCTGGCCGCCGAGCGCGGTGTGGCCGAGGCCGGCTACATGAAGCGCCGCGGCCTGTCCGAGGCGAAGCTCCAGGCGGACCTCAGCGCCCTCCACAAGCTGCTCGTGCGCGTGCCGCGTCTGGGCTCGGCCTCGCGCCTCTTCCGCCAGGACGAGCTCACCCTGTCCGAGGGCAAGCGCCTCGCCGAGGAGCGCAGTGGCAAGCAGATGGCGGACCTGGACCTGTACTTCGAGCTGCCGCTGCGGCCCGGCACCCTCGCCGGTGACCTCAACGAGCTGGTGATGCAGCTCAACGCGCTCGACAGCGTGGAGATCGCCTACCTCGAGGCGACGACCCGTCCGGCCTGGTTCAACACGGGCGCGAGCGGCATGGCGGCCACCCCCGGGTCGTACGAGAGCCAGCAGGGCTACCTGGACGCGGCTCCTGGCGGCATCGACGCCCGCTTCGCCTGGAGGGTGCCGGGGGGCACCGGCACGGGCGTGAAGATCGTCGACGTGGAGGGCGCCTGGAACGGCTCGCACGAGGATCTGCCCGCCTTCTTCCACGAGGGTGGCATCCCGTTCAACGAGACGGGTTGGCGCGACCACGGCACCGCGGTGATGGGCGTGATGGCGGGCAAGGCCAACGGGTATGGCATCACCGGCATCGCCCACGGGGCCCAGGTGGGCCGCGAGGGCATCGCCAACCAGAGCGTCGCGAGCGCCATCACCCGCGCGGCACTCGCCGCGGGCCAGGGCGGCGTCGTGCTGGTGCAGCTCCAGGCCCCGGGGCCTCGCACCAGCCGGGACTGCGTCTGCAACACGAGCCAGTGCAATGAGGTCCCCCTGGAGTACTGGCAGGCCAACTTCGACGCCATCGCCCAGGCCACCGCCAACGGCGTGCACGTGGTGGAGGCCGCCGGCAACGGCAGCGTCAACCTGGATGACGCGGCCTACCGCGGCGCCTTCGACCGCTCGGTACGGGACTCGGGCGCCATCTTCGTGGCCGCCGGCACCGCCACCACCCACGCGCCCATGTGCTGGACCAACCATGGCAGCCGCGTGGACGTGCACGCCTGGGGCGAGCAGGTCGTCACCCTGGGCTACGGCGACCTGTTCAGCTCCGGCGAGAACCGGTCGTACACGGCCACCTTCAGCGGCACCTCCAGCGCCTCGCCCATCGTGGTGGGCGCGGTGGCCAGCCTCCAGGGTGCCGCCCTCGCCGCCGGCCAGGGCCCCCTCGAGCCGCGCGCCCTGCGTGACCTGCTGAGCAGCACCGGCACGCCCCAGGCCTCCGGCACGAAGCGGATCGGCTCCCTGCCCGACCTGCGCGGCGCCCTGCCGCGACTGCTCGCGCGCTGAGCGAGGGCCCCCTGCCCCGCGCTTCCCCCTGGGGATCGCGGGGCTCGGGCCTACGCGGAGAGCTGCTCCTCGTCACCGTGGATGAGCCAGCGCCGCGCCGCCGCGTCGTCCGTGAAGCGGCGCAGGATCTTGTCCGTGCCGCTCTCGCGGGCCACCCGGTTGAGCTGGAGGACGGCGAGCTGGCTCTCCACCATCTCGGCCACCCGCTTCACCCCGTTGTGCAGCCCGAACTCCTGCACCGCGCGCAGCATCTCCGCCACCTGGGGCGAGGAGGGGCGGAAGGTGCGCATGTCCGCCTTGATCTTCACCTCCCGTCCCGCGAAGCCCAGGGTGGCGGCCTTGAGTTCCTCGACGAAACGGCTCATCTCGTCCTGCCGGATGAGCCCGTCCAGCACGAGGTCGATGATGGCGTGCTCCTTGTCGAGATCGATCCTGTACACGACCACTCTCCTCGCGCGACGGAGCGCGGTGGGGGGAATTGAGAGGGAAGACGAAGGGTGAATCTATCACTACCCACGGCCGTGGATGGCCACCATCCGGTGTGTCGGGTAGTCAGCCCCCCTCCAGGTGGGAGAGCAACAGCTCCAGACCTCGGGCCGCCGCGGCACGTCGGATGGAGGCCCGGTCCCCGCTGAAGACGTGTCGCTCGCAGGTGGTGGCTCCGCCCCGCCGGCTCACCACGAGGTGGACGAGGCCCACCGGCTTGGCGGCCGAGCCACCTGTCGGGCCGGCGATGCCCGTCTCCGCCAGGGCCACGTCCGCGTGGGAGTGGGCCAGCGCGCCCTCGGCCAGGGCCCGCGCCACCTCCTCGCTGACGGCCCCGTGGGCCACCATCAGCGCCACGGGCACGTCGAGCAGCTCCGTCTTGGCCTCGTTGGAGTAGGGGATGAAGCCCCGCTCCACCACGGCCGAGGCCCCGGGGATGTCCGTGAGGCACGCGGCGATCAGGCCCCCGGTGCTGGCCTCGGCCAGGGCGAGCTTCACCCCCGCGCGACGGCAGGCCTCCAGCACCCGCCGCCCGCGCTCCTCCCACTCCGGCTCCATGGATTACCTCGCGTCCGCGGTGGCGCAGTGGACCGCCACCAGCGTCTCCTCCTTGTACCCCACGCCCACGTAGCCCGGGTGCTGGCGGATGTGGACCGCCGGGTGCGGCGAACTCCAATCGCCCTCGAAGCGCCGCACGGGAGAGAAGCCCGCCCCCCGCAGCCGCTCCCGCCACGTCTCCACGCGCTCGTGGCGCTCGTAGCGCTGGGCGTCGTCCACCGTGCCGAGGATGTCCTCGAACTCGCGACCGAAGAAGCGCTTGATGCCGTTGCGCTCGCGCACGGGCAGGTCCAACCGGTCCACCAGCTCGAAGTTGTGGGAGAAGTGGTGCCAGGCGTTGTGGAAGCGCTGGGCCAGCGAGTCGGTGACGTGGTCGGAGTTGGGCTCGCACAGCACCACGCCGACGGGCTCGAGCTCGCGCAGCCGGTTGAAGATGAGCTGCCGATCCACGCCCGCGGCCATGTGGTGGAAGGCGAAGGCCCCGTGCACCACGCGCGGTCCGGGGTTGTCGTGCAAGCAGCCCCAGTCATCCTCGTGGAGCTGCTCGATGACCTTGGGGATGCCGCGGAAGCGCAGGGTGAGGCCCAGCTCGCGGGCCGCGTCCGAGAGCGCCACCTCCGCCTGGCGCAGGCTGCGCTCGTCGGGCTCCACGCCCACCACGGTGAGCCGCCGGAGCGAGGAGCCGGACGCCTTCAACAGGTGCAGCAGGGCCACCTCCTGCCGCCCCGTGCCCAGGCCCACGTCCACGAGCGTGGCCTCCTCGTGGCCCGCGAGCAGGCCACGGATGAGGTCGTTGGCGATGACGCCCGCCAGGCTCACCATCGGCAGCCGCTGGGCCACGAGGTTGAAGAGGGAGATCTGCGGCAGCTCGAAGCGCCGCAGGTAGAGGTTCATCTGTTGGGCCTCGCCCACGCCCAGCCGCCGGGCCAGTGCCGTGGCGAAGAGGAAGTACTGCATGTCCTCCGCGACGGCATCCACGTCCAACCGCCGGGTGAGCGCCGCCAGCGAACGTCGGGCGGCCGAGGCCTGTCCCTCGATGAGTTCCTCCAACGCACGAGTCAGAAGCGAGAATTTCTCCGAGCGCACGTCTCCCACCTTCCTTCCCCCCCATTCTGGACTCGAGGATTCTTCCCGAGTTGAGAGGATTTCGTCCATCCCGGGTCTACTCCGCCCGCCAGGAGGAAGTGACCCCGAGGGGTCCGGTTGGATCACTGGCTCGTGACCGCGGGTGTTACCGGCGGCGTTTTCCGCCCCCACCGAAAGCGATGAGCAGGATGCCGCCCACCACGCCCGCGCCGCCAAGGGCGAGGTCTCGTTGTGTCCGTTCGGTGTAACGGCCAGTGAAGGTCTCCATGGCGCGCTCGGACATGGAGCCGGTGGCGCGGTAGGCCGTCACCAGGAACACGGTACCGGCGACGACGAGCATGAATCCCACGATGCGGGCGATCCCCACGACGTTTCCTCTCGCTGATGTTGAACGGGGCCGGGGCGTCCCGGCGCCCCGCGCACGTTAGTGCGGAACCCGCGCCTCGGGGGTAGCTTCCGCGCCCATGGCGTCTTCTCTTCTCGAGACCTTCCTCACCCGCGCCCACCAGTCTCCCGAGCGGCCCGTCCTCGACTTCGAGCAGCAGCGCTTCACCGCCGGGCAGCTCGCCAGCCGCGTCGCCGCCTTCGCCAGTGCCCTCCAGCGCCGCGGGCTGAAGTCCGGGGAGCGCGTGGCCCTCTTCCTGGAGAACAGCCCCGCCTTCGTCCTCGCCTACCTTGGCACGCAGTACGCCGGCGGCGTCGTCGTCCTCGTCAACACCCAGTACCGGCAGGTGGAGCTCGGCCACATCCTCGCCGACGCCGGAGCACGCGTCTGTGTCACCGGGGCCGCCGGCGCCGCCGAGCTCGCGCCCCTGAAGGCCTCGCTGCCCGCCCTGGAGTGGCTCGTCACCGTGGAACCCGCCACCGTCCCCGTGCCCTGGCCCACCGTCGACTTCGACGCGCTGCTCGCCGAGGGCGACGCCACCGCCTCCCTGGCCCTGCCCACGGGCGAGCAGCTCGCCGTGCTCGGCTACACCTCCGGCACCACCGGCCGCTCCAAGGGCGCCATGCTGCTGCACCGCAACCTGCTCGCCAACGTGCGCGCCGTCACCGAGGCCTGGCGCTGGACGGAGCGGGACAGGCTCCTGCTCACCCTGCCCCTCTTCCACACCCACGGCCTCATGGTGGGCCTGCATGGGACGCTCTACTCCGGGGGCAGCGTGGACCTGCGCCGCCGCTTCGTCGCCTCCGAGGCCCTCGCCGCCCTCCGGGACGACGCCTCCCTGACGATGTTCTTCGGCGTGCCCACCATGTACGGCCGCCTCGTCGAGGAGGCCCGCCGCTCCGGCCTCCGCCCGCGCCAGCCGCGGCTGCTCGTCTCCGGCTCCGCCCCGCTCAGCCCCCAGCTCTTCCACGACGTGGAGGAGACGTTCGGCCAGCGCATCCTCGAGCGCTACGGGATGACGGAGACCCTCATGAACACCACCAACCCCTACGAGGGCGAGCGGCGCCCCGGCACCGTGGGCATGCCCTACCCCGGCCAGGAGGCCCGGGTGGTGGACGTGCGCACCCGCCAGCCACTGCCCGCGGGAGAGACGGGGGAGATTGAAGTACGCGGCCCGCACGTCTTCGCCGGCTACTGGCAGCGCCCGGACGCCACCGCCGAGGCCTTCGACCCCGAGGGGTGGTTTCGCACCGGGGACCTCGGCCTGCGCGACGGCGACGGCTACTTCCAGATTACGGGCCGCGCCCGCGAGCTCATCATCAGCGGCGGCTTCAACGTGTACCCGCGCGAGGTGGAGGAGGTGCTCGCCACGCACCCCGCCGTCGCCGAGGTGGCGGTGCTCGGACTGCCGGACCCGGACTTCGGCGAGCAGGTGGTGGCCGTCGTCGTCCCGAGCGCCGGCACCTCCTCGCCCGACGCCCAGGTCCTGGTGGACTACTGCAAGGACCGGCTCGCCAGCTTCAAGAAGCCGCGCCGCGTCCTCTTCGTGGACGCCCTGCCGCGCAACGCCCTGGGCAAGGTGCAGAAGCACCTGTTGCGCGAGCGGCTCCAGACCCCTGTCTAGAAATCAACACGTGCCCGGAGGTTCGGGGCCCTGTCGGACACTCGTAACGGAAAACTCCTCGGAAGGTGTCGGGTACCGATAGTGTCCCGGTGGTGAGAAGGAGTGAGAGCGTGAACGAAGCCGAGCTCTCCAAGGAGCCCGTCCAACGCGTCGCCAGCGGGTCCGCCGGCCTGGACATCGTCCTGAATGGCGGGTGGATGCACGGGGGCACCTACATGGTCACCGGCTCGCCCGGGACGGGGAAGACCATCCTCGGCAACCAGCTCTGCTTCTCGCACGTGGCCAGCGGCGGGCGCGCCGTCTTCATCACCCTGCTGTCCGAGTCCCACGGGCGGATGATGACGCACCTGGGCCAGATGAGCTTCTTCCAGCGAGACATCATCGGCCAGTCGCTGCACTACATGAGCGGCTACGCCACGCTCAAGGCCGGGGGACTCGAGGGCCTGTCGAAGCTGCTCTACCGCGCGGTGCGCGAGCACCGGGCCAGCGTGCTCGTCGTGGACGGACTGCTGGCGGTGCAGGAGAGCGCCGGCTCCACGCTGGTCCTGCGCGAGTTCCTCCACGCCCTGGGCGTGCACAACGCGCTGGCCGGCTGCACCACGCTGGTGCTCACCAACCGGCAGGAGAGCGCCTCGGACCCGCAGTTCGCCATGGTGGACGGGGTGCTGCGGCTGGAGATGCAGGTGGAGGGGCTCCGGTCCGTGCGTACCCTGGAGGTGACGAAGCTGCGCGGCGGACCCCAGCTCACCGGCCGGCACACCTTCGAGATCAACACCGATGGGCTCGTCGTCTACCCGCGCATCGAGTCGCTCTACCCCCAGCCGCCCCAGGTGATGCCGGAGCCAGGCGCACGGCTGGGCCTCGGCGTGCCGGAGCTGGACGAGATGCTCCACGGCGGGGTGCCTGGCCACTCCAGCACGCTGGTGTTCGGCGCGCCGGGCACCGGCAAGACGCTGCTGGGGCTGCACTTCCTGGCCACTGGCGCGCGCGTGGGTGAGCAGGGCCTCTATTTCGGCTTCATGGAGACGCCCCCGCGCTTGATGGCGAAGGCCGCCTGCGTGGGGCAGGCGCTGGACCCGTGGGTGGACACGGGCCGGCTGGTGCTCAC
>NZ_DASVWK010000222.1:0-2711 GCF_036389735.1 Archangium sp. | reverse complement strand
AGCCGACGTCCCCGGTGCCGGGCGGCGCGGGGCCGGAGCACCTGGCGTATGCCATCTACACCTCGGGCAGCACTGGCCGTCCCAAGGCGGTGATGGTGCGGCAGCGGGCGGTGGCCAACCTCGTCGAGGCGCTGCACCGCGCGGTGTACGCGCCAATGGGGCCGGGGCAGCGGGTGAGCGTCAACGGCTCGGTGTCCTTCGACACGTCGGTGAAGCAGCTCTTCCAGCTCCTGCGCGGGCACACGCTGGACGTGACGCCGGAGTCCGTGCGCTTCGACGGCGAGGCGCTGCGCGAGTACCTGGAGCACCAGCGGGTGGATGTTTTTGACTGCACGCCCTCGCAGCTCCAGCTCCTGGTGGAGACGGGCTGGCTGGAGGAGGCCACGCGGCCCGTCACGCTGCTGATTGGCGGCGAGGCCATCTCCGAGACGTTGTGGCGGCGTCTGGCGGCCTCGCGGGTGGTGCGGGCCTTCAACGTGTACGGCCCCACCGAGTGCACGGTGGACGCGACGGTGTGCCCCATCACCTCGGAGCGGGAGCGCCCCGTGCTGGGCCGGCCCATCGCCAACGTGCGGCTGTACGTGCTGGACGGGCACGGGCAGCCGGTGGGCGTGGGCGTCGCGGGCGAGCTGTTCATCGGTGGAGCGGGACTGGCGCGCGGCTACCTCGGGCGTCCGGATGCGACGGCCGAGCGCTTCGTGCCGGATCCGTTCGGCGGAGAGCCCGGTGCGCGGCTGTACCGCACGGGAGACCGGGCCCGGTGGCTGGCGGACGGGACGGTGGAGTTCCTCGGGCGCGTGGACTTCCAGGTGAAGCTGCGCGGCCACCGCATCGAGCTGGGTGAGGTGGAGGTGGCCCTGCGCGAGCTGCCCTCGGTGCGGGACGCGGTGGCGCTGGTGCGCGAGTACGGGCCGGGAGATCAGCGGCTGATGGCCTACGTGGTGGCTTCGGCGCCGGTGGACGGCGCGGCGCTGCGAACCGTCCTCAAGACGCGCCTGCCCGAGCCCCTGGTGCCGGCGGCGATCGTCGTGCTGGCCGCCTTCCCGCTCACCCCGAGCGGCAAGGTGGACCGGAAGGCGTTGCCGCTGCCGGGGGTGGCTCCGAGGAGCGAGGGCTTCGTCGCGCCGCGCACGGACACCGAGCGGCGGTTGGCGGAGCTGTGGACGCGGACGCTGGGCGTGGAGCGCGTGGGGGTGACGGACTCCTTCTTCGAGCTGGGCGGGCACTCGCTGCTGGCCACGCAGCTCGTGTCGAGGGTGCGCGGCACCTTCGGTGTGGAGCTGCCCCTGCGGGCCGTCTTCGAGTCCCCGACGCTGGAGGCGCTCGCCCGACGGGTGGAGGATGCGCCGCGGCTCGCCACGGGAGCGGGGGCTCCGCCGCCCCTGGTGGCGAGGCCGGGAGAAGAGCCGGTCCTCGGCTTCGCCCAGCAGCGGCTGTGGTTCCTGGATCGACTCCAGCCGGGGAGCACGGCGTACAACGTCCCCTCCGCGGTCCGGCTGACGGGGGCCCTGGACGTCCAGGCCCTGGAGCGAGGGCTGGAGGCGCTCGTCCAACGCCACGAGGTGTTGCGGACGACGTTTGGCGAGCACGAGGGCCAGCCGGTGGCGCGCGTGGTGGGGCGGGCGCGGGTGGAGCACGGGCGGGTGGAGCTGTCCGGACTGTCGGCGGACGCGCGTGAGGCCGAGGTGCTCCGGCGGGCGGAAGAGGAGGCCCGGAGGCCCTTCGTGCTGTCGGAGGGGCCGCTGGTGCGGACCCTGCTGCTGCGCCTGGGCGGGACCGAGCACGTGCTGCTGCTGACGATGCACCACATCGTCACGGACGGCTGGTCCACGGGCATCTTCGTGCGGGAGCTGGCGGCGCTGTACGGGGCCTTCTCGCGCGGAGAGCCGAGCCCGCTGGCGGAGCTGCCGCTCCAGTACACGGACTACGCGCGCTGGCAGCGCGAGTGGCTCAAGGGCGAGGCGCTGGAGGCACAACTGGCGTACTGGCGTGGGCGGCTGGCGGGCAGCCCGTCGGTGCTGAACCTTCCGTTGGACAGGCCGCGCCCCGAGGTGCCGGAGTTCCGGGTGGGAGCGCATCGGTTCTCCCTGTCGAAGGAGCGGGTGGAGCCCTTGCGCGTCCTGGCGCAGCGAGAGGGGAGCAGCCTGTTCATGGTGCTGCTGGCGGGCTTCCAGGCGCTGCTGGGAAGGTGGAGCGGGCAGGAGGACATCGCGGTGGGCACGCCGGTGGCGGGGCGCACGCGAGCGGAGGTAGAGGGGCTGATCGGCCTCTTCGTCAACACGCTGGTGCTGCGCACGGAAGTGGGCGGGGCGCCGACGTTCCGGGAGCTGGTGGCGAGGGTGAGGGAAGTGGCGCTGGGGGCCTACGCGCACCAGGACGTGCCCTTCGAGAAGCTGGTGGAGGAGCTGAGGCCGGTGCGAGACCTGCGGTACTCGCCGCTCTTCCAGGTGATGTTCGTCCTCCAGAACGCGCCCCGGACGCGGCTGGAGCTGCCGGGCCTGACGCTCACCGGGCTGGACGTGCTCCACGGCAGCTCGAAGTTCGACCTCACCCTGTCCCTGGAGGAGACGGAGACGGGGCTCGAGGGAGCGCTGAGCTACAACGCCTGCCTCTTCGACGCGGCGACGGTGGCGCGGATGGCCACCGAGCTGGAGGTGCTGCTCGGCACGGTGGTGGGTCGGCCGGATGAGCCGCTCCCGCGCTTGCTGGAG
>NZ_DASVWK010000221.1:0-8893 GCF_036389735.1 Archangium sp. | reverse complement strand
CCGCCACCAGGAGCAGCGGCGCACCGAGGAGCAGCACGGACCAGCCCGCCCGGTCCTTCGGCTGGCCAGTGACGAGGTACATCATCCCACCGAGCAGGAGGGCGAGGGCGAGCCCTCCCACGACCAGGAGGGCATAGAGGAGTTTTTTGGCGGCCATGACAGGTAGCGGAGGGAGACGATACCATCAGGTCGACGCATCCTCGCGGAGGTCGAGACCATGTCGAGCAAGGCCCCCATCGGTGGAACGCTCGCGATCGAAGTGGCCCTGAAGGCGGAGGCGGCCAACAGCCTCAAGGCACTCGGGCACAGGTTGGATCGGCAGCTCGGCGAGTTGAGGCAGCTCGGGCAGCAGGTGCAGGCGATGGCACCCGGCCCCGCGCGCGACAAGAAGCTGGCCGAGTACGGCGAGAAGCGCCGGGATGCGGAGTACCGCCAGTGGACGCTCATCGTGCAGCGCGAGGCGATGGGGCTCTTCAACCACGCCGACGTGGAGGAGATCTACCGCATCCCCCCGAAGCTGAGCTGAGCCCGGGTGCCATGGCCCCCTTCGCCAGGCCCAGGCCCGTGCCGACGTGGGCGGCGGAGAGAGGGCCTACGGGGCCGGGTCCGGAGCCGCGGTCGGCTTGGGCCCCGGGCCCTCGGCCAGCACCTCCTTGAGGAGCGAGTCGTCCACCATGCCCGTCAGCTCCGAGCTGGGGATGAAGCCGAGCTGCCGGGCGTGCTCGGCGGCTTGCTGGAGCTGACCGGGCACCACTTCCAGTGCGGGCACCAGTCGGGTGAAGGAGTCCTTGAGCACGGGCTCGGAGATGGGGTGCCCCGTCACCTTGCCGAAGGCCTCGTTGACGCGCGAGACGAAGGCGTCTGGCTGCTGCTGCCACTGCCGGGTGAGCTCCACGTGCACGCGCAGCAGCTTCTTGAGCTGCTCGCGCCGCTGCTCCAGCGCCTGCCGGGTGGTGACGAGCACCGTGGTGTGGAAGCGCCGCTGTGGCCACAGGTCGCGCTCGTCCACGAGGATGTGGCCCCCGGCCTCGGCCACCATGCGGGCGCCCCACGGCTCGGGCACCCACGCACCTTCAATCTTCCCGTTGCTGAAGAGGCCGAGGATGTCCGGGTTGGACAGCGGGGTGACGGTGACGTCCTGCCCCACCTTCATGCCCTGCTGGCCCAACCAGTGCCGCAGGGCGATGTCCTGGGTATTGCCGAGCTGGGGGCTGGCCAGCGTCTTGCCCTTGAGCTCCGCCGGGGTGCGCGCCGTCTTCGTCACCAGCACCGCGCCCGCGTCCACCGCGGCGGCGATGATGCGCAGCTCCCGCCCGCCCTTGAGGAAGGTGTTGATGGCCGGACCCGTGCCCACGTACGAGGCATCCAGCGAGCCGGAGCTGAGTGCCTCCATGGCCGTGGGGCCGGCGTTGAACATCTTCAGCTCGACGCCGGGCAGGGCCTGCTGGAAGGCCCCCGTGCCATTGCCCACCAGCGCCTGGGCGTGGGTGATGTTGGGGAAGAAGCCCAACCGGAGCGGACGCTGCTCGCCGCCTCCCTGCTTGCCCGCCTGCTCCTTCTTGCAACCGGCCGCCGCCAGCACGACGGTGGCCAGGGCCACCACCCACGAACGCATCCGCATATGCCGCCCAGGGTGGGGTGGGTCGGGGCCCGCCGCACATGGACCGGGGTACGAGCCTTCTGTCAGCCCGTCGCCAGTCCCCAGCGGCGCCGCACGCGCAGCTCCACCGTCTGGAAGAGCACCCGGTCGATGAAGGTGCCCACGAGGATGATGGCGATCATCACCGCCATCACCTGCGGAATCTCCATCAGCTCGCGGCCCATGGTGAGCAGCTGGCCCAGGCCACCGGACACGTAGAGCAGCTCGCCGGCCATGAGGGCCCTCCAGGCGAAGCTCCACCCCAGCTTGAGGCCGGTGACGATGCCGGGCAGCGCCGCGGGCAGCAGCACGCCCCCGTAGAAGCGCGGCCCGCGGATGCCGTACGTGGAGGCCACGCGCATGAGCAGCGGGTCCACGTTGAGGATGCCGTCCTCCACCGAGATGGAGATGGCCAGCACCGAGCCCATCACCACCACGAAGATGATGGACGTCTCGGTGAGGCCGAACCACAGCAGGGCCAGCGGCAGCCAGCAGATGGAGGGCAGCGCCTGGAGGCCCACCACCAGGGGCCTCAGCACCCGGCGCGCCGCGCGCATCCGCCCCATGACGATGCCCAGCGGCACGCCGATGAGCACGGAGAGGGCATAGCCCTGCGCCAGCCGTGCCATGGAGAGCGAGATGCCCTCCCACAGCCGGCCATCCCTCGCCATGGCGAAGAGGCTCTCAGCGACCGCCTTCGGGCCCGGGAACAGGTGGTGGGGCCAGGGACCGAACCGGGCGAGCAGCGCCCACACCCCCAGGAGCCCCGCGAGGAACAGCAGCTTCTGACCCAGGTGCCAGACCTTCGTCATGCGTCCCCCCGTCCTCCCGGGCTCCAGGCCCGGCACCCTTCATGGACTCGCTCTCACGGAGCATGGCGCGGATCTGCCGCGCGAGTCCCACCAGCGCCACGTCGTCGGGACCGCGCGGCATGGGCAGCCGCACCTCCAGGTCCCTCAGGATGCGGCCCGGCCGGGGCGCCATCACCACCACCCGGTTGGCCAGCACCAGCGCCTCCGTCACGTCATGGGTGACGAAGACGATCGTCTTGCGCGTCTCCAGCCATACGCGCTGGAGCAGCTCGTGCATGTGCAGGCGCGTCTGCGCGTCCAGCGAGCCGAAGGGCTCGTCCATCAGCAGCACCGGCGAGTCCACCGCCAGCGCCCGGGCGAGCGCGGCGCGCATCTTCATCCCGCCCGACAGCTCGTGCGGCATCGCGCCGTCGAAGCCCGTGAGCTGGACGTACTGGATATAGCGGGTGGCGCGCTCGCGGCGCTCGGCCCTGGACAGGCCCCGGGCGGCCAGCACGAACTCGATGTTCTGCCGCACGCTCATCCACGGAAAGAGCGCCGCCTCCTGGAACATGAGCAGCCGGTCCGGCCCCGGGCCGTGGATGGGCTTGCCGTCGATGCGCACCTGGCCGCCGGTGGGCTCGAGCTGCCCCGCCAGGGCATAGAGCAGCGTGGACTTGCCGCAGCCCGAGGGCCCCAACAGGCAGACGAACTCGCCGGAGCGGATGTTGAGGTTGACGTCCTGGAGCGCCACCACCTTGTTGGCGTAGCGGTGCTCCACCCGCTTGATGGCGATCTTCGCCGAGGCCTCGCCCACCCGGGCGGGGACGAGCGTCTCCTTCACCTCCTGGACACGACGGAAGAGGACCTGCCAGAGGCGGGCGAGACGTCCAGGGCGCGGTCGCTCCGCCGCGGGCTGGGGAGGACGGGAGGTGGGAGGGTCGGCGATGCGCATCACACGGTCGTAATGGAGTTTGCGCAGCTCGCAACGGGAACGGCGCGGGTCGTACACCAGACAGGACTCGATGGGTCGGGAATAGATGTGGAGGGAGATGGCGAAGCCGCTGTGCGCACCGGTGCGTACCGAGTGCAGCTCCGTCTCGGGGTCGCGGTGGTCCATGGCGCCGGGGAGCAGGGTGCGCGGCGGGCCCGCGCGCTCGACGAGCGCGTACCCGGGCTCCTGGCCGCCCGCGATGAGTCGGTAGTCCGCCACTTCCAGCTCGCCCGCGATGGTGGTGAGCCAACACTCCTGGCCATCGTGCCCGTGGATGGGGGCGCGCGCATCGCGGCCCCAGCCCAGCACCAGGATCTCCAGATCCTCGTCGCGGTAGACGAGCGTGCGCGTGTAGCGCCCCTCGCGCAGCAGGGCATAGGGCTCCACCGAGCGCTGGTGCGGGGTGCCCTCGCGGAGCACCCGCTCGAGGGCCTCGGGTCCGCCACGGGCATGGGCCTCGCGCAACCGGAGAATGAACTGTTTCAGGGAAAGGGTAGGTGGGAGGGTGGTTTCAGCCTCGATCGCCTGCTGTTCGGTCGGTGGGCCGCTGTCCATGGCACTCCCCTTCCGTCCACGATGCGACTCCAGGACGGGTGAGGCTTCATGAAGGTGGGGCTGCCACCCCCAATAGCCAAGGGGGAGACCAGGCCGCCAGGGGAGGCCTCGTCCCCAACACCAGGGCAGGACGAGTGCCTGCCCTCCTCCAACCCCTCGGCCCCCGGTCGGTCGCCCTCGAGGCCTCGGTGTGGGTCCACGGCGCGGACTTGGCAAAAAAGTGCGGGGTGGAGGTAACTTCCACGCCAGTCCATGGGACAATGTGGGGAACGGATCATTCGCAGGAGCCCCCGCATGAGCACCATCAACCGCAATCTCCTGTCCCAGGTGGGCCAGGGCGCGCGTCAGACCCTCGAGAAGACCCAGCAGACGGCCAACGCCGCGGTGAACACCGTGAAGAACTCGGTGACCGAGGGCGCCAAGGTCGTGAAGCAGGGGGCGGACGCCTTCGAGGCGGGGCCGGTGCGGCAGGTGGCGAGCCTGCTGGGGGGCGGCAAGCCGCCGGACCGGGTGCATGACGGCCAGTTCGTGGGCGCCAACGGGCAGACGTTCCCGCCGGGCACGCCGCTGAGCCAGATTCCGGCGGTGATGCCGAAGAACAACGCCCACCCGACGAAGACCATCATCTACGTCAACGGCATCATGACGCCCAAGGAGGCGCAGTCGAGCGACCTCCAGGCCATCGCCGACAAGGCGGGGGCGCGCACCATCGGCATCCACAACTCCACGGAGGGCTTCGTCACCGACCTGGCCCAGTGCGTGAAGGACAAGCTGGACAAGGGCCGCAACCCGGCCGTGGACACGCTGGCGGACACCCTCTACACGGAGCTGAAGGCGGGCCGCTCGGTGGACCTGATGGGCTACAGCCAGGGTGGCCTCATCACCAGCCGGGCGCTGAAGGACGTCTCCAACCGGCTGCGCATCGAAGATGGGATGTCCAAGGCCGAGGTCGAGAAGACGATGAGCCGGCTGAACGTGGAGACCTTCGGGGCGGCCGCGACCACCTACCCGGACGGCCCCAAGTACGTGCACTACGTGAACAACCGGGACATGGTGCCCTCGCTCTTCGGGCTGGGCGGCAAGGTGGACCCGTTGCGGTTCCTGAAGGACGCGGGCAAGGGCGCGGTGGTGCACCGCTTCGGCGACGGCGGCGTCAACGTCATCGCGAACCACAACTTCCAGGACACGTACATGAAGCACCGCGTGCCCTTCGAGCAGGCGCGCCAGGGCAAGTTCAACTAGGGCTGGAGCCAGGCCCCTCCCCCGGAGCGGACGAACCGGCTCCGGGGGCCCTGCTCGGCGGACTACGGCGCCACACCGCTCCCTTCGGAGAGCTTCGGCACGAAGTCAGCGGGCGTGACCTCGGCGGGCTCGCTCAGCGGACGCAACCCCAGGCCCGTGGTGAGCCACGTCTCCTGGAAGGAAGACGTTCCGAGCGCCGAGGCCCGGACGACGAGCGCGGTGGAGACCTCCGCCAGGACGTGGTCCTCCACCTTCATCAGCTCGGCGCGGGCGCGGATCGCCGGCTGCTCACCGAGCACCTCCTGGGCCTTCGCGTCATCCACGATATAGACGAAGGTGCGGAAGGGGCTCGGGCGAGCGCTCACGCCAGGGCCCACCATCGCGCCCTTGCTCTCCAGCCGCCCCGAGGGCATGGCCGCGCCAGGGCACCCGCGCTGGACGCGCACCGGCGCCTGACCGAAGCCGGCCTTCTCCCAGAGGGGGTGGCGCTCCTTGATGGCCGCCACGTCCGACTTCAGCGTCTCCATCAGCTCCTGGCCACGGCCCTCCAGGGCGGGATCCAGCTCCACGCAGAGCTGAAGGCCCCTGCGCTCGGCCACGAGCAACGCATTGTCCAGCATCAGGTGGGACTCGTCGGAGGCCGGCTCGTCCAGCTCTCCCGCGCAGCGGACGCCCAGGACGAGCACACTCATCATCGCGGCCACGTGGACCAGTTCCCGTCGTACGAACTTTCTCATGATTTCAATCCCTTGCAGCAGGGGCGTCCTCTTCAGGACGCGAAAGGTTTCAAGACAGACAGCGTCGGACTCGCCGCGGACTCACCAGGTGTTGGTGCGATCCGCGATCCGCGTGACGGAGGACTTGTCGCTGGAGGTGGGGTACCAGACGGGGTCGGTGCAGCCCATGCTCGCGTACAGGTCGTTGTGCATGACGCTGTTCATGCAGTGCCCGTTGTAGCTGGGGTCCATCAAACCGAGGATGTGGCCGGTCTCGTGGTTGATGAACTTGCGCGCGCGGGTGTCGTAGCCGGAGACGTGCTCCGTCTGGAGGTACGAATACCCCCACTTGTAGTGGGTGTGGTAGCCGTCATAGACGCCGTTATCGAACACCACGCAGCTGTAGTAGCCGCCGCAGAGCGAGACCTCGTACCAGTCATCCTTGATGTGGTACTCGTACTCGATGGTGGCGCGGGTGGCCGAGTCGTACTCCGTGCAGAACTTCTGGGTGCGCCACAGGTCGACGCGCCAGCTCGCGGTGCCGTCCCAGATGGTGGAGAGCTTGGCGAGCGTCTCCTCGATGAAGCCCGCCATCCGGGTGCCGTCGATGCTCGCGGTGCGCGACTGGACGCAGTACTGCTCGTCCTGATCTCCCGGGGTGGTGCTCGTCCCGTTGTTGCCGTGAATGGTGGCGATGTGGGCCTGGTTCGAGCCGGTGTGCGTGTGATTGGCGTGAGCCTTGGGGATGTGGTGCCACGCGACCACCGACAACACACCCACCCAGGCCAGGGCGATCCAGCGGGGCGTGCGCTGCGGGGGGGCTTCTTCTGGGGTGTGGGGGGACATGATGCGGCTCCTGGGACGACGAGGCTGACCGCATCTTCTCATAAAACCGCTTTTACTGGTTAAGATTCGATTCCGGGGAGGTGTCGATCAGCGCACAGTCGAAGTAACGTGCCCGCCATGGTCACTCCCGCCGCGGCGGCTCGCCGCAACATCCACCTCGTTGGAAGCCTGCCGTTCGACAGCACCGCGGAGGCGATGGAGGCCGCGCTGACGCAGCTGGGGGAGCGGTTGCGCAGCCTGCCGGACGGCGAGACGGGAGCGCGTCGCAACTGGATCATGGAGCGGGTCGAGTCGTTCCGGAGGCACCCGGACCTGGAGCTGGTTCGGGAGGGGGACTGGTCGAGCTACGACAAGACTCCCGTCTTCGGAATCCGACGTGGACACGCGCTGCGAGGCGAATCGCTGGACCTCGGGTACATGGCCGCGTTCGAGGCGGGCTACCCGCTCTTCCTGGAGCGGCGGCGGGCCCTGGGCCTCACGAGTGCGGAGCTGGCGTACCAGGTGGGCATCCCCGGGGACTTCGACGTGGCGCTCTTCACCCTGGGTCCGAAGGGGCCCTTCCTCCACCGGGAGCCCTTCACGGAGGCGACGCTGCGGGAGCTGCGCGAGATCCACGCCCGAGGTGGCCAGGACGTCGTCTTCCAGCTCGAGGTGCCCGCGGAGCTCATCTTCACGACGCGCATGCCCGGACTGCTCCAGGAGCCGATGGCGCGCTTCCTCGCGGCGGGGATCTCCCGGCTCGCGGCCCGTTCACCCGAAGGGGCGCGCTTCGGGCTGCACCTGTGCCTGGGAGACCTGAACCACCGGGCGCTCGGGCGCATGCGGGATGTGAGCCCCCTGGTGCGCTTGTCGAACGCGGTGGTGCGCTCCTGGCCGGCGGGGCGGTCCCTCGACTACGTCCACGTGCCGCTGGCTGGCGGTATCGAGCCGCCTCCTGTGGAACCCGCCTTCTACGAGCCGCTGCGCCGGATGAGGCTGCCGTCCCGGACACGCTTCATCGCGGGCTTCGTCCACGAGAAGCAGCCGCTGGAGGAGCAGCGGCGCGTGCTGGCGCTGCTCGAGGGGCTGGTGGGGCGGACCGTGGATGTGGCCGCCTCGTGCGGGCTCGGCCGGCGCGAGCGCGGAGCGGCGCTGGCCAACCTGGAGCGGGCCGCGACGCTGGCTCGTTAGCTCCGGTGCCGCTCGGCCACGCGGTAGAGCCGGGTCAGTGAGTAGTCCAGGAGCGTCTGTCGCGAGCACATGTAGCGTTGAGCCCGGACAAAGGGCAACCAGACCCGATTGCCCACGAGCACCTGTGCCTCCATGAGATTCTCGCGAGGTATCCACTGGCCGCCCAGGTTGCGCACGAGCACCTCGCCCAGGTAGGCGCCAATGGCGGGCACCGCGCGCTCGTCGATGGCCTCTCGCAGGCGGCTCGTCGGGAACTCCTCGCGCCAGAAGTAGAAGTCGGCATCCGTGAGGGATTCAGGCGTGGTGTGGAAGACGGACGGCACCTCGGTGTGCAGCAGGGCCACGAGGTACTCGGCGAGGGTGTTGTAATGCTGGCGGACACGTTCCGGGTCATCCACGTCTGGAGGCAGGGCGGAGTCGGCGGGGAGCCACTCCTCGGGCTCGGGGGGCTGCCAGACGTTGAACTCGGCGATTCTGCGTGGGCGCTGGTGGCTGGCGGCGCGGTCCACCACGCGCGAGAGGAGCGGCGCCACGTCCGGGTGAAAGCGAGGCTCCACGGGGGCGAGCATGGCGCTGCGCTCGCGCAAGGTACGAAGCACGGTGTCGAAGTCCAGGTCTGGCCGGAGGTGGGCGTGGGCGCGGGCTTGAGCGAGCCGTGCCTCGTCACTGGCGAAATCCGCCACGGTGGGCCACGTCACCAGGAGGATGGAGCCATTGGGGAGCTCCTCCACCCGGTGGGCCGGCGTGGACAGCATGCGCTCGCGGCCCACGGTTTCCACCAGCTTTGGACCGAAGACGTTGAGCCAGAATACCTCGTAGATTTTGTCGAACCCTTCTCGAATGGAGGTCTGCATATCGCGACCAAAGCCGGGAGCGCCCGCCAACGCGGCGTCATCAGCGCTGTGGGCTGCGGCGTGGGAGACCGGGTAGCGGGAGGCCC
>NZ_DASVWK010000220.1:0-3289 GCF_036389735.1 Archangium sp. | reverse complement strand
AGCCCGCTGTCGTGCCCACTCCGTCTCCCGTTCCGGAGGAGAGGACCGTGGAGGTCGCTCCCGAGATGCTCGCGGTGCTTCCGCCTTCGCCCGAGGCGAGCCCGGCGGTCGCGGAGGCCGCTCCCGAGCGGAAGCCGGTGGTCCCGGTCGAGCTGCCCTCCGAGCCCATGGGCGACATGCAGATGACCTCGCACCTGGACCTCATGACCGAGTCCGAGCCCGCGTCTCCCTGGGCTCGGCGCGCCATCGAGGTGGACTTCTCGGCGCAGGAAGCGGGCTCCTCCGAGCCCGGCTCTTTCGGCGGCGCGGGCGAGATCCCGCTGGCGTCCATGCATGAGTTCATCCCGACCTGGGATCCCTCGGCCGAGCCGGCACCCGTGGCGACGGATTCGGACGCCACGGCCAGCTCGCTGGAGGGCGCTCTGGCCGGACAGGCCGCGACCCCCGCGGTGCCGCTCGAGGAGGCGCTCACGGCGCTGCGCGAGGCGACGACGCGGGGCGCGCTGGGCAAGGCGCTGCTGTCCTACTGCCAGGGGCGTTTCTCGCGATGCTTCCTCCTGGGCGAGTCGTTCGGCGTCGCCCGGGTGGGGCGCGCGTACGGCCCGGGGAGCAACAAGCCCGCGGTCTCGGCGCTCCAGGTGGACCTGGAGGCGCCCTCGCTCCTCGCCATGGCGGCGGCGGGGAGCGGGCCGGTCGTCTCCAGCGTCCCCGAGAGCCAGGAGGACGAGGCCCTCTTCGCGGCCCTGGGTGAATCGTTCTCGCACCTGGCCGCCGCGGCGATCCGGGTGCGCGAGCGCGCGGTGGGCTTCATGGTCATCGACGGCGGGCCCTCGCCCTTCGGCCCCAACGAGCTCGATGAGCTGGAGAAGCTCCTCGCGGCGGCCTCCGAGGTCTACGGCAAGCTGCACGACGGCTCGCCCTGAAACGAAAAAAGCTCCGGTGCCTGGGCACCGGAGCTTCGATCTCGGGCTCACATCGAGAGGCAAGGGGCACCCTGACCCTCCTCATGAGGGCCGGGGTTGAACCCGAGTTCATCGGGTACCCTCACCCCGTCCCTCTCCCGACGGGAGAGGGAAAGGGTAGGGCGCTCAGCTGCAGCCGCTCGTGGTGCCGCAGTTGCTGCACTTGTAGCAGGCGCCGTTGCGCACCATGATCTCACCGCACGTGTGGCACGGCGGCGCGTCGGCCTGGTTGAGGTAGGTCTTCCGCGGCGTCGACATCGGCAGCGCCACCGAGGCCACCTGCACCGGCGCCTTGGGCTCGGCCACCGCCGCCACCGCCACCGTCTTCTCCACCGCCGCCTCCACTCCATCCGCCTGCTCGCTGGGCAGGAACTTCAGCGCCAGCCAACGGAAGATGTAGTCGATGATCGACTTGGCGATCGGGATGGCCGAGTTGCCCGTGAAGCCGCTCGGCTCGAAGCGGGTGTGGCTGAACTTGTCCACCAGCACCTGGAGGGGCACGCCGTACTGGAGCGCCAGCGACACCGCCGTGGCGAAGCTGTCCATCAGGCCGCTGACCACCGAGCCTTCCTTCGCCATCACGCAGAAGAGCTCACCCGGCGTGCCGTCCTCGTACATGCCCACCGTCATGTAGCCCTCGTGGCCACCGATGGAGAACTTGTGCGTGATGGCCCGGCGCTCGTCCGGCAGCCGCCGACGCATGGCGCTGGCGTCCTTCACCGCCACCAGCGCGGGCTCGGCCACCAGCGCCTTGGTGTCCTTCACCTTGTCCTTCGAGGTGTTCAGCGGCTGGGTCCGCTTGCAGCCGTCGCGGTACACCGCCACCGCCTTGAGGCCCAGCTTCCACGCCTCGAGGTACGCCTTCTCGATGTCCTCCACCGAGGCGTCCGACGGCATGTTCACCGTCTTGCTGATGGCGCCCGAGAGGAAGGGCTGCGTGGCGCCCATCATCTTCAGGTGGCCCATCCACTGGATGCTGCGCTGGCCCTTGGCCGGCTTGAAGGCGCAGTCGAACACCGGCAGGTGCTCGGGCTTGAGGTGCGGGGCGCCTTCAATCGTCTCGTGCTTGTCCAGGTAGGTGATGATGTCCTGGGCCTGGGTCTGCGGGTAGCCGAGCTTCTCCAGCGCCTGCGGCACCGTCTGGTTGACGATCTTCAGCATGCCGCCGCCCACCAGCTTCTTGTACTTGATGAGCGCGATGTCGGGTTCAATCCCCGTGGTGTCGCAGTCCATCATGAAGCCGATGGTGCCCGTGGGGGCCAGCACCGTCACCTGGCTGTTGCGGAAGCCGAACTGGGTGCCCAGCGCGAGCGCCTCGTCCCAGGCCTTCTTCTGCGCCTCGAACAGCTCGGTGCCCGAGCCCTCGGGCTGCACGTTGTAGGCGGCCTTGCGGTGCTTGCGGATGACGCCGAGGAAGGGCTCCTCGTTCTTCTGGTAGCCCGCGAAGGGCCCCATCTTCCCCGCCATGCGCGCGCTCATCGCGTACGCCTGGCCGCACATCAGCGAGGTGATGGCCGCCGCGTAGTTGCGGCCCGCGTCCGAGTCGTACGGCAGACCCGTGGCCATCAGCAGCGCGCCCAGGTTGGCGTAGCCCAGGCCCAGCGGCCGGAAGTCGTGGCTGTTCTTGGCGATCCGCTCCGTCGGGTACTTGGAGAAGCCGACGATGATCTCCATGGACAGCAGCACCACGTCCACCGCGTGCTTGAAGGCGGTGACGTCGAAGTCGCCGTCGATGGTGCGGAAGTGCATCAGGTTCAGCGACGCCAGGTTGCAGGCCGAGTCGTCGAGGAACATGTACTCCGAGCACGGGTTGGACGCGTTGATGCGGTCCGTGTTCGGGCAGGTGTGCCAGCCGTTGATGGTGCTGTCGAACTGGAGGCCGGGATCACCGCACAGGTGCGCCGCCTCCGAAATCTCCCGGAAGAGCTCCCGCGCCTTGTAGGTGTCCATGGGGCGGCCATCGCGCACCGCGCGCGTCGTCCACGCCGAGTCGTTCACCACCGCGCGCATGAACTCGTCGGTGACGCGCACCGAGTTGTTCGAGTTCTGGAAGAAGACGGAGGAGTAGGCCTCGCCGTTGAAGCTCGGGTCGTACCCGGCATCGATGAGGGCCCAGGCCTTCTTCTCCTCGCTGGACTTGCAGCGCACGAAGTCCAGCACGTCCGGGTGGTCCGCGTTGAGGATGACCATCTTCGCGGCGCGGCGCGTCTTGCCACCGCTCTTGATGACGCCGGCGAAGGCGTCGAAGCCCTTCATGAAGGACACGGGGCCGCTCGCGGTGCCACCGCCGGCCAGCAGCTCCTTGCTGGAGCGGATGGTGGACAGGT
>NZ_DASVWK010000219.1:0-5351 GCF_036389735.1 Archangium sp. | reverse complement strand
CCGGCTTCCCGGTGTCCGCGGACCGCTTCCGCCTCGGCTACGCCTACCGCATCTCCTGGGGTGGCAGCGGCGTCTTCACCACGCGCGCCACCGCGGCGGGCGTGCCGGGCGCCAAGCTCCAGCTCACGCGGGACAAGTGGTACGCGTACGTGGGCGGCAAGACGGCGCTCGTGCTCAACGATCTCATCAAGGAGCAGGAGACGCTCTACGGCTTCATGGCTGGCGCCGGGTGGGACGTGCTGGAGACGCTGCGCCTGGAGGCCGGCGGCGGCTACTTCCAGAAGGGAATCGTCCCGGGACTGGCCGCGCTGGGCGTCGAGGCGCCGGTGAACTCGGCGGGCGTGTCCGCGCAGGCCGTCTACCACGTGGGCGTCCCGGTGGGCACGAGCGTGGACTTCCGGCTGTACCGGAACGATCCGGACCTCTACCAGCGCTTCTTCACCCCGGAGCAGTACCCGGGCGGGCTCGCCTACTCCGTGTCGCTGGAGGGCAGCTACCTGGTGCAGTCGCTGTCGGATCCGGACGTATTCGGCCGCACGGTGCCGCAGGACTCCACGGCGGTGGCGCTCCAGGCGCGCGCGAAGCTGAACTACTGGCGCTTCCACGTGCTGGGCCTGTACCGCAGCCTGTCCTTCATCCAGTTCGAGGTGCCCGGCCTGCCGCCCTTCACCGACTTCCCGGACGGCACGGAGGTGAATCCGGAGATGTTCATCGCCGCGGGCGCGGACTACCACTTCCCCCGGATGCACTTCACCCCGGGCTTCATCGTCGGCGTGCAGCAGCCGGCGTCGTTCCGCAGCCCCCAGCCGCTCTTTGGCGGCAACAACCCGCCGCCGGGGCTGACGGGCACGCGCACGGTGGTGGTGCGTGACGTCAACGTGCTGAGCATCCTGCCCACCACGTGCGGGGCCAACAACGAGGTCTGCGAGGCCGAGCCCATCATCTCCGCGAAGGGCACCTTCCGGTGGGACCTGTCCGAGAGCGTCTCCGCGCTGGGCGAGGTCTATTACACCTACGACACCAACCGGACGACGTTCCGGGATGACGTCTTCGGCGTCGCGCAGCCCAGCTTCGAGAAGCCCAACGCCCTGGGCTTCAACCTGCTGATGCAGGCGCGCTTCTAGAGGCCGCTCCATGGAAGGCGATCAACTGACGTCGTCGTTCGTGAAGTTGCTCGTCTCGGACGCCGAGCGCTCGGCGCGGTTCTACGAGGCCCTCGGGTTCAAGCGAGTGGCCGCGGAGCCGCCCTTCATCCGCCTTCAGTGGGAGGGCCAGGCGGAGGTGTACCTGGTCACCCAGCCCGCGGCGCTCCAGATGGAGGGCCGGCGGGGCGTGGGCGTGCTGCTGGGCTTCCGGATTGGCGCCGTGGGCGTGGACGAGGTGGCCAGCCGCGCCCAGGCCCTCGGGGCCAGCGTCGACGGGCCGACCCGCCAGCCGTGGTACACGCGGGAGGTCGTCGTCACGGACCCCGACGGCTACCGGCTCAACTTCATCGAGCCCGCGTAGCCGTCCGTTGGACCGCGGCGTGGGCTACACGCCCGCGAACTGCACGCCCTCGAAGACGAGGGTCGGGGTGCGCATGGCGCTGTGGGTGAAGGGGTCATTGCCCACGGCGACGAGCCGCTTCCACAGGTCCAGCTGGTTGCCGGAGATGTTCATCTCTCCGACCGGCTCGGCGAGCTTCCCGCCGCGCACGCGGAACCCCTGGATGCCGAAGGAGAAGTCCCCCGTGATGGCGTTCGAGTTGCCCCCGAGGAAGGCCGTCACGAGGATGCCCTCCTTCAGGTCCGCCAGCAGCGCCTCCCGCGGCTTGTCCCCCAGCTTCCAGGACAGGTTCGAGGGGTTGCCCGTCGTCGGGCGCGCCTTCAGCTTCCGGCCGTAGTAGCTGTCGATGAAGTAGGTGCTCAGCACGCCCCCCTCGAAGAGGGGCATCGGCCGGGCCGCGAGGCCCTCCCCGTCGAACAGGCGCGAGCCCAGGCCCCGCTTCAGGTGGGGCTCGTCGGTGAGCGAGAGCCGCTCGCTCCCCACCTGCTGGCCGAGCTTCCCATCGAGGAACGAGCGCTTCTGCTGGATGGCCGCGCCCGTCATCGGCCCGAGCAGCATCGACACGAGCCGGCCCGCGGCCCGGTTGTCCACCGCCATCGTCAGCACGGCCGACGCGCCCTTCGTCGTGCCGAGGCGCCCCAGGGCCCGCTCCCCCGCCCCGCGGCCCAGGGTGGCCGCGTCCGTCAGGTTCTCCAGGAAGCGCGCCACGGAGTAGTCACTCTCCTCCGGCCGGCGTCCGTCCGAGTCCTTCACGCTCACGTCCGCCGAGGCGGAGAACTGCGTCCCGCGCATCCCCCCCTCGAAGCCGTTCGAGCTGACGCGGTACGCCTCTCGCAGGGTATCTCCGAACCCCGTGGTGACGGACAGGATGGCGCCCTTCGTGTCCACCGCGCGGGCGGCCGCCTCCAGCTCCTGCACGTAGCGCTTGCGCTGCTCGGCGGTGAGCTCCGCCTGGCGAGGATCCTCCAGCGACAGGTCGACCTGGGCGCGTCCCTGGTAGAGCTCGGGCTCCGGTAGCCGGCGGAACTCGTCACGCGCCAGCACCCGCGCCATCGCGATGGAATCCACGATGAACCGCTCCAGAGCCTCCGGGCGCAGGTCGCTCGTGGACACCGCGGAGTACCGGCCGTCCACATAGAGCTGGAGCGACAGGTTGCGCGTCGTGGCCTCGGCGACCTTCTCCAGTTGACCATCGCGCCACTGCACCTCGACCGAGCGCGCGCGGCCCGCGTTGGCGGCGGCCTCGGAAGCGCCCTTCTGGCGCGCCAGCTCGACCGCCTGCCGCGCGACCTCCGACAGGCTCGGGGGGTTCGTCGTGCTCATGTCGGCTTCCCTCATGAGTTGCGCCCACCCACGGTGATGGAAGCGACCCGGACGGTGGGAATCCCCTGCGACACCGGCACGCCCTGCCCGTCCTTGCCGCACGTCCAACCGCCCTCGTCGATGACGAGGTCGTCGGCCACCATGTCCACCTTCTCCAGCACCTTGGGCCCGTTGCCGATGATGTTCACGTCCTTGATGGGCCGGGTCAGCTTGCCATCCTCGATGAGGTAGCCGTTCTTCACGTAGAAGGTGAAGTCGCCCGCGCCGATGTTCACCTGCCCGTTGGTGAAGTTCGAGCAGTAGATGCCCTTCTTCACCGACGCGATGATCTCGTCGGGCTTGTGCGGGCCCGGCAGCATGTACGTGGAGCGCATGCGCGGCAGCGGCGCGTGCCGGTAGCTCTCGCGCCGGCCGTTGCCCGTGGGCTTCACCTTGAAGTGCCTGGCCGAGATGGAGTCGTGCAGGTACGTGGTGAGGACGCCGTTCTCCACCAGCATCGTCTTGTCGGGCACGTTGCCCTCGTCATCCACGTTGATGGCGCCGCGCGCATGCTCGTTCGTGCCGTCGTCGACGATGTTCACGAAGGGGTGGGCGATGGGCTTGTTGAGCTTGTCCGCGTAGATGGACGTGCCCTTGCGGTTGAAGTCGGCCTCCATGCCATGGCCGATCGCCTCGTGCAGGAGGATGCCCGAGGAGCCCGCCGCGAGCACCACCGGCAGCTCCCCGGCGGGCGGCTGCACGGCCTCGAAGAGGATCGTCGTGCGATCCACCGCCTCGCGCACCACGCGCTCCAGCCGCTCCGTCGAGTAGAACTCCAGCCCCGCGCGCCCGGCGACGCCATAGGTGTTCTGCTCGCGCCGGCCGTTCTGCTCGGCCACGCACGAGAGGTAGAGGGTCGTCATCGGCTGCACGTCCTCCACGAGCCGCCCGTTGCTGTCGGCCATGAGGACCGCGCCGTGCTCGTCGGAGAAGGAGAGGGTCACCTTGGCCACGCGCGGATCCTTCTTGAAGGCCGACGCGTTCAGCCCCTCGAGGATGGGCAGCTTCTGCTCGGGGCGTACCGCGTCCCAGGGCATCTGGAGCACGTAGCGCCGCGGCAGCTCCTTGTAGACGTGGAAGCTCTGGGGGCCGGGCCGCGCGGGGCCATCGGCGATCGCCGCCGCCGTCCGGGCCGCGCTGCGCATCGCCTCGAGCGTGAGCTCCTCGGTGAAGGCGTACCCCGTCTGGTCGCCCTTGATGACGCGCACGCCAACGCCGAGCTCCACGGTGGTGAACGCCTTGTTCACCGCGCCGTCCTCGAGCGCCATGGAGGTGGACACCCGGTGCTGGAAGAACAGGTCGCTGTAGTCCCCGCCCCGCGACAGCGCGGCGGCGAGCGTCTCGCGGATGAGGTGCTCGTCCACGCCGAAGCGGGCGAAGTACCCGATGGAGTCCGACGGCCCTCCCGGCCCCGCCCGCTGTGTAGTCGCGCAGCCGCTCAACAGCTCGCCCGCTCCCGCCATCGCCATTGCCGTCGTGCCGTAGCCGACGAAGTCACGTCTCGACATACCGATCTTTCCTCCCGCCATGGCTCGCCTCTCGTGAAAGGTGCGCCGCGCACGCGGAGCGTAACCGCCCGCCGCTGGGAGAATTTCGGAAATCCCCCGTCCTCCGCCGGGCGTGGCCTACCCAACAGAGGACGGAGCGAGCGCTCGGCTCACGACACGGAGGTCATGCGCACCACCTCCTCGAAGGAGGTGAGGCCCATGGCCAGCTTGCGCACCGCCGCCTCGCGCAGGGTGCGCGTGCCGGCCCGGCGGGCCGCGTCGACCATGACTTCGTGGCTGGAGCCCCGGGAGATGTGCTCGCGCAGCTCGTTGCCCATGTTGACGATCTCGAAGGCACCCGTGCGGCCCCAGTACCCGGTACCGCGGCAGCGGACACACCCGGCGCCCCGGACGATATTCACTCCGCCCGGCAGTAGCGGGAGGGGTGCGCCCAGCATGTTCAGCTCATCCGGGGTGAGCGTCGTCGGCTGCGCGCAGTGCGGGCACACCCGCCGCATCAGTCGCTGGGCCATGATGCCGATGAGGCTCTGCGCCAGCAGGAAGGGCGGCACCCCGAGGTCCTTCAGACGCGCCACCGCGCCAATGGAGTCGTTGGTGTGCAACGTGGAGAGCACCAGGTGGCCCGTGAGCGCGGCCTGGATGGTGTTATCCGCCGTCTCCGGGTCTCGGATCTCACCCACCATGATGACGTCCGGGTCCTGGCGGAGGATGTGGCGCAGCGCCCCGGCGAAGTCGAGCCCCACCTTGGGCTGCACCTGCACCTGGTTGAAGCCGTCCCACACCATCTCGATGGGGTCCTCGATGGTGGTGACGTTCACCTCCGGGCCGGCCACCGCCTTGAGCGTCGAGTAGAGCGTGGTCGTCTTGCCGCTGCCCGTGGGGCCGGTGACGAGGATGAGCCCGTGGGGCTGGTCGATCCAGTTCTCGAAGACGCTC